>CAXNFS010000041.1:0-15328 GCA_964201235.1 Gemmataceae bacterium | reverse complement strand
GCCTGAATGCGCCACATTCGCAAGGCAGTGCCTGGTCGCACGAAGAATGGTTGAGCGAGGCGTGCGCTTCGTGCAAATCTTTGCGGGCAAGGGTGTTGGCGGTGATGGCAGCGTGAATGATGTGCCTTGGGATTGCCATAGCGATGTGGATACGAATCATCGGTCGTGCGCATTACATACCGATCAACCAGCAGCGGCACTGCTAACAGATTTAGCAGCCCGGGGATTGCTTGATTCTACGCTAGTGATTTGGGGAGGCGAATTTGGTCGCACTTCCGATTCGCAAGGCGCCAAGGGGCGCGATCACAACCCGAATGGGTTTACCATTTGGCTTGCTGGTGCTGGTGTTAAAGGTGGTTTTCACTTCGGCGCCACCGATGATTTCGGTTACAAAGCAGTTCAAAATAAAGTTCATGTGAATGATTTACATGCAACACTACTGCACCTTATGGGCCTTGATCATACCAAGTTGACCTATCGATTTAATGGGCGGGATTATCGCTTAACCGATGTCGCAGGCGAAGTGGTGAAAGATATTTTGATTTAAAGTAGTTCGATGTCTTTTTGCATAAGTTTTTTATTAATACATCGAGAGGTGTAAAGGCTCTTCAAATTCGTGAAAAAGCCTTGGTTTTCTTTGAATAGCGATAGTAAATATACTTTGTATCTTAGTTGTTTAGCTTGCTATTTTATTTTTTTTAAAAGATTAAAGAACAAAATATCCAGATTGTGCCTATTATTGAATTAGCTTGGGGCAGACTTTGGGCGAGTCTTCCCGGGTCAGCCACAGGGGAGCAATCTCCTGTGGCGTTTTTATTTGTGCACCTCTAACAAATAATGAAACAAATCCCCGCCTCGATCATGCGCATCTTGCACACAAAGATTTACCATTCCCCCAGCAGGCATCTTAAAACTTAAAGATGCATCCCGTGATTCTTTCGAATCATCTGCAAAAAAAAGTTTAACTCCAGCATCATCATAAACCGTAAGCATGGCATCCAAAGGCGAGCCAAATTTTTCTGCATGAATTTTAACTTGTATCAAACTTCCAGAGGCCGCCTTAATTTTAAAAACATCAACATCCTGATTTGCTTGAATTTTGCCATGCACCATAGATGGTATAGTCAACTCTTGGGCTTGGGTGAATCCTTGATTTGGTTCTTTTTCTGATAGGATACCATTCTTGACCAGTAACTCAAAAGGCTTGGAATTCAGTGCATCTGTTTTCACGACCAATTCAAGGCGGTCTTCTTTCTGCGAAGTTATTTCAATTTCGACTTCGGTATCGCCAAGCTTGTCTGCAGACATTCCCTGCTGAACCCCTGCTTTGCCTTTGCGAATAATTTTAACTTTTTTCCCTGCAGCTTCCACCGAGGTGACAAGATCGAGTTGCTTGCCTCTGAGAAGAATTTTCGTTGTCTTTTCCTGCCCCATGAAGGGAGGGATCACCATGAGAATCTTGGGCGGTTCTGGGGGCTTCTCTGTTTTTTTCTTTTCCTGCCCAACTGCATTAGTACTTAATAACAAACCAATCAAGCTCACGGTAAGGAATAGCATTCGAATAAAATTAAACATACAACTCTCGCACGGGTTCGCCCTGATCAAGAATTTCAATCGGTCTGCCATCGGGTGAAAGCAGTTGTTTTCTCGGGTCGATTCCAAGAGATTCAAAAATAGTACAGGCAACATCAGCTGGACTTACAGGCCTGCGGGTAACAAATGCACCTAACTTATCGGTTGCACCCAGAATAAATCCCGGCTTTACCCCTGCGCCTGCAAATAACAGGGAAGCTGCTTGAGCCCAATGATCCCGGCCTGCATCTTTGTTGATCTTTGCAGTACGGCCAAATTCGCCATAAACTGCAAGCAAGGTATCGTCAAGTAAACCACGAACTTGGAGATCCTCAATTAGTGCGGAAAGCCCTTTATCAAATTCGGGGAGTTTCTTGTCGCAGCCTTCGAAGATTTTCGCATGGTGATCCCAGCCACCGTAGTTGACCGTGGTGAAGCGTACGCCATTTTCTACCAACCTGCGTGCTAACAAACAGCTTTGGCCAAAAGTGTTACGGCCGTAGCGATCTCTTAATTTATCGTTCTCTGAATCGATGGCAAACGCTGACCTGGCTTTGGGCGAAAGCACCAATTCAGAAGCGCGCTGTTGGAATTCGCCAAAGGTTTTCACTTGCTCGGAATTATCAAGTTTCTTTGCGAGTTGATCAACTGCTTGCCTTAGATTTCCCCTGCGTTCCAACCGTGTTGGGGATAGCTGTTCTGCAGGAGAAAGATCTTGCACCTTGAAATTCGCATCGTTGGGATCGCCTGCTTTGAATGATTCGTATCTGCCACCCAGATAGGCACTTTTGCCTAGTTCCCAAGTGAAGGATGGGTTTCGCGGTACTGCAACATAAGGAGGCATGGAACCACCTAGTCCGGTTTCGTGGGCAACGACTGCGCCTATTGCGGGGAAGTCGCCAAAGGCTGAGCCAAAGCGCCCAGAAATCGCCCAGTTGGTAGCAGTTTCATGATGATCGTTATTGTGGGCGCCCGAACGAACCAATGCGACTTTATCCATCACCTTTGCCATGTTGGGTAGAAGTTCACCAATTCTTAAACCGGGCACGACGGTATCGATGGACTTATATTTTCCACGAACTTCTTCGGGCGCATCGGGTTTCATGTCGAAGGTATCGTGATGGGTCAATCCACCGCCCAAGTAGACAAGGATTATGCTCTTAGCACGGGCTTTCTTAGTTTTTGCCTGAGCTTCTAATTGTAAAAGCGAAGGTAGAGAAAGGCCAGCGATGCCACCCACCCTGAGAAAATCTCTGCGGTTTACACCATCACAGTTATAAGCTTTTTTTCCAAGTATCAGATCCAACATAGCTTCATCCTTTATATTCAGGTGGCTTAATGATTAAATGAAAACTCCACCGTGTTCAACAATGTCCAGAATGCATCTTGATAAAACTCTTCCTTCGAGGTCGACTTTGCTAATTCCTTAACCAAGGCAGCGGCTTCTTTTTCTGTTGGAAGTCGTGATAAAGTCGTAAGGAACATCTCTGAGATTTTTTCGTTATCTGTTCGTTTATCAGAGATGAGGGTTTTTAGTTTACCCTTGGGATTGCCCATTTTATCTGCAATCCATTGCCCGTTTTGCAAGTGCAACAATTGGGGTAGGCTTACTTCTTCAGATCGTTCACAGGCACATGCGGTAACTCTTTCTGATCTGCCAAACACTGAAAGAAAGTAAGAACGGATGCTGGGGTCGGGGACTTGCACAGCCCGAATGCCTTCAGGATAGCCCGGGAAATTTTCGGGTATACCTGTTGAAAAGCTGACTGCATCAAGGATAACTTCTGCACCGAGGCGTTTGGGATAATAGTGGGAATAAAACTTAGTGTCTGTTTCGTTTCCCGGAACCGTTCCCGATTCGAGTTGGTAAGTCTGAGAGTTAAGAACCAAGCGGATTAAATGCTTTGTGTCGCACTTGTTCTTGATGAATTCGCTTTTAAGGTAGGCCCAGAGTTCTTTGTTGGAGGGCGGGTTACTCGAGCGCAAATCATCCACAGGCTCGACAAGGCCCATGCCCATGAAATGCTTCCAAACCCGATTAACCAACGCTCCATGAAATGATTCGTTTGCTGGGTCGATCATCCATTTGGCAAGCGCTTGCCTAGGGTCGGTTTCTTTATTGGTTTCAACAGGGGCTCGGTCGATGGGCCTTGGGTTGAGAAACTCACCGGTTCGAGGTTGGGTTACACCGAGGGGTCGTTTTTGTTCATCGTCTTTTAAGTTTGCGAAAAGTGTGGTGACACCATCTTTAGGATCTTTTCGATCCATTCGCAGCCTCGAGAAAAAACCGGAGAAACGATAAAAATCATCTTGGGTGTATTTCTCAAGTGGGTGGTTATGGCATTGGGCACAGCCAATGCGGGTGCCTAGAAAAGATTGTGCCATGGATGCTACGACTTCGCTGCGATGGGCTTCGCGCTGTTCCCCCACGGTTACGATGAAATAACCGACTGAGGGGTTTTCAGAAGTGCTGCCTGTGGAGGTGAGAATTTCACTGCATAGCACATCCCAAGGTTTGTTGGTACGAACCTGATCGTGAAGCCAAGAGTGAAACGCCCTGACGCCTTTGGTGCCACGAACATCGTGATCGCGTTCTTTTCGGTTCTGGAAAATATCAGCAAGTTGCAAGGTCCAGAAATCGACAAACTCGGGTCTATCCAAAACCTTATCGATCATAATTGCCCGCTTGTTCGTGCTTTTATCTGCAAGGAAGGCGGTGACTTCAGAAGGGGTGGGCAGAATCCCTGCAGTATCTAGGAATAGCCTGCGTAGGAAAACTTCATCTGTGCAAGAGGTGCTTGCGGGAATTCCCAGACCAGAAAGTTTTTTAAACACTGCATCATCAACTGGGTTGATGACCTTGGGAAAAGATGCGATGGGGATTGGATTTTTATAAGGAGTGGTAAAGGTGGCAATTGCGACTTGGTCTTCGAAAAATACTTGTACCGAGGTTTCGCCAGGACGAAGCGCTGTTACCAAACCACTGGCATCCACACTAAGTTGGGAAGCATCAGCAACTGCAAATTTTACCAGCCAAGTTACATCAACAATTTTGTTGTCAGAAAATTCAGCAAGAACCTTGAGTTGTTGTTTCTGATCTTTTGCAAGAAGCATGGTTGCGGGGGTGATTTTTAATCCGGTAAGTTTTGCTTCATTTTTTAGTGGGCCAGGCATTCCCGCTTTCAACCATTGAACCATCACTTCATGAGATTTGCTGTTTCGAGAAAACAGCCTGCCACCTTCGTGCATTACTTCGCCCATGGCTTTACGAACAAGCAGGCTTTCGCCCGGATCTGCAGTATCAATTCTGCGAGCTAAAAATTCGCGCGTCAGCCAGGCATGATCTAACTCGGGTGCATAACCTCGAAGCGAAAGTCTGAAGCCATTTTGCCCATTGCCTTTTCCATGGCATGCGCCCTGATTACAGCCATGCCTAGTTAACAAGGGCATGATTTCATGAAGGAAGGATGGGGTGGTTTCTGCGCTATACCCTGCCCCATTTACGAGAAGCATTGCTATTACTGCAATCCAAGATGTTGGGTGATTTAAGTTCATGGAAGGCAATCGGAAGGAGTGGGTGGGATCAAAACCGCAATCTAATTCAATTCACCATTCTTTATATCGGAAATAAAGTCATCTATAAAGCACAAAAACCTGTTTTAGAAGGGGTTTTACAGAAGAATTAATCCCATAATCGGAACCTTTAGCAATAAAAAAGGAAGAGCCCTGAGGTTTTCAGTGCCCTTCCTTGAAATGAAATTATAAGGCGTTGTTAGCGGATGCTAACTTTATCGGCCTTGGGGAAGTTTGCTGGAATGGTGTTTAGGGTGACTTTTCCGGTGGCGGCCCACTCGGTGCCCCTTGCAAAGGTAACTTCAAAGCCAATGCATTTCATTGCAGGTTCGGCATGGCCCAAAGTGGTATGGAAAATTCTACCTTTACCGTAATCGAGCACCATGAGCATGGGTTCGTGTTCGCCGGAGCCGTTGGTCTTTGGGTCTGCATAAGCAGTTGCCAAAACGGTTAGGTTCTTTGCAGGGCCACGAAGCCTATCGTAAAGTTCATCGGTGTTGTGAAGCCATTCTGCGGGAAGGCCCTTGGTGATGGGGTGTTCGGTATTGCGTGTAACGACAACGAATTCGTGTTGTTTGCCATGGCTCCCGCCCTTGCCTGGGGTCATATCGTTTACAAACTTGCCATCTTTCAAGCGGACATAAGGGCCGCTCTTTTCGGATCTGCCGCCCCAACCGCCGATGCCGATGATTTCGTTATATTCGGCCCATGCTGGGAAGGCATTGTTGGCTGCATGAACAGGAACAAAGCCACCACCATTTTTTACATATTCAACCAGATCATTCTGGGTTTCCTTGGACCAATCTTGGCCATTGTAATTACTTACCACAACTTGGTAGTTGGAAAACTTAGGTCTGAAGGTTGCAACTTCGGGGCCCTTTGCGGGGGCGGTAGCAACTTCCACGCTGAACTTGCCTGTATCTTCAAGAATTTTCTTGAGGATAGGGGTGGTGCCTTTCCAATTGTGGTTATTCTGGCCATCAACAATTAACGCTTTGATTTTTTCTTCTGCGAAGGAATTGCTTGCAATTAATAGTGCAAGAGTCATGGATAATAATCGTACTGCAAACCTTTTCATCATTCAGCTCCTTGAAAACATTCCTGAAAATAGTGAGAAATCATAATACATCGAAGGTGAAGCGTGCGCAATTAATAAGTCTACCTTGAAAAAGAGACACTTGGCCAACTTTTCTCAATCAGAAATAATTTCTGTGTGCGGATAAGTTGCAAAACGCGGAGGTAAAGATTCTTAGAAGAATAAAGGCATTCTCACCGCCAAGACGCAAAGAGCGCAAAGGAAGATAAGAAATTCGTACTAGTATTCTGCTTCTTGGCGAACTTAGCGTCTTCGCGGTAAAAGTTCTTTGCTTTGTTTTTCAGAAAAATTTGGCCCTACTCTTTTCTTTTGAATAGACCGGTTTCCAAGCATCTTGCGGGTTTTACAGTGCGCAATTAATTAGATTCGCAAGTTGATTTTTTAAAGTGAGATTATTGTAAAATTGCGTGAATTGGAAATGTTCTTAGATGGTTCTTGCGATGCGAAAGCCAAGCAATCTGTTCGAACTATTGGGAGCATCCATACCCCGGAATGCAGTCCGTAAACAAGTTTCGTCATCGATATAGGAAGCGCCCCTGCAAATACGCTTTTGTCCACTTTTAGGCCCGCTTGGGTCGACAACATCTCCTTTAGGATAAGGGCCATACCAATCATTGCACCATTCCCAGACATTGCCATGCATATCATATAGCCCAAAAGAATTTGGGGAATAAAGTCTAACAGGTTTTATTGCAGGTTGTGGCCGGTGGTAATTGATGCCATTCGAAAAATTAGCCGTGTCTATTTCGCCAAAGGCCAGTTTAGGCTTGATGTTTTTTCCGGGTAAGGGCTTCAAGGGAACAGAGATTCGGATATTTGCATTTTCTAAACCAATAGTTTCGCCAAAATAAGTCGCAGTCGTGGTTCCCGCTCTGCAAGCGTATTCCCATTCTGCCTCTGTAGGGAGACGAAAACCGCCCGAGGTTAAAGCATTCAATTTATCAATAAAAAGAAGGCAACCATTCCAAGATACATCGGTAGCAGGGATCTTTGGGCCTTTAATATAACTGGGATTATTTCCCATGATAACTTCCCATTGTTCCTGGGTTACAGGAAGAGTACCCAAGTAAAATGGTTTAGAAATGGCAACTTTATGCAAAGTTTCATTAATAAACCGATGCTTTTCGGATGTGGGAGAACCCATTAAAAATGAACCTGCAGGGATCAGAGCTAGATCTAGGGTGATACCATTGCCCAGATCAATCACTTGAGTTTTTAAAATTTCTCCAAGAGGTTTTTTTTCTAGATCACTACTCGGGATAAGATCAGGAGCATTTTTATTCAAAGCCTTTTGAAAACGAAGGATTAACTCTTTTGGCTTGGGGCTGATTTGCTTTGCCAAAATTAATGCGTCTTGATAATTACCAGCATTGGCTAGAGTTTCCACCGCAAGAGTTCTTAATTTCATGATGCTAATTTGTGCTTCTTCAATCGGAAGCTCTAGCACCTGATAATAATCAGCCAAATTACCACAATGTTCAATGCAAGATTCCGGTTGAATAACCAGGAATTCAAGTTGTTGGCGAAATTCCGGATAGAACAAACGCAAGCCAATTTGAATCCAAGGATCACAAGTTCCCGCGGTTTTGATCAAATCAAGTAAGGTAGGTAATAGCTTTGCTTTTTTAGGAATTAACTGTTCGTGACGGTATGCAAGAACAGAGGCAATCACCGTTGCAATATCAAGCCTTTGTGCACTATGGCTCGCGGAGTGTGCCAAGGATAATAATTCTTCCTCGTTTAGATTGCTTAGATTGCTGCCATCCCGGTTTACCAAAAGCTGCAGGTAGGTTCTTGCAAGGAGCAGGTAGACTTCATTACGAAGTGTGAAGTCTGCGATACCGTTTGGAAGATCGGGGTTACCTAGCAAAGCAACGGCTTGCTTGCAGCGATGCAAAGCATTAAAAGGTTTGACTTCAATCAGATTGCGAACATCTTGAATACATTGTTGAACATAAATTTCAGGGCCGTTATCTTCAGTGTCAAAAAAATGCAGAAGTTCTTCTGCATTCATATGAAACACCTGCGAACCCGAAAGAAAGTTGCTGATGGCTTTGATTTGATTTTCGTTGGGATCAATATCTAAAAGAATCAGGGTTTCTGTAGGGCGGCTTATTGCAACCCGTATTTGATCAATCGCAAGGCGTTTTCGCAAACGGTTTATTTCAACGCCTTTGATATCCTCTTTAATTTCCATGATAGGGGTAAGTAAACTGGCAGATTCAAGCACACACACTGTTTGAAATTCCAGCCCTTTGCTTTCAGCGACTGAAAGAATTGTTTTGTTGATTTCTTCTGCAAAGAAAGCCGGCGTGTTATCAAGCACCCTAATTATCGCACATCCAGGCAAATCAGCCATTAACTTCAGCAACCGGGAAAGTGAATCCCCATTAGACGCAACGCACTGAATGATTTTCCCGTTTGTTGATTCGGTAACAGGGTTTTCTTCCAAGCCTCTGGGTCGATCTTCTTTTGGAAGGTGTTGATACAACCCCCTTGCAGAGTTGACAAGATGACCGATGCTACTTGGGTTACGAAGGTTTGCAGGCAGAGAGATATCTTCGGGGGTTTTAAGAATGCTGGAGATGAGATCTTTGAGTTTACCCCATTCAAAATCGGTTGGCCTAACGGTCTGCCCTTCATCTCCAGTTACCAAAACATAAGGGGCAACGCCGTTATTGAATTCTGCAATTTTCCTAGCAAGAAGAAGCGGAACCGAAGTTTCAAGCGGGGTAAGATCTTGTACTTCATCTAAAAGTATGCGATTGAGGCAGGCTAATTCGGTTCTTAAAAAACGATTAGAATAAAGCCGATATAAAGCCAGCTTTGCCAAATCCAGATCAGGAAAATAATCCCAGATCGAGGTCACACCTTCCAATGCTGAAATAACTGCCACGATTCCATCAATAGCAACACCAAGAAATGGTTTGCGTCGAAAAACATAATCGTCAATGGCTGGCTTGGAATTGTAATTCTCTGAGGTATTCAAATATTCGCCAACAAAGTGGGCCCGAATTTCTGCATACAAAATATGAGGGAGCATTTGCCAACGGCTAAGGAGTGTTGGGCTTAGCCGGGCAATGCCATTATTAAATGCATTTTTAGCTTCGTCTGCGGTCCATCTAGGAGTATAGCCATGAGCCATTTCTTTGATGAAATCGGAGAATAGTTTAACTTGAATGGTTGAACCCTTGGGCGTAAAGGATTCAAAATATTCTTGTGCTTGCCTGACCAACCCTGCAGACCAGGTAAGATAAAGAACATTCTCATTGGATCGAGATTGGATTGCCTGCCAAAGAGATGCAGTTTTTCCACTACCTGGATTTCCTCGGAGCAGACGAATTGCAGACAAACTGGTGATGAATAATTTTTGGTCTGCTGTCCATGGAAGAGGGAAATCTGTTCCACTAATCAAATCGCTATTATGCACTTCATGATAATCGCCAATTTTCCCAGGCTTTAAAAGGGTATGGTCATCGTGGTGCCTAATGGCTCTTAAAAAAATCGAATGTGATTGTTTCGAAATTGATTTTACCGGTGGCGCGGTATCTGGGGCCCACCAAAGATAATAATGGCAACCATTGTTCCCTCCCATCGGGGTTCTGCGCCAACCGTGGTTGTCGTTCCCTTGAACGCCCTTTACTACCGAGGTTCTGCCATGGGCACAGAGATGTGTCAGCACCAAAGTTAGGCGCTTACCTAGGGCATTTACAGAAGCATTGCCACTTAATGCAGCAAGAACATCATCGTGGCAATTTAAAGCGAATTTTTCCCGAGGCAAAGCAATGGAATCGGGCAATGAATCGTTGCTAAATGTGAGCCGTAGGTCTAATGTGGGCGGGAAAGACATTTCATTAATAACCTAAACACATATGGTCAATATCCATACCAAAAATATCTTAATTTGCAAAATATATCAATGTTAATTTAGTATAATAAATATAATCATATTGATAATTATTTGATTAAAACAATTTTTTATTATTATTAAATTATTTTACAATTTGTAGCACATTTTATTGCTAGCGATAGTTGTCAATGCCAGTTTTAGAGATGCTTTTGATGTTTTTTTCAAAACGCAGCATTATCGAGAGTATCTAAGTTGATATTTGGAGTTTAATTTAAAAATTCTCATTTCACATAAGTCTTTTAAATGCTATTATTTCGAATGAAATTTCGTTACCCAAGGTAATTTAGCATGGAAAAAATATATATTCGTCGGGGTGATAAAATCGTTGGCCCCACCACTCGTGAAAACCTTATTAAACTTCATGAGAACCGAAAAGTTACGGATGCTGATCAGGTGTCTACAGATCAAAAAAATTGGATGCTTTTGATTGATTTTTTGAATCCCGCTGAAGAGGCTATAGAGGAAGAAGAACCGATTGAACCAGATCAGGAAACTCAGGTCGAAGATTACGAAAATGAAAATAATCAGAGTGATTTTGAAGATTCTGCAGTCAATATTTCTTCAAAAAAGCAAGAAAAGGCAATGTGGACTGCAACTTTGGTGATTGGGATGGGTGGTGCTGGGATATGTGCATTGGCCCTTGTTCTAGGATTTATCTTTGGCTTCTTGCCCAAAAATCAAGATGGGGGTGGTAATTTCAATCCCCGGTTTAATCAGAATGATAATTTTTTTAATCGATAATATTTACGGAGATGGGAATGGAACTTTTCACGATATTGATTCAGATCTTAGGTGCATTGTTTGTATATAGAATATTTTTGGGATTTGCCATGACTATTTTTTCTGGGTTTGGAGGGTTGCCTGTAAGGGTTCTGCAGAAGTTTAAAATCAATAAATCTGCTAATGGTACCCCCTTGATTCGTGTGGCCGGAAGGGCCGAAGGTTTGATTTCATTTATCCTAACTATTATGGGTTTGAGTGATCAGACTCATTTTGAACTTTTTAATGATCGTATTTTTTATCGCAGTAATAGCCTAAGTCTTCAAATCGTAAATACGGTAATGCTGGATCATGTTAACTATACTATTTGTACACTTTATCAGCCGATTTGGACTTTGATCATCGGAGGATTGCTTTTGATAGCTTCATTTTTTTCATTACTAGCAGTTGCCTTCGTTGGTTCTTTGCCTGCATTTATTTTTGGCCTTCTCGCAGTATTCTCTGCTTACTTTTTTTGGACTAATCGCTTTCTAGTGATGGGGATCAAGACAAGTTCTGGAGATACTTTCGGCATTGTTTTCAAACGAAGCATTATCGAGAATATCGAAGTTGATTTTGGTAAAGTCCGCAATGCAATGCGCTTGGTGGACGAGAAGATTCTTGCTGCAAAGTAATATTTAGTTAATAGTTGAACCATGCAATAGCACAATTCCTCCTGATCTTACCAAAGATAAATCGTTAGTTATCTACCTGACTTACAACCTTGGCGCAATGGGCACTGCGTGATTAGTTTTATACCAAGCCTACCCTTTGGCCGTTATCGGGGAAATTGGTTAGTGGGGGCGCTTAAATTCAAGGGTGATTCCTTGGTTGCAAACTGAGGGTTTTTCGTTAATATTCATCAATGATTTTTAAAGAAAGAGGGATATATAATGATTACCCCAAGAGAAATGATTTGTGCATTGATGATTGCCCTGGTATTTGCCCCTGGCATTTATGCTCAAGCTCCTGAAAAACCTGAAGCTGCCTTTGCAACCATGTCTCCCGAGGCATTGCGGGCATTCGAAAAGGATGTGATGCGACGGATTGCAGACTTCGCCCTTATCCCGCCTAAAATGAACACTTCGCCTTTGCCGAAATACGATTACGATAAACTTGATTATGGTATGACTATTGGAATAGAGAGAACCCCTAAGGGTAGGCTTTGGGCCTGCTGGGTTGCGGGGGGCGACAGCCCCAAGGCTTTTTTCGTGCTGGCCAGCAGCGATGATGATGGCGAGACCTGGTCGAAACCACGTTTAGTGGTGGATGCACATTCCAAAAACCTTCCCATGGATCGTAGTATTCTTGTAGGAAACCTCTGGACTGATCCCATTGGCCGCCTTTGGCTTATTTTTGATCAATCGATGGATATGTTCGATGGCAGGGCTGGGGTTTGGGCCAGCATTTGCGAAAACCCGGACTCAGACAAGCCGGCATGGTCCGAACCCAAACGCATTTGGCATGGGGTCACCCTGAATAAGCCCACCGTCCTTTCTACGGGGGAATGGATGCTTCCCATTTCCTTGGATCAACGCGAGGGTTTCGGACCATTCAATGGGCTATTTCAAGATTTGAATCCATTGCGGGGTGCGAATGTCTTTGTATCTAATGATAAGGGTGCCACCTGGCAGCGCAGAGGGGCGGCAGTTTTCCCCAACCCCGATTGGCATGAGCATATGATCGTGGAACGCAAGGATCTTTCGCTTTGGATGTTAGCCCGTACGGCAAAAGGAATGATGCAATCCTTTTCGACGGATGGGGGAAAAACTTGGGCTTCTCCCAGCGAGCCAACAGGCATTCGCCAACCCAACGCCCGCTTTCACTTCCGCAGGCTGGCCTCGGGCAGGCTGCTGCTGGTCAAGCATGGCGACCGCCTCGACTCCCATGAAGGCAGGGTTCAATTGAGCGCCTGGCTTTCCGAGGATGATGGCAAAACCTGGAAGGGCGGCTTGGTGATTGATGAGCGCAAGGGCATTTCCTACCCGGATGGTTTTCAGGCGCCCAATGGCACCCTCTACATTTCTTACGATCGTAATCGTTCCACGGATGGCGAAATCCTTATGGCCCGCTTCACCGAGGAAGATATCCTGGCCAAGAAACTTATCAGTCCCCAATCCAAATTGAAGATGCTTATCAGCAAGCCTTTGGGTGTCAAAGATCCGAAGAAAAAGTAATTATCTACTGGTACTATCCTGAGTAGGTGCTATCAAGTTTGCATTGTCCTTCCCGAGCAGGATGCCGTTATTGCCATCACTGCTTTGACTGGCAACATGCAAGGGCAATTGAATCTGGTGTGCGATAAATTGTCACCTGCTTTTCAGGCCAAAATCTTTGGAAGCTAATAAGGTGGAATAGGAAAAATTGAAGCAGTGCTTGGCAATTTATCCGCACGGGAAGGCCCCACCAAAAAGTAAAGCGTTTATTTGCGAGTTTGCCTCTTGGGGAATCTCCACACTTGCAAAATAAAAAGCCCTTATTCCTGCGGTTTAACCGGGGTTTGGGGCTTTCCTTTTAGTAATTCTTTTAGATCTGCAATGCCACCAATAATGGCCCCTACTATGGATCCGGTGCCGGCTAGAAATACGCCCAATATTAACACCAATCCTGTGTTGTCGGGCACGGTTTCCCTCGCAAGAACCTGAAGAAATATTTGCACGATCACAAAGCCTGCAAAAAAACCAGTCTCTGCTCCGGCGATGGAACACAACAAGGTGCGACGCATGAAATCACTCCAATTCGTTGATGTTTAAATTCAAAACACTTTATCAGGATCGGGCTTGAGAAGTGGAAGGAAATTCCGATGGGCCTTGGGATATTTCCTCGTTCGATGCAATGCGCTTGGTGGACGAGAAAATTTTAGCTGCAAAGTGATCGGGGGTTTATCTCATTTGCTTTTGGAATAATCAGTTTGATGGATTTTTGCTTCATCACGGCTCGTTTTTATTTCTTCTTTTGTAAATAGATAGCCTTGAGCGATTCCGCCCATTAATCTGTAAGGAATCATGTCTTCTTTTGGGGGATGCTTAAGGCCGAGGTTATGGCCAAGTTCGTGTGCCAGCGTGCGGCCTAAAGATCCTATTTTAAAGGGTCCTGGCTCAATTAGAAGGGTTTTTTGCGGAGGCTTTTTGGCATTCGTCGGTTATATCTGTCCAGACACCAACGAACAATTCGTTCCCTTTGAGTCTAGCATTGCCTTGGGAAGTCTGGCCTAGGTAGGGAAAGAAAAAGACATTGTGTGCAGTGGGATGTTTCTTGGCGGGATCGAAAAATTGCTTGATCTTGGGGATTCGGGTGCCATCAGAATGACCATCCTCATCACGATGTGAATCAATAATTTCACGAAATAGTTTATCGCTGTTGTCAGGTTTAATTGCCTTGTATTCTTCAATGCTTTCGATTTCAAATTGAATTCCTGCGGGCCTCCAGATTCTGTTGATTTCCGGAAGTAAGCTTCTTTTAATATTTTCGAGGGTAACCCAAACAGTCATTTTTTGACCTTTTGATTCCATCATGATGCCGCTTGGCAGATGAAAACGAACTTTTAAAATGATCAATTCATTGTCATTAATCTTTTGTGCCTGGGTGGTTTGGCCCAGTTCTGGCGCCAATAAGATAAGTATTAAAACCATCGTATAAAACAAACCAAGGCAGTGATACTTTGAGGTTGGCTTCATATTGCTCTTTTTAGATTTTAAACTTGATTGAATCCTAATAATAGTTAGCGCTTTAAACTTATTTCTCTAGCCCGCAAGTACTTAAGTATTCTATATTAATTCGATGGCAACCCTAGGGGAATTGCACATAAGTGTTGGAAAATCAAAAGTCATGGTTTTATCAGGAACTTTAATGAAGAATATCTTTTCAGCTTTAGTTATTACGATCGCTCTTTCATTGATCTTTGGTGGCAAGCAAGCTTTTGCCCAGCCCAAAAACCCTGTTCCTCCTGATCTTACCAAAGACAAACCGGCAGATATCAAGCTGACTTACAACCTTGGTGCAACCGGACTGCGTGGTTGGATTTACACCAAGCCTGCGAATTTTTTCGAAAGCCAGCAGGGTAGAACTACCACTTTCAGCAGGCAGATTCTTGTCACTCATGTAGGCGCTAAATCCCCTGCAGATGGCGTTATTAAAATTAATGATGTGATACTTGGCGTTGATGAGAAACCCTTTGCTGATGATGCCCGCAAAAGCATTGCTCTTGCAATTCAAGATGCAGAAAAAGAAACGAACCAAGGGAAGCTGAACCTTCTAATTTGGAGGCAGGGCAAAACCGAAAAAGTGCAACTCAAACTTCGGGTCATGGGTTCCTACTCTGCAACTGCTCCTTTTAACTGCCCTAAGTCTAAACTCATTTTTGATGAAGCATGCAAGGTGCTCGAAAACGAACCGCTCCGCGATGATATGTGGGGTGC
>CAXNFS010000040.1:0-15585 GCA_964201235.1 Gemmataceae bacterium | reverse complement strand
AGGTACAGTCTTCGACATCTCCACTACTTTTGGAGAAAAGTTCTTTTCATCTACTGCGTATATCCATTCAGAATTAATCATTTATTCGTATTCATACCAAAGAAGGAATAGGTGCGGAATCAGCTAGCGGTACTGACACTCCATTAGCGAGATTTATTTTTTGCGTTGGGTCAATTCCCATCGCCTTATAAATGGTAGCAGCAAACATTGCAGGATTTACAGGATTATTTTTGGGAATACCACCCATGGAATCAGAAGAACCAACCAATGCTCCACCGGGCAAACCTGCCCCTGCAAGCAGCCCACTCCAAACGCCACTATGGTGATCTCTGCCACCCCGCATATTTAGATAAGGGCTCCTACCAAATTCTCCTACCGCAACAAGGAGCGTAGAATCAAGTAACCCTTTAACTTGAAGATCATCTAAAAGCGCAGCGTAGGCGGAATCAAACATGGGGCAGATTTTAGTTCGATAATCATTCAAATTACTGGCAAGCGCCCCGCCATCAGCATGGCAATCCCAAGTGACTTCGTTAAAAACGGTTTCAAACATATTTACAGTGACAAACTTTATGCCCGATTCAACAAGCGCTAAAGCTGCCTGACATGACTGCCCAAATCTGGTATTTCCATAGCGGGAATCAAAGCTAAGATTTGCAACTGTCGAACGAATCATCCCAAGATTTAATTCGCTATTAGGGTGAGTAATTTCACAAATATTTCTAATATCGTTGGCGTGCGATTTAATGTTCACGGGCTGAAATTGATCACCTAAAAAACCTGCCTCCTGCCCCTGATACATGGTCACGCCTGTAGATCCGATTTTAGAGGGAAGCACGACGAAGCTTGGCACTTGGGAATACGAGGTGGAAGCAAGCGAAGCGCAAACAGAGCCATAATTCGGAAAGCAATTTTGAACGGTTGAAACCCTACCCGTCTGCATCAATTGCAATCCGGTTTCATGGATAGGCGCTTCATCATGAAACAAGGAACGAACCACTGTAAACTTATCAGCCCGGGAAGCTAAAAGTGGAAGAGTTTCAGCAAAAAAAGTGCCTGGAACCTTGGTAGATATCGCTTTAAATGGGCCACGAATTTCCGACCTAGCATCCGGTTTGGGATCAAAGGTATCTATCTGGCTAGGCCCACCCGTTAATAGAAGAAAGATGCAATTCTTGATGCTCGAATTATTCCTGCGTTCAATTCCTTTTGCCTCGGGCAAAAAAGTACAAGCACCTGCAGTCGTAACGGCTGTGTGCTTTAAAAATTGGCGCCTACCAAAGCCACTTTTGCCTTGCTGCATGACCATTCCCTTCCCAATTATTGAACGCTTAGACTTCTATATGTATGGTAAATCAATCACAAGCAAACGCAACCAGAAACATTTCTGCTTTACGACTCTTCCTATTTCTCAGTAAAACGCCACACCCCATCCCAATCAGCAGTAGGCGGGTTGGAAAGAAAGTGCTGGCATCGAACCAGATGCATACTAGCAGCCTTATTTTGCTTGTCCAACTCAAGAACCTCTCCAAATAGTCCAATCGCCTTACCGAATTTCATCTGATGGTAAAAATCTCTGGCTTTATGATAAAGCTCAATAATTTGTTCATGACTTGCACTTAATGGATCAGAACGCAACCCATAAACCTCGTAGATACTAATGGGCTGATTTTTACCTTTGACTTGAATTCGATCGAGTTCTCTGGTCCAAATCCGGTCTGCACAACTTTTATAAGTCGTTTCACTAATAATGATATCGGTACCATAAACCTTGCTTGTTCCTTCCAAACGCGAACCAAGGTTAACTCCATCTCCGATCGAAGTGAACTCCATTCGTTTCGTACATCCGATATTTCCGGAAATTACAGAATCAGAATTCACCCCAATTCCAATCTTAATATTTATCAGATCAAATTCTTTCTGGTCCTTGGGCTTTAGCTTTTCAACCCGCTTTGCATTGAACTCCTTGAGGCGGTACCTCATATCAATTGCAGTCTGCACTGCAAGCCAGGCATGATCAGGCAGAGCAAGCGGGGTGCCAAACACCGCCATAATCGCATCACCAATGTACTTGTCTAGCGTCCCCTTATGGGTCAACACCGATTCGACCATGGTTTCAAAATATTCGTTCAGCATAGAAACAACATCTTCAGCGGAAAGTACCTCGGAAAGAGAGGTATAGCCCCGGATGTCAGAAAATAACACAGATACTTCTTTGCGATCGCCGCCCATTTTAGCGCTGCCATCTGCAAGCAATTGCTCAGCAAGTTCCTGCGTCATGTAGCGATACATGGTGGTTTTAAGGCGTTTCTCTTGGCTTATATCTTCCAAGATCACCAAAGCCCCCTGCACTTTATCCCCCTGATCTGCGTCCACCATGGTGTTGATGGAAATATTCACATTGTGGTTTTCATTTATCTGGGAATTTAATACTTGGTCAGGGTAATATTGGTTTCTGGTTTTTTCATCAGCGCCTTCCAAACTTGCATTAAACCATTTAGAAAAATTAGCGTTTTCGATTTTAATCTTCTCATAAATCGAATACCCCTCTAATTGCTGGCCATCCGCTTTATTAAAACCAAGAATATCGTAAGCTTTTTGGTTGGCTGCAATGATTGATCCATGGGTATCGGTTGATAGCACACCATCCGACAAACTTCGAAGGATGCTTTTTTGGATCATTTGCTCGTGTTTAATTTTTTCAAAAAGGCGCGCATTTTCAAGAGCTATACCAGCTTGGGTATTAAAGACTTTCATAAACTCAACATCTTCACTGGTGAAGCTGTTTTTAAATTGCGGCGGAACCAAAGGCCAAGTTTTAGGATCATAAGGAGGAAACTCCCCCCTTTGCAACTTATTGACAATCTGAGTAACCCCGATTAATTCTTTCTTCGGATTAAACACAGGCATACATAGCAAACTGCAAGTCCGGTACCCATTCTTCTTATCCATTTGTTTAGAGGTGCCTGAATCCGGATGATCGTACACATCTAAAGATATATTTAATATTTCGCCTGTTTTGGCAACATACCCAGCATACCCTACCCCTATTGGGATGCGCAAAACGGTTGATACCCCCGCATTATAAACTTTGGTCCAAAGCTCTGATTTTTCCCGATCAATAAGCCACAACGCATTTCTATCAGCATTAAGCAAGTAACTCGCCTGATCCATCACTGTTTTAAGTGTATCTTCAAGATCAAGGCTTTGCCCTACTGAAAGTACTGCTTTCATAAGAGCATCTGCGACACGCTGTTTTTGGGCAGCGCGATAAAATGAATTCGAGCTTTCAATAATATGAGCGATGAGAACAGAAAATTTGCGAAACATCTCTTCATCGGCACTGGTGAAACCGAGCTTATTAATTCGAGTTTCAAGTTGCTCGTTTTTGTCATTATTTTTTACTTTATTGATTAACTCTACAACTGCGATAAGTTCGCCTTTTTCATCAAACAAAGGAAGAGCCAGCATTGAATAGGTACGATAACCTGTCTGCTCGAAATGTTTTTTAGCAAACCCAGACCTTGGGTCATCAAAAAAGTCGAAAGGAATGTTAATGGTTTTTTGTGAAGTGGCAACCTCGCCAGCGATTGTTGAAGGATCAAACGGAATTCTAATTTCGACATTAGTATTATTTGGCCCTTCCACCATAAGCCAAAGTTGCTGCCGTGCTTTGTCCAATAGAAAAATCGAAGTTCGATCGGAAGAAGTTAAATGACATATTTTCGATTGAATGGTTTGCAATAAATCTTCAAAAACTTTACTGAAGTCGGTATTCAGCATGCTTAGAGTTTTGTTAACCATCAGGATATTTTGCACAGCATTTTCGACAAACCCATCCACACTGCTTATATTTTCATAGGTGAGCGACCTGAATAGCCCTGAAAAAACATCTGTAATTTTAAGCTGGCCACTTGCGCTGGGATCGAAGTTTTGGGGCATGCTGCAACCTTTTTGAAATCCGAAGCCTTATAATTTAATACAAAGTAGCATGATAACATACATTAGATATAGAGGCCATTGCTTACTAATTTCTCATTAATGCCACGCCTATTTAGTTGCATTACTTTTACAAGTAAAGTAAAAATACTTCATACTTTCAAAATTATTTTTATGTTCTTTCCAAGGAATTCAATCTTGTCAACTAATACCGGAGAATGGAAATACAAGGTGGTTGGAACCTCACCCATAGCCACCCGTAAAGACATGCTTATTTTGCAACGAGCCCTTGGGTTGGAAGGCAAAAATGGCTGGGAACTTGTAGGATTCATCCCTAATCCTAACTCTGATGCCCCTTGCTTTTATGTACTGAAAAAAAGCAAAGACAGTCCGATCGCAAATCTACCTTGATATTTTTTACCGTAGCATTCTTGTTCTTATAAGTATCCAAATTGATCGCCCCAAAAGGATTTAAAGATGATTGAGCAACAATGGCATGTGGTAATTCAAGGAAAAGGTCAGGGCCCCTTCCCCCTTTTGACTGTTCAATCCATGATAAAAGAAGGCAAAGTTTCAAAAGATGCTTTAGTTTGGATGCCCACGATGGCCGCCTGGACTTGCTGGAGAGAAGTTCCTGCATTTGCATTTCTTGCAACCGCTGAGAAACCTCCTGAAGCTTTATCTCAAACTCCAATGCCAGCCAATCGAACTGAACCAACTGCCGCTAGCCCCGCTTTGAAAATCCCCTTTGAAATGATTCCGACCAATGTTTGGGATTACCTTTCCTTTAAGAGGATGATCACCCCCAAATTGGTCAGCATCTTTTTTTGGATTGGAACTATTATAAGTGTAGTGATTGGATTGGGGCTATTTATCATTTCGCTTATTAACATTAATTCTCAAGGAATACTAATCGGGTTTCTAATTATGTTATTGGGGCCATTGGTTATTCGCATTTACTGCGAATTGATCATAGTCTTTTTTATGATCAATGAAACACTTACCGACATTTCAAAAACACTTGAGCAAAAGAAATAGCTAATTAAACATCAAGCTTGAACGGCGCTAGATTCAACTAGTTTATGGCCAGCCTGCAACAGTGCTTTTCTTAATTTCTCTAATGATTCGCTAGCAACAGTTAGAGCACAAGGCCCCAGTCTAGAATGAATCCACTGCGCTGTTTCAGGCCATTGCATAATTCCATCTGTGATCAGTTCATTTTCCAAATGCACGACCAACATGGTTTCAAAACTTGGAGGAATTGCATCCGATTTTGCACCAAGAATCAATTGGACTGCAGGGGTCAGCGAATGCCCCAACCTTTGTTGAAACCAATCGTCCAAGGCTGTTGGGGTATAGCCAACCTGGTCGGCTTTTTTCAGCGTCTCGGGGCTAAGCTTATAAACTCTTCTTTGCTGCGATGAAGCATCTTCAACAAAATCTGCAAATCTGGGCAACTCGGTTTCAAGCAGAAGATCAGACCTGCTTATATCAACTACAAGTGTCACGCCATCGCTCTCAACTTGCACACATTTTTCGGGCATCAACCCGTAATCTCTGGTCGCAGTCAACCTATACTGGCTAAAATCAATGCCTTCTTCACTTGTAGCAACTGCAAAGCGATCCGAAATTTTCAATGCAGGCAACCCACGCGAAAGTGCATTCTCGAGATCTTGTGCGGTTGGAAATTCCAACAGGGTTGCAGAGGCATAAATCGTTATTCGTTCATGTTTATTCGACCAAGTTTTAATGGCATCCAATACCGCTTGTGGGGTTGGACGAGTGCCGTGCCTTTCCAGTAATCCGCAAATATCTTCGTAGCGTAACCCTGTTTCCAAAGCGAAATAGACCGATTCGGGTTCCAACAACAACTGGCAAGCGGGGCCAATACTTTTCAAAGTTGCGAGGTTGGTAAGATCTCTTGCAAGTGCTGGATTCAATCCTTGGCGAAAAGCAAGAATTTCAAGATTGGGCTGCACCAGCAAAGTTTTTGCAATCACATCTTGCAGATCATTTTCTTTCTGCAAACCAAGAATAGACCTTCCCACGGGGCTAAGCCTGACGAAATATTTTCCGCCCGTCAACTTGGTTGCCTGGATCATCCGAATTTGAAATGCGATGCCTAGGAGAAATTTAACCAACCAGCCTTTTAATCGGGAAGGCCTGATGGATTCCCGGTCTTTCCAATAAGGATGATGGTCAATCACCCAGGATTCAAGAAGATCGGGATCCACCCACTGATTAGGGGGAAGATTGCCAAGCGCAAGAACCGCTACAAGGCAAGCTGAGTTGTAGGGGTTGCTTCGATCTTCAGGATTATCATTTAGGCCAGTACAAGGGTTCCAAGAATCAATTGCGGGAAGCGCAGCCCAAATTTCAGTCAGCACTGCAAGCAAGCCTTCATCCCAAGAAGCGGGAAAAGTTCCAGGGTGCAATTCACTTTCTTTGGGGATAAGAATGCCTAGTTTCAAACCTATTTCAGTTAAAAGAATACCGAGATCAGGAACTTCGATTAAGCGGTCTGAAGGGTCAGAAGAAAGCATGGAATTGGCACGAAGATTTTCGAGATCTCGTTTGAAAAATCCACCCTGCTGATTTTTGCGCAGGGGATCTTTATGAACCATCTGCAAAAGAACCGACATGCGTAAAGGAAACTCCATACCATCAGCTTGAAGGACGGGAGCAATGGGGTCGGGTTCAAGGATTTCCGCGCCTTCGGGTGGTTCGTATTTTTGGGGCAATGATAAAGGGAAAGCTATCGACCTTTGGCTGATGGGGGGAGGCAGGAAAATCGCCAATCCTTCAGGGCCGGGAAACCCAATCCACTGTTCAAAACTTTTGATGTATGGGCTTTTGCAAGGTTTTGGAAGTCGATCCTTTTGTTCAAGGTTGACAACATCAGGCAGTAAAAACCCTTGGTTCAACAAATCAAATACAGCAGACAAACCGTCGTCCTGCCCCAAGCACATGCTAATCTCAATCAACTGCCCAAGCTTCCATTTGCATTGTCCGGATTGGGCCAAAGCAGCAAGAAGGGTTTTGCGTGATTCTTCAAGTTCTTTTAATCTGCGATTTAGCAAAACCGTGTTATCGAATGCTTCGACGCAACGGTCGATAAGCTCTTCAACAGGCCATTGATTTCTAGGACGAAGGAATCGCTGCACGACCTCGCGCAACAATTTTTCGTCATAGCGGCCAAGAATAAGACGAACAAGTTCAGGCCATATTTTCTGGATGGGTTCTGTCATTTTCAGCGCTGTAATACCTGAGGAGTGTGACCCATGCGCTGAAGTTCCGCAACAACGCTTTCAAGCCTGCCTGTTCTTACCAAAAGAACCTCGTTGGTTAATCTTCCGGATATATCTGATGCGAGCTTCTTTCGAGCTAGGATCTCTTCCGCAAGCAATGCATCTTCAGTAAGCACTAGGCATACCCTTCGATGCAACTTTACTGGAATCCGGGCAATACTTGTTTTATTGGATACAATCAGCATTTATTTTCGCATTACCTTTCTTTAACTGAACAGCCAAATTCATTAAGCAACGCATCACCATCCATTACATTATAACTATAGCCCTGTTCGGTAAGAAACATTTGGCGATGGTGCGCAAAATCCTGTTCACGGGTGTCACGCGTGACCAATGTATAAAAGTAAGCTATTTCACCGCTTGGTTTAGGCCTCAGAATTCGACCCAACCTTTGGGCTTCTTCCTGCCTAGAACCAAAAGTCCCAGATACCTGAATCAGCACATTAGCATCGGGAAGATCGAGAGCAAAGTTCCCTACCTTGGAAAGAATCAGACTCTTTATTTCGCCTGTTCTGAATTTTGCATACAACTCTTCACGCTCAGAATTTGGAGTCTGGCCAGTGATTAATGGTATATCAAATCTATCTCTAAGCTGACGCAATTGCTTTAAATACTGACCGATAATCAATACTCTTTTTTCCCCATAGTTATTTAACAGGGCTGCAACCATATCTTCCTTGGCAATATTTTCGCTTGCAAGCCTGTATTTGTTCCGCCATTCTGCAACTGCATAATCCATGCGATCCGATTCAACCAAACCAACCCGGACCTCGGTGCATGATGCTTCTGCAATCCAACCCTTGGTTTCAAGTTCACGCCATGGTACATCATACTTCTTGGGGCCAATCAAACTGAACACATCGGTTTCTCTACCATCTTCTCTTACCAAAGTTGCAGTAAGCCCAAGCCTTCGCCTTGCTTGAATCTGTGCAGTAACCCGAAATACTGGAGCGGGCAAAAGATGCACTTCATCGTAAACGATCAAGCCCCAATCCTGACTATCAAACAGTTTAAAGTGTGGAAACTCATCAGACTTCTCGGGCCGGTATGTCAAAATTTGATAAGTCGCTATTGTTACCGGTGCTATCGCCTTCGATTCGCCTGTGTATTCAGCTATCAGATGTTCCGGAATATCAGTTTTATCAAGAATTTCTCGATGCCATTGCTTTACTGCTGTAATACCAGTGGATAAAACCAGCGTATTCTTTTTCAACATGCTCATCGCAACAATGCCCACAATGGTTTTACCCGCACCACAAGGCAGCACGATTACACCACTACCACCGCGAACATCGCCACCTGCATGAAATACTTCGCAAGCCTCATTCTGGTAATCACGCACAGTGAATGGCACCCCCGACTTACATATTTTTCTTAACCCAATGTCTAAATTCGCTCCCTCGGTATAACCTGCAAGATCTTCCGCAGGGTAGCCAATCATTATCAACGCTTGCTTCAACACGCCTCGGAATGATGGTTCGACCAAATAGCTTTTTTTGTTTACCCGTTCATGCAGATACTCTTTCAACTTGGGCTGGCGTGAAAGCTCTTCCATTAAATGAGCATCTTCGCAAACCATCAAAAGCATATGGCTATTCGATTTCGGATCAAGCTGATCAGATCGCCTAATACAAACCCGCCCATAACGCCCAACCACTTCAAAAATATCTGAACTTATCGTTGCAGGTAGAGGAAACTTGGAATAGGTTTTAAGCACCTCGACCATAGCTGCAGCGGTCAAACCAGAAGCGGCGGCATTCCATAAAGATAAATTGGAAAGACGGTAGGTATGGATATGCTCAGGGCTTTTTTCCAATTCTGCGAAGGGCGCAAGTGCTTCACGAGCTTGCGCGTACTTAGGGTTATCAACTTCTAATAAAACAGAACGGTCACCTTGGACAATAAGCGGATTAGTCGGGTCATAAGTCATAGATTTTTGCCATCCATCCTGATGCCTATTAACAAATACAATTTTCCTACGATCTTGCAGTTTAGAGGAAAGAGGGTGCTATAAGAAAGCCAAACCACAAAAACTTTTAAACTAAGAAGGAAGACTTCATCAAATCCCCTTGTTTATGAAAACCAAAGCAATGCTGTTACTTTATGATCAAAGATTTTTCAAACACAACGATATCTTGATTAACCCACTGTTTGATCAATTGTTGTTCTTTCCAGAATGGTCTATAAATCAAGCTAATCTTCACTGATTCGATTTTGTGCGGGAATCGCCAGACCCAGACTTTAGCCATCTCAGGCTCCAATCTGGAATCCACAAAGTCTGTACCACCCTGCCAAAAGGGCTGAATTCCCTGCTTATCTGCACTCAACAGGGGCCTGCCAAATAACACCCCTGCATTTCCAACTAGAGTTTTATCAACCCAAGCTGGTAAGGTCGGGCCATCGATTGGTTTAAACTCTTCCCCCTGAAACTTCGCTCTCACCTGCAATATCATATGCCGGTCGATGTATCCTGTGGGAACTTTGTGCCCTACATTAACCGCTTTTAACTGCACTTTTACCACGCATTCGGTTTCCCCCAGAACAACTTCCTCTTCATGTTGAATCGAACTTTGCAACATCTGCTGCAATCCATCTGGCATTATCTGGTGCGATGCCAATACCTTGGCTTCACGAATAATGCCGCCCTTTCCCGGAGCAATATTTTTGAAATGCCCATCAGGCTTCATGTGGCATGCCTGACATTGCAACCCCTTTGCAGCAGCGGGGCTTTTCTGCCACTCTGAAAAAGTCGAATAGACATGCATTCCAAATAAAGTCCCTTCATGGCAGGAAGCGCAATAAAGGCTTTGTTGGTAGACCGGACTAAAAGAGTTATCATCTCGAGTCGCATCTTTGATGGGGCCAAAAAATACCTGCCCTTTTTCTGGGCGAGCCAATCTCAACAAATCTCTGCCATGCGACAAACCAACACCCTCGCTTTTAACCGCCGCAACCTTATGACAAAAATCACAATGCACCCCGAGCTTACTGATCCCGCTGACTTCAGAAATATCTTCCAAGCCCGGTTGCCCCGCTCCAACTCCGGGTGCATGACATGACGCACAAACAGTCTTACCTTCCGGAAGATCTCGCGAAAGGCTCCACCCTTTGACAACCTCACCACCTTTTTTTATATCCGCATACATGTCAAGAAATCGATGACCTGTGCTACTAAAAGAATGCCCACTTTGTGCCCATTCCTGTGCAATCTGAGCATGACAACTTGCACAATTTTGCTCACCTTCCAAAGGATGAACCCATTCGTAATCGGCTGCATCGCCAACCGGTATTTTTTTAAGTCGAACCGTATTCCCTTCCTTTTTAAGTCGATCATGCGCAATGAAGTACCCTTCGCAAGCAACCGCAAACTTGGTATCCGCTAAAGGGTTTGCGATATCGCAACGGCCCAATACATCCGTTTGAAATAGATCAGAATTATGTTCAAAGGTAATGAATGCCCCTTTGATGGGGCCACCATGTCCAACAATAATAATCTGCACAGCAGGAATTTGTTGGATACAAACTAATAAAGTGTGAGGCAAAAAGCCCATCAGAATTGTAAATGCCAAAACTGCTTGAACCGGACTGCGCATGGGCGATTTATCCAGTCGTAATCAAATTTTCAAAAGCGAACCCAATGCCTGTGCTGATTGTAACGCAGCTTTGCGGATCGAACTTTTCCAATCGGGATCATCGGGAGAAGTGGGAAAAGTAACCCCGCGGGAACTGTTTACAATTGCCCCCAAACCATCCTCACGAAACGAAGGCCGGACCTCGTCAAGGCCACCGCCCTGCGCACCAAACCCTGGAACCAAAAACCACATCTGAGGAAACTCTGCTCGTAAAGCAGCAGCTTCTTGCGGAAATGTCGCTCCGACAACTGCCCCAGCATCACCCAAACCGCATTCTCCGATATGCCCTTCATTCCATTTAGCCAAAGACTTTGCAACATGGTGATAAAGCGGCTTACCCGAAGACTCAAGATCTTGAAACAACTTGGCACCAGGATTACTGGTTCGAACCAGTAGAAAGATTCCGCCATTAACTTTCCTGGCTGCTTTCAAGAAAGGCTCTACTGCATCAAAACCAAGATAGGGATTAACCGTCATAGAGTCGGCAGGCCAGCTGGCGTATTCATGATTCCCGACTTGCCCACCAAATACAGCTTCTGCATAGGCAGTGGCTGTACTAGCGATATCACCCCTCTTATTATCCATAATAGTAATCAATCCAAGAGATCGGGCATGCTGCAGCAACTTGCGCAGAACTTCCATCCCTTTGGGCCCACAGTTTTCAAAAAAAGCACTCTGCGGTTTCACCACGGGCACCAATGGTGCAACAATATCCAGCACTTCGGAACAAAACTCGAGATAAGCTTCAGCGACGGCTTCCGGGGTGGCATCCGCAAACTTGCTGCGAATCGCTTTAGGAAGACTTTCCCAGCGAGGATCAAGGCCAACGCATAACGGAGTTTTCTTCAGTATGATTTTTTCTGCAAGCCTATCCGAAAAATTCATGTCAAACTCCTCGCAAGAGGCCCAGGCCTTTTTGCAGATCCAAAGTACCATTCAATTGTCGCTTTAACAGCATTACAAACAGGGGTTGTTGGCTGCCACCCAAGATCATTCCTTGCATTCGAAATATCAAACTTATTGCTTCGTGTTACCAACCCAACGCTATAGCGCGTGATATGAGGGGGCCTTTTAAGCAAAATCAATTTGCCTATAAACTCGGATACGAATCCAGCAATATAAGCCATTCGAATAGAGTAAACTTTCCGCACTCTGGGATACCCTAGAGAATCGGAAAGTAATGCCAGAAACTCTTTTTGGGTTATCTCACCTGGGTTACTTAAGTTGTAGATTTTTCCTGCGGATCTTGGATTCTGCCCCGCTTTGATAACGCCCTCTGCAACATCGCCCACATAAAGTACATTGAGCATATTTGACCCATCGCCTGCCTGGGCAATTCGGTTCAACCTGAATGCAGCAAGTACTCTGGGCAAAGAGGTGCGATCTCTGGGGCCAAAAAACCAAGTGGGCCTCAGAATCGTAATCTCACCTTGATACTTTCTCCAAAGGGCTTCTGTCTGCAATTTTGCCCGAATGTAATTGTCTGCCCGCCATAAATATTGGCCCGTAGGCGCAGACTCATCAATCGGAAAACTACTATCTTTGGGATGTCCGTACACCGTGATCGAACTGACATGAGCAACTTTTTGAACTTTGTTAACGGTGCAGGCAATGACCAACGATTCAACTGGTTTAATAATATTCTCAACAAATTCCTGACAAGGCCCCCACTCCCCGACCTTGGCAGCACAATGATAAAGAGTGTTACAACCTTTTAGAGCATGATTCAGAAATTCCTGATCGATCAAACTGCCCCTTAAAACCTCAACCCCTAGGCTTTCTAAAAAAGAGGTGTCGCTATTAGGTCGAACCAAAGCCCGCACGCTTCGGCCTTGTTTTACAAGCTTTTCTACAACATGGCTGCCTAATAATCCGCTCGCCCCTGTTACAACATCCAAAGCACACCTCATCGTCCTTAATGACAAAATCATACCTTTGCCGATTTTTCCCCTTATTTCAGTTATAAGGGTTTTTCGTGTTCTAAGCACTAGGATAAATAATCTATCTCCCTCATAAATTAGTATTAGACAGAAGGGCTAAATAACCTTGGGAAAAGTGCTTGCATTTGGTTAATTATTATCAGGTCATTTAATGTTGACTACAAAGCAAGCTATAAAGGTATTAATATGAACCGCAACTTAAAAGGAAAAAGAATTCTTATTACCGGGGCCTCCCGCGGAATGGGCGCTGAACTCGCAAGGCTTTGTGCCAAAGCTGGCGCAAGATTGGCCTTGGTTGCTCGCTCCAAAATTGAACTCGAAAACCTTGCATCTGAACTAACTGCCCTTGGCGCTGATGCCAAAGCCTTTCCAACTGATATCACTTGCAATATCGAGCGGGATAATCTCTTCCGACAAATTAAAGACCACTTTAACGAGCTCGACATTTTGGTAAACAACGCTGGTTCTGGCTCATGGAATCATTTTGTTGATGGCAATGAAGAAATAGTTCGCCAACTCATGGAAATCAACTTCTTTGCACCAGCAGAAATGATCAGGCAATCCATCCCCCTATTGGAAAATGGGGATCAACCTGCCATTGTTAACATTGCATCCATGACGGGAAGAAGGGCGATGCCCTCTTGGACAGAATACTCCGCTAGCAAGCATGCGCTAGTTGGCCTTACCGAGGCATTGCGAGGGGAAATGGCAAGGTTCGATATTGATGTGCTCTTGGTATTACCCGGCTTAACTATTACGCCTTTTTGGGAAAATCTGTCACTTAAGACTGGAAGAGCAAACCTTGGAATCGAAAAAGGGATGACTCCACAAGTTGCAGCAAAGGGAATATTAAACGCTATACTATCTAATAAGACAGAAACAGTTCTGGGTTGGGATGCCCAATGGATGCTTCGCTTGGACAAATTCTTCCCAAAACTTGTGAACTGGTTGCTAGCTCGTCGCGTCAAGCAACTTTATGCCACTCGTTAAAACATTAACTAAGCTTAATCCTTATATAAATAACAAGACAAGAATCGCAGGAGAGACAAAATATGTGTGGCATCGCAGGCGTAATTGATCTATCAGGTCAGAGAACTATTTCCCCAAACATTATTCGTGCAATGGCACAGGCAATCATTCATCGTGGCCCCGATGAAGATGGCTTTTTAGAAGCCCCTGGCATTTCATTCGCCAACCGCAGGCTCAGCATTGTTGGCCTCTCTGATGGCAAGCAACCCATATATAATGAAGACCGATCCATTGCGACGGTATTTAATGGTGAATTCTTCGATTATCAAACAATCAAATCCCGACTTGAATCCAGAGGTCACAAATTTTCCACTCATTGTGATACCGAACTTATCCCCCATCTTTACGAAGATCATCAAGAGGGAATGCTAGACCACCTTCAAGGGCAGTTTGGGATCGCTGTTTGGGACGCCAGACAAAGAAGGGTAATTCTTGCGCGCGATCAGTTTGGTATTTGCCCACTTTATTACGCAAAGGTGCAATACGATGGTTCCGAATGGCTTTTGTTCGGATCTGAAATCAAAGCGATTCTCGCTTCAGGAATGATTCGAGCAGAGCCCGATCGATTGGGTATCAATCATCTTTTCACCTTCTTTGGAGTCCCCGGGCCACAAAGTTGCTTTAAGGGTATTTCTGCTTTAGAACCTGGGCATTTCTTAGATATCCGATTGGGTAGCCAATCGCATGCTTCCCGCATCGAAGATAAAACATACTGGCGCATGGACTTCCCTCAACGAGGGCAGGAACGAACCGGGCCCTCTTTAAAATCACTTGTTGATGATTTCGACAGGGAAATGCTTGCTTCGGTGGAAAAACGCCTACGAGCCGATGTTCCTGTTGTTTCGTATTTAAGCGGTGGGGTTGATTCCAGCCTAGTAGTTGCAATGGCTTCCAAAATCCGGGGCACCCCGATTCCTTCTTTTACCATCCGCATCAAATCTCCAAAACTTGATGAAACTCCGGAAGCCACCATTGTTGCAAAACACATTGGCACCACCCCTATTATTATCGATGTTGGGGCGGACGAGGTTCTTAACACCTACCCTGCCCTAATCCGTGCAGCTGAAGCCCCCGTTGTCGATACGTCTTGTTCTGCGCTTTTGCTCCTTGCAAAGGAAGTTCACAAGCATGGCTACAAAGTTGCGCTAACTGGCGAAGGTTCCGACGAATGGCTCGCTGGTTACCCTTGGCACAAAGTACATCGGATTGCAAGTTGGGTAGATAGCGTGCCTGGCCTAAAGGTCAGCAATTGGATGCGCAGATTTTTCTTGTGGATAACAAAAGCCCCTAGATACAACCAAGCAATGCAAAACCGCGCAATTAACGCCATGAGTGGCCCTAACGGATGGCTCGATATTTATAACCTTTTTAGCATGGCTAAGTTCAGATTGTTTAGTCCTGAAATGATGGATCTCGTCAAAAATGTTTCTCCCTATGAAGATTTAAACCTTCCTTCTGAACGAATGAAAAGCTGGCACCCTTTAAATCGGGAATTGTATGTTAGCGGCAGAGCTCATCTCTCCGGGCTACTTCTTAATGCAAAGGGCGATCGCGTAGCAATGAACTCCTCGGTGGAAACCCGCTACCCGTTTTTAGATGTAAATGTATTTAACTTTTTGGCAACAGTTCACCCAAAGTGGAAGTTTCGTGGATTGTTTGGCGATAAATATTTACTCCGCCATCTTTCAGATCGTTACCTTCCTTCATCGATTGCATGGCGCAAGAAAGCCATGTTTA
>CAXNFS010000039.1:0-15657 GCA_964201235.1 Gemmataceae bacterium | reverse complement strand
TAGTAAGAATCAAATCTGCGAATTGAGAATGACTTTGTCTTTGCCAAACGAAAGCCGTAATCTGCAATGCGAAAAGATTGTCTAAATGTGTGCCGAGCAGCAGACCAACCCTCCGATACATAAAACCAACTTTAGCAATGACCAGTTATAAGCCAAGATGTCTTTTCATTTTTAGCCATCAGGACAATTTTTATTTATCGATCATTCGCAATAGAAAGAATCAAACAAACAGAAAAAATCATTACAAACCTGTTTTGCACATTTGAAGTAACCCTGAACAGTTATACGATTCTAAAATCTAATCAACCTCGAGAAGTAGGGGACCTCTCCACCCACAACCCACAACCCCAAAACCCACTAGTACCCCAACCCCCACTTCCTCATCGTGTAAAATCAAGTGGTTTAAGCCCCACGGGTGTCTTGACTTAAATTTCTAAAACTTGTATCAGACTAATCAAGAATTGCGTATTTGCAACAACTAATGACTAGAGAGATGTACCGGTGTTTGGAATACTTCAAAGAATGGTTTTTTGGGAACTCTTTAAAGTGTTTTTCCTGGCCTTAGTGGGAATTACCGGAATTCTATTAATGGCGGGTATTGTCGCGGAAGCGACCCAGCAAGGGTTGGGCCCAGCTCAAATCCTCGGAGCCATTCCTCTTTTAATCCCTAGCACCCTGCCCTACACCATTCCAGCAACTACCCTTTTTGCAACCTGCGTCGTTTACGGGCGTTTGTCTGCAGATAATGAAGTACTTGCGATTCGTGCATCAGGAATTAATCTTGGGCAAATAATATTCCCCGGCCTTTGCCTAGGTCTGATCATGAGCACTGTTACAATGGTTTTGTATTATCAAATCATTCCCCATACGCATCATCTATTGCGCGCAATGGTGTTTAACGATGCTGAAGAATTGCTTTACTCCATGCTTAAAAAGAACGGCATGATCAATCACTCCAACATCCCATACTCAATGTTTGTTAAAGGGGTGCAGGGAAAAAAGCTGATTAACCCAACTTTCAAAAGGCGCGATGCGAAAGGTGCAATTGATGTAGTTGCACAAGCAAGGGAAGCCAAGCTTACTGTTGATCGTGAACGAAAATTATTGATGATCCATATGAAACATGGTATCGCAACCTTCGAAGATGGTAGCAAAGGTTATTTTGAAGATCGTGTTTGGGAAGTTCCATTGCCCACGAATATGAACAACGATGCAAACCGAAGAGCCCGCGATATGACCTGGCAGGAAATCCTCGACAAGCGAGTAGAATACCAGGAAGAAATGACAAAAGTATTAAGCGAAATAGACACAGCATCCATAGCGATTAACACCGCGTCTGCAAAACCAGATCTACCCAAGCATGTCGAAAACTTAAAAGGAAAACTAAAACACTCCAAGCAGCAATACCTTTTTTTGAATGTAGAATTATTAATGAGACCCGCACTAAGCCTAGGATGCTTCTGCTTTATTCTAGTTGGTTGCCCGGTTGGCATCTGGCTGAGTAAAAGCGATTTTCTTAGTTCCTTCATCACCTGCTTTTTGCCTATTGTTCTTATCTATTATCCACTGATGCTATGTGGAACAGGGATGGCAAAAGAAGGGCGAATTGATCCAGTTATGTTGGTTTGGGCTGCAGACGCAATAATTATTTTTATTGGGACATTTCTTTGCTGGCGCACGGTTCGATCTTAGCTACGCCTCTTGCGAATGGTGGCTCGGAATATTCTGGATGCCCCCTCTGGCCTGTCATGCTCATCCTCTATTTCGCCCACAATTTCTTCTAAAACATCTTCGAAAGTAATTAACCCCTGCACCGTCTGGGAAACCTCATCCCGAACCACTGCCATATGTCGGTGACTATTCTTAAAAATTTTTAAAGCGTGTGCAATGGTAGATTCTGGCTTCATAAAAATCACGGGATAAAGGGCATCTTCAAGAACAACAACCCCCTTGGCACTGATCAGGTAAAAAAGATCCTTGGTATTTACAATACCGACGACATTATCAATTTCTTTATCAAATACGGGCATGCGTGTATGCCCACCATCGCGAATTAATTCCATAACTTGCTCAAAAGGTAAGCTCAATTCGATCATACCCATTTTTTCACGGGGAATCATGCAATCGGAAACCGTCTTAGAAGAAAGTTGGAACACATTTTGAAGAAAAGTCGCCTGCTCTGCTTCTAAAATTCCAGCCTCTTCTGTATCTTCGATTAATAATTTCAATTCTTCTACTGAATGCACGATCACAGGAACTTCGGAAACTGAAATCCCCATCCTTCGAATTACAAACAACGCCGTTCCATTCATTAATTTAATAATGGGAAGAGTAATGGAGTTGAACAAAAGCATAGTCGAAGAAACCGCGATCGAAGCCTTTTCTGGTGCCCGCAATGCTAAAGTTTTGGGAATGAGTTCACCAAAAACCACATGAATGAATGTTACACCAATAAAAGCAATAAGAGTTGCAATACTATGCACGGTCACTTCTTTCCAATCAGGAATTACCCATTGGAAAAAAGGCAAAACAATACGGGCAGCAGCGGGTTCACCAACAAAACCTAGACCGATGCTTGCGATAGTGATGCCAAGTTGGGTTGCAGCAATAGTCTGATCAAGGTTTCCGATAATTTTTTGGACTTTCGATGCGCCAACTATACCCCCGTTTACCATTTCTTCAATTCTAGTCTTACGCACGGAAACCAAAGCAAATTCAGCTGCGACAAAAAAACCATTAATGAAAACGAGCACAGGCACTGCAAACAAAGCTAGCATTAAACCAATATGGTCAGTTCCTGAAACAATATCCGATTCCATCAAACTCCCCTAACTTACTTCAACTGCAATAATAATTTATAGGCTTAAAAACAAAACCTTGCCATATGATGATACTTTTTTATAATATTAGATTAAGGATTATTGAAGTAAGTATCTTATTTTGAAGGAATTATATGGGAACTAGCAAAGGTCGAAGAAAAGTAGGGCGCAAAAAGCGAAGAATGCGCGCAAAAATTAGACACCGCAAGTAAGAATTGGTCACCCAGACTACACCTAACTGCCAATAATAACATTTTCAAGCCTAGTATTATGATATACTGGGCTAAAATTATTTATTCTTACACTAAATCTCATGAGCCCAGTCTCGAGGTTTTAAATAGATATCATACAACTCGGCCTCTTTTGAACCTACCGAAGGCTGATAATCGTACAACCAACGCACTTTTAATGGTAATGACATAAGAATAGATTCAATTCGACCGCCCGTTTTAAGCCCAAAAATCGTTCCTCTATCGTAAAGTAAATTAAACTCTACATAGCGCCCGCGCCTATATTCTTGAAATTCTTTGTGCGCCTCACCAAAAAGATGAGTTTTACGCTGCTGAACAATAGGTAGATACGAAGAAAGAAAAGAATTGCCACACTCTTGCACGAAGTTCCAAACTTGATCCAAATTCTTATCCAGATAATCAAAAAATATTCCCCCCACTCCCCGAGGTTCATTCCTATGTGGAAGATGAAAATACTCATCACACCATGATTTTAACTTATCGTAATTAGCGACATCCGAATGAGTTGTACATGCTTTATGCCATACCTTGTGAAACGCAATCACATCTTCGCGAAAAGGATAATAGGGAGTAAGATCAACACCTCCTCCAAACCAACAACGATTACCTCGAGTCAAATAGCGAAAATTCGCATGCACTGTTGGTACAAACGGATTTTTAGGGTGAAGAACCAACGATATGCCACAGGCAGTAAAGGCACGCCCATCGCCCGGGATTTGCTTTGCGAACTCTTCCGAAAACTCACCACTTACATCAGAAAAATTAACTCCAGCCTTTTCAAAGGTAGAACCATCCATTAGCACTTTGGTTCGGCCCCCTCCCCCGGCTGCCCTTTCCCAACTATCAACATGAAACTTTTTTTCGTCCTCTTTTTCCAAAGTGCTAACGATTAAATCTTGAAGCGAAAGGAAGTAATTACAAATTGTCGTACGATCAAGAGACATAAAAGCGCCCTCCAAAGCAAAACAAGACCAGATTGTCCAATATCATACCAAGGTATGGAACCCATGCAAATTATTTCTGCACCCCAAGCGGGACATTAAGTTCATCTCCCAATCTGAAAAATACCTCCCTAGCTTCTTCTTTAGGTTCCTCTGCATCCTTCCAAATCGCCTTGAATGTGTAAGAATAAAGTCTGCCAGGAACCAATTCAGGGCTAAAAATCAAACGCTTTTGACCAGTGCGATCCGACTTTTTACCATCCACAAACAAATCTGCATTTTCAGGGAGAATTACCAAGAATGTCGCTCCACCAGTATTGGTTGGAGCCTTTGAAACTGGCGGGGTTGTTGGAATACTTATTGGGGGAGGCGGAGTTACGCCTCTAGAGTTTTGCCTGAAAAAGCGCCTAGGGTTCTTTGTAAATTCCCTATCTGGATCTTTTGGGATTTTTCCAGGAAATGGACCGGGGTAGCCCCCCAATCCCTGCCCCACCCAGCCATACGCATAATTTGCGGTATAGTCGCCACCGCCATACCAACCGGGGCCAGCCTCAGCCCAATCAAGGGTACAAAGCATTAAACAGGCAGAAAAAAATATAATTTTTCGCTTCATGGTACTTCTTTTTTCTAAAAACAAATGTCAAGCAATTATATTTCATGAATCCGCCCCTCCTTGATGAGTGTTCGACTTTTTTATTATCTTTGACATGGTAAAGTTACGATTGAAACGAATAAACTCTATCTAATTGACTTATTTGTTTCCAACAGCTTTTTAATAAGGTTTTATCATGACTCAAGATCTTTCACTTGCTACCAAACCTGTTTCAGATCTCTTCCAATCCGACTTAAAAAAAAACACATCATCCTTTTCAATTTCTGATGCACAGCTTACCTTCTTCAAAACCCAAGGGTATCTACCAGATATTAAGGTTCTTACCGACTTCCAAGCAGATAAACTCTTAGAGGAACTGGTCGACCTTTCCAACCCCCAATCACCGGGCAATGAACTTTTCCACGAATATCATTCGAACGAATCCACAGACCCGAACAAAATATTATTCCATGCTTTGGGTGCTTGGCGAATTAAACCCTCTTTTCACGATATACTTTGGGCGCCGGGGTTCCTTATACCTGCCTCCCAATTACTGGGGGGTGCTGTTCGCTTCTGGCATGATCAGCTTTTCTGCAAGCCCGCCCGACACGGGGGTGTTGTTGCCTGGCATCAGGATTATTCCTACTGGACAAGAACACAGCCAATGCAGCATCTCACCTGCTGGATCGCACTCGATGATGCCAACGAAGAAAATGGCTGCCTGCATTACATTCCCCAAAGCCATGAGTGGGATTTACTACCCATCACGGGGCTTGCAGGCGACATGGAATCTATTAAATCTGTTCTGAACCCTTTGCAATATGACAAGTTCATTCCAACCCCTGTTCCACTTAAAAAAGGTCACGCCACTTTTCATCATCCACTTACCATACATGGGTCATTTGAAAATCGCTCCGCCTTCCCGCGCAGAGCCGTTGTTATCAATGTTTTCCTTGATGGCACATTTTCTTCTAGTGATGAACCATTGCTTAAAGGCGTCCCACCAGTTCCCAAAGGGCAACCGCTGAGCGGGCAATTCTTCCCACTTCTCTTCGATGGCAAAACTATCCAAGCTTGAAATGAAAACCATGCAGACTCCGTCAAAACTCCACCATAGGTATTTACGCTCAGTTAAAATCCTGATTCTTTTAGGTTTGGTGGGGACTGCTTTTTTTCTATTTACCCAGATTGATATTCGAGAATTAATTGTCTCGGGGGCTCAGTGGATCAAGGATCTTGGATGGAAAGGGATGTTTTTATACGGATCGCTCTATTTTCTGCTTGGTGTATTTTCATTGCCTGCATCTTTGATCACTATTTCAGCGGGGTTTCTCTTTGGATTCTTCCCTGGGGTTCTTATCGCAAACTTAGGAAGCACGCTTGGGGCGGCGATGATGTTTATTCTGGGTCGATTTCTGTTTCGCGACTTCGTTGAAAGGCAGGTTGATAAATCAGGCTTCCTGAAAAACTTTGACACCCTCATGGAAAAGCGAGGCCTTAAAATTGTTCTACTTGCAAGATTGGCAATCTTTATGCCCTATGGTATTTTGAATTACGCTTTCAGTGCCACTAAAATTCCACTTCGGACTTTTGTTCTCGGATCAATGATTGGAATGCTTCCAGGTTCAATACTTTACATTCTTATTGGCACTTCGATTGAGAATTTATCCGACCTTCTGGCACTAAGCAATAAACCCTCTGATCTTGCAAACTCTTCTGATCAAAACTTCCGATTCTGGTACTTCGCCTTCATGGGTGTTGGTATTCTTGCTATGTTTATTTTGCTTTATTATCTAGGAAAAATCGCCACCCTTTCGCTTAAAGATATCAGCAGGCAAGTTCATCCCAAAACAGATGACCTTGACCAGAATTCGAAACAACCTTGAACCTAGGTTTTTACTTCTTTTGCTTTCCCTGCTATCATGATTAAAAATCCGTGTAGGATTAGCATTATTTAGGAATCGCTTTGTTTCATGCCAGATCTTTCTAAAAGAAATCGTTTGCCCGAATGGATGGATCAACCTGATATTGATCCAGATTTGCACCTTCACGCTCTGAAGGGACTCTCAAGACTTAACTACTTTAGCAACAGCGTAAGTCTGCTCTGGAAACCTCTTCGCACACTGGCACTGGCCAACCCTCATGATTTTTCAGTCCTAGATGTTGCAACCGGAAGTGGCGACATACCACTCGCCCTCTCAAAAAAAGCAAAACATGAAGGCATCAACATCAAATTTAGCGTAACCGATAAATCTGCATTCGCATTAAATCTAGTCAGAGAAAAAGCACAGCAATATAATTTACCCATCCAATGCTTTGAAACCGATGCTCTCGATGGGCCACCCTTCCCTATTCATGATGTGATTATTTGTTCACTTTTTCTTCATCACCTAGATAACGGTGAAGCCATCACTTTAATGAAACGCATGGCAAAATCTGCAAGGGTTGCAATCCTGATCAATGATTTAGAACGAAGCTGGCTTAACTGGAATATGGTTTGGGTTGCATCGCATCTACTAACGAGATCGCCGGTGGTTCATATGGATGGACCGCGATCCGTAGCAGGGGCATTTAATCAAACGGAAGTGCTGGAGTTAGCTAAACAAGCGGGGCTTATCAATGTAAAAGTTGAAACGCGATGGCCTTGTAGGTATTTGCTATCGTGGGTCAAATAATGATAAAACCAAATATAAGAATTGAAGAATGCGCGTCTAAGATTTGGGATGTGATCATTGTGGGTGCGGGCACCGCAGGTGGACTTGCTGCTGTTTTGCTTGCCAGAAAAAAACTGCGAGTGCTATTGGTTGATAGGCAGGCATTTCCTAGGCCTAAAGTTTGTGGCTGCTGCCTTAACGGCAATGCTATAGCTACCCTCAAAGAAACTGGCCTTTATCATCTACTTACTGAAAATCAAGCCGTCGCCTTGAACGAAATGTGCCTGGGTAGCAAAAAAATCAACCACACTTTTCCCTTACAAAGACAGATGGTTCTTTCTAGAGAGTGCTTAGATTCCAGTCTTATCAAAGAAGCAATAGTAGAGGGCGCATTTTTCCTAGACACCACTTTGGCAGAATTAGGCAAGCTTACAACTTCTTCCCGCGAAGTTTTGCTTAAGCAAGGGGAACTCCAATACCTAGCTTCAGCAAAAATTATCGTCGCCGCAGATGGCCTTGGTGGCAGACTTCTAGTGCGAAAAAATATCACCACTCACCTTGCATCAAATAACACACGGATCGGAGCGGGGGTAACATTACTTGACCCGCCAGACTTTTATAAAAACGGCACTTTGTTTATGACTTCAGGGAATGGGGGTTATGTCGGGTTAGTTCGACTTGAAGATGGGAGACTCGATCTCGCCGCTGCTTTTGATCCAATAGCCATTAAAAAACCTGGCGGTATGGGCCCTCTTGCAAAAGCACTCCTTAAGGAAATGAACTGGCCTTTACCTTTGAATCTGGAATTTGCGCCATGGAGGGGAACGCCTGCACTTACCGGCCATATTGAACAAGTTGCTACAGAACGATTATTTGTCATCGGTGATGCTGCAGGCTATATCGAACCTTTTACCGGCGAGGGTATGGCATGGGCGTTTACAGGAGCGAACTTTGTTGCCCCGTTAATAGCCAAAGGTGTTGGTTGCTGGGAACCTGAACTAGCAAAACAGTGGATATCAAAATACAAATCGCACATCACCAAAAGGCAAGGGGTTTGCAAGGCTGCAGCTTTTCTGCTAAGGTGGCCTTTGCTTGTGAAACTTGCTCTTATGGGTTTAAAGGTCTTTCCTTTCCTATCAAAACCAGTTGTCGCAATGCTGGATAAACCGAACAAGGCTGCAACAAGCATCTAAGGAATCAACATGCATCTTGCTTTTTTGGGTTGGGGGACTGCGGTTCCCGAGGGCACATTAATGCAGGAAGAAGCATTGGAACTGGCACGGTCACTTTGCCCCCAATCTGAAGAACAATTAAACTGGCTACCTAAGTGGTACTCTCAAACAGGAATTAAAACCCGTGGAATCATTCTAGGACGGCCCGTTCTTGATGATATCCTGCAAAAGAAAAATGAAACAGGCTCGCCCTTTATTCCAAATGGAAAGCCTGATGACCTTGGCCCAACTACGGCTCAACGCATGGAGCATTTTCAAACACTCGGGCCGCCTCTTGCTCTTTTAGCCAGTCAGCAAGCCCTAGAAAACGCCAAGATCTCAGCAGACAACTTCAGCCATTTGATCACGGTCACCTGCACCGGTTTTTTTTCTCCAGGCTTCGATTACCACCTGATCCAGAACCTTTCGCTTTCCCCATCGGTTGCTCGAACTCAAGTCGGTTTCATGGGTTGCCATGGTTCTCTCAATGGTTTGCGGGTAGCTCATGCGTTTGTAAAAGCACAACCAGATGCCAAGGTTCTGCTGTCTTCCCTAGAGCTTTGCAGCACGCATTTTCATTATGGCTGGGATCCACAAAAGATTATTGCAAACGCATTGTTTGCAGATGGCGCGGCTTCAGTGGTACTGGGTGCTTCAGATAATGTAACCAAAGAAACTTGGAAGCTTGCTTCCTCGGGTTCTTGTATTCTTCCAGATTCCGCAAATGCAATGACTTGGAACATTGGCGATCATGGGTTTGAAATGACCCTCGCAAAACAAGTCCCTGGTCTGATAAAACAACACCTCAAACCATGGCTTGAACAATGGTTGGCCAAAAGTGGATTGAGGTTGGATGATATTAAATCCTGGGCGCTACACCCAGGAGGCCCACGCATTCTTACCGCAATCGAAGATGCTCTCTCTTTAACTGCCCAAGCTTCCGAAATTTCACGCGAAATACTTTCAAGGCATGGCAATATGTCTAGTGCTACACTTCTGTTCATCCTGAAAAAGATGGCAGAAATGGAAGCGCCAAGACCTTGCGTGGCTCTCGGATTCGGCCCAGGCCTTGCCGCAGAAGCCGCACTATTTATTTAAACAGGATCTTTAGCATCCGCTAGTTCTTTCATCACTATCTCTTGCACTGTTTCCATTTTCGCCATGCCTTTGGTTTCGCGCATCACCGCACCCTTAATTGCATCCGCAGCTTTTAATTTCCCATTTCTAAAATCAACAACAGCTTTAGGATTACTTGCAATAGCTTTCCGAACAATTTCAATGATTTGATTTACATCGCCAACCACTTTGAATCCCAATGCATCCATACATGCTTTTGGATCTTCCCCTGTTTCAATCATTCGAGCGTAAACTTCACGAGCTCTTTGCATATTCAAACCCGTTTTTGCGATCTCATTGACAAGACCTGCAAGCTTTTCAGGAGAAAGGGCAAAGTCTTGAATTTCTTTTTTCTGCTCATTCAGCGTGCTTAAAACTTGATTAGTGATCCAATTGCACGATGCCTTAGCATCACCCGATTTCTTCGCAGTCTCTTCAAAATACGAGGTAAACTTACGGCCCTGGCAAACTAAAACCGATGAATCATAACGACTTAAGGCATAATCCTTGACCAAACGCTCTCTGCACGCAGAAGGAAGTTCTCCCATATTAGCTCTTACCTGCTCAATCACCTGATTGGTCACTTTCACTGGTACTAAATCAGGCTCTGGAAAATATCGGTAATCCGAGGCTTCTTCCTTCCGCCTTTGCACAATGGTTGCGCCTTTTTGATCATCCCAACCCGCGGTACACTTGGGCACTTCGCCAAATCTTTTACCATCTTTTAAAAACTGATCATACTGGCGTTGCGCTTCGTACTTGATCGACTTCTCTACCGCTCGGAAACTATTCAGGTTTTTTACTTCTACGATTGGAGTAGCTGCTATCGTACCATCGGGCATGGTAATATGAATATTCACATTGGCATCGCAACGAAGGCTACCTTCCTGCATCTCGCAATCAGAAATCTCCAACTCCTTCAAAAGTAACTTAAGCTCTTCAAGATATAATCGGGCTTCTTCGCCAGACCTGATATCGGGCTTGCTTACAATTTCCAAAAGAGGAGTACCGGTACGATTTAGATCAACCTTTGAATCGCTGCCCCCGCCCGATTCATCGTGCATCGATTTCCCTGCATCTTCTTCCAAATGGGCACGGAATATCCCAATTTTCCTCGTACCAAGCGAAGTCTCGATTTCTAGATAACCCTCACTCGAAAACGGTAGATCATACTGGCTGATCTGAAAATTCTTGGGCAAGTCAGGGTAATAATAATTCTTCCTGTCCCACTTGGAATAATTTGCAATAGTGCAATTAATAGCTAACGCAGCCTTCATTGCTAACTCGAACGCATGTTTGTTCATCACGGGCAAAACACCCGGCATACCAATACAAACCGGGCATGTCGAAGAATTAGGAGCAAGCCCGAATTTCGTGCTGCAACCGCAAAACAGTTTGGTTTTCGTTAGAAGCTGCACATGAACTTCTAAACCTACCACGATTTTAAATTTCTCATCTACTGCATTATCCATGGAACTCTCTTTAATTTAAACCTTACCATTCAGACGAATTAATAACCTAGAATTCATTTTATTTGTTTTTGCAATAGTTTCACATGGAATATTAATTTCCCTTAGAATATTAGGGAGAAATAAAAACAGCCCATGCTTTTACACACGGGCTGCGCAAACAGATTAACTAGTTACTTGCTGGTTTTCTTCGGGTCGGCACTTTCGCCTGTACGAATTTCTTTCAGCCTGTTTTTCTGTTCATCGGTTAAGACTCCTTCAACTTCAGTCTTTTCCTTGGTCTTCAGCTCTTTAAGCTGCTTTTCAAGGTCGGCTCCCTTGCCGCGGTAATCCGTTTGGATTTTATAAATTTTCTGAACTTGATCATCACGGAGGCCAAGCTTCTTAAACTGGGCGGGAAGTTGCCCCTTTACCTTATCCTCTGCTGCTGCCAAAACGCAGATCGCAGAAAGAAAAACGCAAAGACTCAACAACTTCATCGAATAAAAACGCATGAGGGCGTCCTCCTAAAAAACACCTCCAACCTTAAGAAATAAGCACAAAACATTTCTATGCCAAAGATCCAAGATATCAGGTATAAGTTTTATAGCAAGAACTTTTCAATGTATTTTGTTTTTTTCTTTGCCCCCTCACATACAATAATTTTGTGTTTCAAATATCTATCTGACAACGACCAAACAACCACTATTTTCAAGGATCAATTATCATGAAGGGGAACGACAAAATCATCGAAGGCTTGAACCAAGCACTCACCATCGAACTTACCGCTATCAACCAATATTTCATTCAAGCCAAAATGTGCAAGAATTGGGGCATAAGTAAACTTGCAGCAAAACATTACGAAGAATCGATGGGCGAGATGAAACACGCTGAAAAACTTATCGATCGCATTCTTTTTCTAGAGGGGGTTCCGGAAATTGCCAGGTATGATGTCATCCGTGTTGGTTCGGATATTTCTGAACAATTCACCAACGATCTTGCTCTCGAAACCAAAGGCGTTCAAGCCTACAACAATTTGATTGCTCTTTGTGCGCAGGTAAAAGATTACGGCACACACGAACTCGTGGCACCTATTCTTTCCGATTCTGAAGAACATGTTGATTGGTTGGAAACCCAATTGCATCTGATTCAAACTTTGGGCCTTCCAAAATTCCTTCTCTTGCAATCCGAGGCTAACGCTTAAAGAGTTGAGTTTTCTGATAAAGAACCATTCTCACGAATAATTTGATTCAATTTCTTATGGCAGGCAGTACACCCACTGCCTGCTTCTGATTCCATTCGTAACTCTGCTAGGCATCCAATTTTTTTTATTCGAGTAATCTCAATCACTTCCACTTCAGTAATGCCCAAGCATTTACATACGACCAGATCCTCACCAACAGTGAATGTGCAATTATTTTGATTCATCTCACCCCTCATATTGAGACTCGATATCATTAAATTTAGGCCTTCTCTATATTACTTGTCAACTTCTTTTTCCATTTTCCTTCCATTCCTATTGAAATGGTACTAATTCAGTTCTATTATATCTGTGTAGGCAACTTCTGAGTTTTATCTTTAAGGTTTTTATGTCTTTCTTTAGCCGAAAAATGGATTACGCTTTGCTGGTGCTTTCACACCTGCACGGTAATCCCGATGGCTCTTCCGCAAGAGAAATTTCTGCTAAATTTTCTATCAGTAGACCTTTCCTAGCCAACATCATGAAAACCCTTTGTCATCATGGATACTTATCCAGTCATCGGGGCGTTCATGGTGGCTATGTTCTAATCCGAAAACCCAAAGACATCGCTTTAGCAGATATAATGCAATCTCTTGACGAACCTTTTCATTTGACCGATTGCAGCAAAGATATTGAAAAGCAAACCTGTTCTGCCAGAACTTTCTGCCCGATTCGCACCGGCATGAGTGGGGTTCATGATCGCATCCGCACTATACTTAAAGATGTGACACTTGCTGAGATTCTTGACCCGACAGTTAGGCCCAGCATTTCTCGTCAATTTGGACTCGAACTTGTTTCTCACGGAACAAACAAATAATTTCATCGGTCTCTGGAGGACTTTTTATATGTTTAAGCTACCTGTTTACATGGATAACAATTCAACTACTCGAACTGACCCTCGCGTTCTTGAGGCCATGATGCCTTACTTCACCGAAAAATTCGGAAACTCCGCCAGCCGTAATCATGCCTATGGCTGGGAAACCGAAGAAGGGGTTGATCTTGCCCGCGAACAAGTTGCTAGCATCATCAATGCCTCTTCCAAAGAAATCATTTTCACCAGTGGTGCTACCGAAAGTAACAACCTTGCCATCAAGGGTGTTGCTGCTATGTACAAGAAAAAAGGTAACCACATTATATCTGCAGTAACCGAACACAAAGCGGTTATCGATACTTGCATGCGCCTTGAGCGCGATGGTTGCAAGGTCACATTTCTTCCCGTAGATAAATATGGCATTGTCTCACCACAGCAAGTCGCTGATGCCATTACCGACAAAACTATAATTGTTAGCATTATGGCTGCCAACAATGAAATCGGTACCGTTCATCCTATGAAGGAAATTGGAGCAATCTGCAAAGCTAAAGGTGTACTTTTTCACACCGATGCAACACAAGCCGTTGGTAAAATTCCAATGGATGTTGAAGATATGGGCATCGATCTTCTTAGCATGACCGCTCATAAAATGTATGGTCCTAAAGGAGTTGGCGCTCTTTATGTTCGCAGGAAAGATCCTCGCGTTAGACTTGATGCAATGCTTGATGGCGGTGGTCATGAGCGCGGCATGCGCAGCGGAACTCTTAATGTTACAGGCATTGTTGGGATGGGTATGGCTGCCGAAATCTGCCGTAAAGAGCTTCATTCTGAATCTGAAAGGCTTCTTAAACTTCGCAACAGGCTTCATGAAGGTATCAACTCTAAACTTGAAGATGCATACTTAAATGGTCACCCTATTCATCGCCTGCCAGGCAACCTCAACATCAGTTTTGCTTTTGTTGAAGGCGAAGGCCTTATGATGGGTATCAAAGATGTTGCAGTTAGCTCAGGCTCTGCATGCACTTCCGCAAGCCTTGAACCTAGCTATGTACTTAAAGCTCTTGGTTTGGGCGATGAACTTGCCCACAGTAGCATTCGTTTCGGCTTGGGCCGATTCAACACCGAAGAAGAAGTTGATTTTGTTATCAACGATGTAGTCAGGGCTGTCAACCATTTGCGCGACATGAGCCCGCTTTACGAAATGCACCGCCAAGGGATCGACCTTAAAACCGTCCAGTGGGCTGCGCATTAAGCAAAGTAAAGTTTCTTTTATTAAAGTTTATTCAGGAGGATTTTTATATATGGCATACAGCACTAAGGTTCTCGAACACTATAACAACCCGCGTAATGTCGGGAGCTTCGACAAAGATGATCCAATGGTCGGCACCGGCATTGTTGGCGCACCCGAATGTGGGGATGTCATGAAATTGCAGATCAAGGTCAACCCACTTACAGGCCTGATTGAAGATGCCAAATTCAAAACTTTTGGCTGTGGCAGCGCTATCGCTTCCAGCAGTTTGGCTACCGAATGGGTTAAAGGGAAATCTCTTGACGCTGCCCTTGGCATTCGCAATACTGAAATAGTTGAAGAGCTTGCTCTTCCACCCGTGAAAGTTCATTGCTCTGTGCTTGCTGAAGATGCAATCAAAGCTGCAATTAAGAACCTTCAGGATAAACAGGCAAATGCACCGCAGACCGTTAATTCTTAGTTCACAGTATTTCTTTTACACATAAGGAGATTTTATCATGCCGATTACTTTGTCCCCTAAAGCTTCTAGCGAAGTTAAACGCATCGTTACCGACCAACGCACAACCGGTGATTTCCCTGAAAAGGTTTATCTCCGTCTTCGCGTAGTTGGCGGCGGCTGCTCCGGCTTCCAGCACAAACTCGACCTCGACGAAAACATGAACGAAAAACTTGACGAAGTTTTTGAAATTGATGGCGTTCCTGTTGTTGTTGATAAGCGCAGCTTGATGTATCTTTCCGATGCCAATGTTGATTTCCATGATGATTTGAACAAACGGGGTTTCAGTATTTCAAACCCTACCGCCAAAACCACTTGTGGTTGCGGCAGTTCATTCTCAATGTAATTTTAAAACTTTCTGAAAGGGAGCGATCTATAACAAGATCGCTCCCTTTTCCAATTACATGAATTATTTTGAGCTATTATCCTTGGAACCTGCCTACAAGATTGATTTAGTCAATCTTGAGACTACTTATTTAGCTGCCAGCAAAAAATACCACCCGGACTTCTCAAATCCTGCGATTTTCGACGCCAATGCATTAAAGCTGTCAGCTATGGTAAACCAAGCCTATTCGACCTTAAAAGACCCATTTCAAAGGGCCGAATACCTCTTAAAACTAGAAGATGGTAAGAATTCTGAAGAAATAAGGACTGTTCCGCCTGATATTTTAGAAGAAGTGATGGATATTCGGTTTGAGCTGGAATCGCAGGCAAAAAGCTCAGAAATATCTGACGAACTGAAAAAAAAACTCACTTCCCGACTAAATAATTTCGAAGTTAGATTGTTAATTCTTTTTGAACAACTAAAATGTTCAATGCATGAGGATCG
>CAXNFS010000038.1:0-15812 GCA_964201235.1 Gemmataceae bacterium | reverse complement strand
CGGGTAATAAAAGATACTTGTTTCCTTGGCCGGTGTAAGCGATTGCAGAACCAAAGCCCCCGAGTCTGTTGTTGGGCGATTTGTCCTCCAGCAGATTTTTCATGCTCGAAAGATCGGAGGCGGTTCCAGAAATAGAAGTTTTGCCTAATAATTGAACATCTAATTGCTGGGTCGAATTCCATAAAGTTGCAAGGATCAAGAATATTGACATTGGATTGCCTTAAAAGTTTGCGTTGTGAAAATTCAACAGTTTAAGAAAATAACTATAATCTTTGAAGTCTGTTTTGATCGTTAATTATCCAAGAATCGAAATAATTCACTGAATATTCATCAAACTTGCAATGGATCGTATCCTTGTAAGGAAATGGAATGCAAGAAATTGAATTGATTGTTAGACAAACGCACTCATTACACCTAAGATTTTACACAATAAGGCTTTTGCTTTAATTACGGAGATATTCCATTGAGTCTGGTAGTACAGAAATTTGGTGGTTCGAGTGTTGCCAATGCTCAAAGAGTGATGGCTGCAGCACGCAAAGCCATACGAGCAAAACATGCTGGCAATCAAGTTATCGTTGTCGTTAGCGCTAGGGGTGATACCACCGATGAGCTGATTGCGCTTGCCAAAGAAATTACTGAAACCCCGCCCGCTCGCGAAATGGATATGCTTTTATCCACCGGCGAGCAGATTTCGATTTCATTGATGGCGATGGCGATTCAATCTTTGGGTGAGCGAGCCATAAGCCTTACCGGGGCCCAAGTCGGAATCGTTACCGATAGCACCCATACCAAGGCGAGAATTAAAAGCATCTCCACTGCGAGAATGCGCAAAGCCTTAGAAGATGGTTATATTGTCATCGTTGCTGGTTTTCAGGGTATTGATGAAGATGATAATATTACCACTTTGGGCCGAGGTGGTTCTGATACTACTGCAGTGGCACTTGCTGCGGTGATGAAGCATGATCCTTCTGGGCCGAAGTTGGAAGTTGCCTGCGATATATTTACGGATGTGGATGGAGTTTATACGACCGATCCAAGAGTTGTCCCTGATGCCCGAAAGATTGAAGCGATCAGTTATGATGAAATGCTGGAGCTTGCAAGTGCTGGTGCAGGGGTAATGCATTCGCGAAGTATAGAATTTGCAAGAAAGTTTGATGTACCATTGCAGGTGCGATCTTCATTCAGTGATAGCGAAGGCACTTGGATTGTTCCCGAAACCGAGTGGATGACAAAAATTCCTGTGTGTGGCGCAGCTTTGGTACGGGATGAAGCTCGAATATCATTGGAAGGTGTGCCTGATCAGCCTGGAATAAGCCATCGGATTTTCGAAGCCGTTTCTGCCCGAAATATTGTTGTGGATATGATTGCCCAGAGCGTTGGCAGCAATGGAAAAGCTAATGTTGGGTTTACAGTCCCATCCCATGACTTGACCGCCACGCTTGAAGCATTGCAGCCTTTAGTTCAGGAATTGGGTGCCAGATTGGTTCATGACGCTCAGGTAAGCAAGGTTTCGATTGTTGGTACAGGAATGAAAACCAACACGGGTATCGCAGAAAAAATGTTTGCAGCACTAGCATCTGAAAAAATCAGCATGAAGATGATCACCACGGGTGAAATCAAGATTTCAGTATTGGTAGACAAAGCGGATGCGGAGAAGGCCTTACGGGCAGTGCATAGCGCATTTTCGCTTGAAAAGCCAAGGTATGGTGCGGGAGCGTCGGTAGGCGATGTCAATCATTCTAAAATTGCGGCCCGGCAAAGAAGTCTGAGTTCGGGCGATCTTGTTGAAATAACCCAACAACTTGCAAGTATGGAAGAAATCTTGGTTAGTGAAATTCATCAAGCGGCGGATCAGGGGAGAATCACACTGTTTGGCCTGCCCGATAAACCAGGAAATAGCATAGCGATTTTTCAGGCTGTTGCCAGCGGTGGCATTGTTGTCGATATGATTGTGCAGAATTTGTGTGGTGAAAAAGTTGATCTTTCGTTTAGTGTGCCCCGGGAAAAATTGCAACCGGCCCTAACTCTTGCAATTGAAGCTGCCAGATCGATTGATGTAGATATTCATGCTTCTGCGGATAGTGAAATTGCAACCCTCTATGTGCTTGGCGTGGGCATGCGAACGCATACTGGTGTTGCGCGAAGAATCTTTGGTTCATTGGCATCTGCAGGGATCAACATTCTGATGATCAATACTAGCGAGACCTGTATCAGTGTGGTGGTGCAGAAAAATCAGGGTAAGCTTGCGGAAGAGAAACTAAAAAAGGTTTTCGATATAGATTAGGGTTGGTAGCAATAAAATTGATGAGTGCTAAAAGAAGAAAGCCAGACAAAAGTGTCTGGCTTTCTTTGTGGATATGGAGAAAGTTATTAGTAAACTTCGCCAGGGGCACCTGCCTTGGAGTTGCCCGTGCTTTTAAGATTACCGCCGTAGCGGAAGTGCCAGCCCTCAGCAACCCGAATGCGATGAAGTTCATCCATGGTGAGGCCGTATCGGGAAAACCAAGGCTTACCTTTGGCTATGACAATATCATGGATTTGACGAACGCGATCATTGCAAACAGTGTTGGCAAATTTCTTGCGTGCATCTTCGGTTTCTTCCAGGAAGTATTCTTTCCAGAATGCTCTTCCACCTAAAATACCGCTTGCCCCTGCCTTCATTGCCATCTCAACTTGTTGCTTGTAAGCAGGGAAATCAACGCCTGCGCTAAGAAGAACCCATGGCCTTTCGCTGACCGCATCAAGAGCCTTAAGGTTTTTCTCGAGCTGGGCATCAGATTCATTTCCGAGGTGACCAGGGAATTCTGCCTTGTAAATATCGCAGAACCTGCTCAATTGATGAGCGCTTTCGATGACGGTTTCAGCCTTACGATTGATGAAACTCTTGCTGTCTTTCTTTTCGTCGCCGAATGGGAAAGCAACAGTTTCCAAAAGCAGAAGGATGTCATGTTTTTTGCAATCTTCATAAACTTGTTGAATGAATTCGAATTGGTGCTCAGAGCTATTGGGTTCAGTGGGTTCGTATTGAGCAAGAAGCTTAACTGCATCAGCGCCGATACCCTTGATTTTTTCCACACTCCAACCTGGTTCAAAACCGCCTAAAGGTGCATTGACCTTATTTTTGCCACCACCTGATTGCTCTACGCGAACCAAGATACCAACCGTTTTGGGAATGTTGAAAGAGGCAACACTGTTCCAAACGCCATAGTAACCATCAACTAGAACGCCACTGGCATTCTTAGAAAGGGACTCAGCAAGAATAATTTTAGCTTCGACAATTTCATCGAATGAAGGTTCGCGATCGATGCCTTTTTTCTTGAGGCTGTCGCGGATCATGGTGATCATCGAGCTGTTTTGGTCGGTCGCAACCATGGTCAGGGTGCCGTTGTCATTACTAATGCGCTGAAGGCCTCGAAGTTTTCCTGGTGTTAAACCTAAGCCAAGAAGCCGGGTAACAGAAATTGGGGAATTTGGGTTCGACATGTCTATAAATCCTCACTTTTAAAACGGGTTATAAAATCCAGCTTTGGAAATTCTATTTGTAATTGGTGTCAGTGCAAGCACTAATCATGCAAATATGATGCTAATTCATGACTTCTTCAAAACCCCTTGAAGATTTCATTAATTATCTGTTTGCTTCCTCAAGGGATACTCTTTATATATACTCAAGTAGGTTGTTAATTGTCCTTATTGAACAAATGGAGTTTTATTATGTCGATGTTTATTGGCGAATCTTTGGTAGGCGATGGTAATGAGATTGCACATATCGATCTATTGATCGGTTCAAAAGATGGCCCAGTTGGCGTAGCTTTTGCCAATGCAATTGCAACCCAATCTGCAGGTCATAATAGTTTGCTTGCAGTTGTTGCACCAAACTTAATCTGCAAACCCGCAACTGTAATGATTACCAAAGTCACCATCAAAGGATTGAAGCAAGCTGTTCAGATGTTTGGCCCCGCCCAAGCTGCAGTTGCTCGTGCTGTTGCAGATAGCGTTGCTGAAGGCCTTATTAGCAATAGTGATGCCGAAAACTTGGTTTGCGTTTGTGGTGTATTCATTCATCCTAAAGCTGAAGATGATAACAAGATTTTTGAATACAACTATGCTGCTACCAAAGATGCTTTGAAAAAAGCCCTAAAGAGTGAGCCAAAAGTTGAAACAATTACCGCAACTAAAGATAAAGTAAAACACCCCTACTCCCCTAAGTAATACTTAGGTTAGTGCGGTATAAAACATGGGGGCTAACTGCCCCCATGACTTATTTATAGGCTTAATTAAGGCGATTTTGTCATGGAAAAGAAAACCATCCTAATCCAACTCGACCCAGATGCGCATGCAAGTGCCTTCGATCGGGTCGTTGCCATAGATTCCAATGTGGATGAACTATTTAGCTATGCGAATGTGCAACCCGATCAGGTAAGGGATCTTGTTCATGGCGCAATTTTTACCCGCGGTCCCAAAGATTTGAAAAATACTGCCCTGTTTATCGGGGGCGGTAATGTTGAGAAAAGTGAAGCATTGCTTGCCAAGGCTCTTGGTGCCATGGTCCCCGAATATGGCTTACGAGTATCAGTGCTATTTGATGCCAATGGTTGCAATACAACCGCAGCAGCAGCGGTTCGAATAGCAGCAAAAAACCTTGATCTGAAAGATAAAAAAGTTTTGATTCTTGCAGGCACTGGCCCTGTCGGTCAAAGAGCAGCGCTGCTGTTGGCCAAACTTGGCGCAAAAGTATTTTTGTCATCGCGTACCATTGAAAAAGCCAAAGCAGCAATCGATTCATTAGTGAAGAAAATAGGGGAGTGCCCTGCCCCGGTTGCAATTCAGGTTGCCAATGATGTTGAATTAAAAGGCGCATTAGAGGGCGTGGAGCTAGTAATCTCCACGGGAGCCGCAGGCGTTTGTCTTCTTCCTGAAAAAATTAGGCAAACCATAAGCAGCCTAAAGATGGTTGTTGATTTGAACGCTGTTCCGCCTATGGGAATCGAGGGAACTAGCGTGATGGACAAGGGCGCAATTCGGGAGGGGGTTGTTTGCTATGGCGCAATTGGCGTGGGAGATTTGAAGATGAAAATTCATCGCGCAGCAATAGCAGCATTGTTCACCCGGAATGATCAGGTCATGGATGCGCTGGAAGTCTATGAAATTGCTCTCAATTTTTAACGAAGAGCTTCTTCGATTCTTTCACGGATAATTGTTTCAAGCAAGGGATGAGGCCCGAGGTGGCCTGCAAGTTTAAATTGAACTTCGGGATACTTTTTAGTTAATAGTTCGAGCGATTCGATTAGGTCTTTTCGAACATGGATGCCTGCGGATAAAAAATAAGGTACCATGATCACCAACTGCGCACCTTTTGCAACGCAGGTGTCTCCACCAGTTTCAATTTCTGGTTCAGCAAGTTCTAAATAGGATGGCTCAACGATTTGAAGCTCACTAGAAATAAGCCTTTTTGCAAGATGAATCAAATCCTCGTTGGCTTCCTTGTTCCTGCTGCCGTGCGCTATAAGCAAAAGAGCTTTAATCATAGTTAATCCCGTAGGTTAGTTTCTGTTTGAAATATCTTTCCTAGCTTGTTTGATCCAAGCTTGAATATCATTGTCATCGATGGCTGAGGGTACATATTGAATATAAGATTCAAGGTTGAAGAGAGCTTTGCTGGGGTGGCCGGCTTGTAATAGTGCCACGCCTAAATCTCGCATATGTGAAGGGTCGTTGGGTGCGATTTGTCGGAGTCTGTTTAAAATACGAATTGATCTTGGGACATCATTTTTTCGAAAGTAAATAAGTTTTAGGTTGGTTAGCATGCGAATGATGACCGAAGCCATGGGCAAGGGCGAAAAATGATTTTCAGAAAGGGCGATCTGCTCGCCTGTTGCTTTGAATGAAAGGCTTTCACAATCGCTTTGTGAAAGGATTTTTCCTTCATTAAAAACATCAAAATAAACAGAATGATTTCCTTCGCAAGCCATGGTAACAAAGTGCCCTGGAAGTCCGACGCCAAAAAGCCTAAGGCCAAGTTTTTTTCCGATGCATATTGCGAGAATTGAAAGAGAAATAGGGATGCCCATTCTGCGATCAATAACAAGGTTTAGATAGCTGTTCTGTGGGTCATAATAATCGTTTTTATTACCATGAAAACCAAGGTTATGTGATAAAAATCGGGCAAAGGCTCGAACTCGAACTTCAAGGTCGGTACCACCAGGAAGTTTACATTCATGAGAAAAAGCTGCAATTTCAGACTTGTAGGCTGAAATATCCAAGTTAGGATATTCATCCAAGGCAAGACTGAGTGCTAGGGTCTCTAAACAAATACTAGCATTTGGGTTTTCTGCCAGTAATAAAAGATCGCTATCTAGATTCATGTAGCTATTATAGATGTTAGAGCAGCATAAAAAGTAATTTTTAGGTTATTATGGAATTAACTGTCAATAATGTTTATGGGTTGATCTTGCGAAGCAAGCTGATGAAGCTTGATGATGCGAAAATCGTATTGGATCGATGGAAAGAAGAATCCAAAACTGCACAATCCGATGTGATAAAGTTTGCTAACTGGCTTGTGAGCCGAAAGTATGTGACCGAATACCAAGCTAAGCTTTTGATCAAAGGCCATGCGGATGGATATTTTATAAATAGTTACAAGATTTCGGAAAAGCTTGGAACGGGCCGCATGGGCGGTGTTTACAAGGCAGAGCATGAAACCGGACAAATTGTTGCTTTAAAAGTGCTGCCTCCATCTAAGTCGCGTGAGAAAAATTTCCTGATGCGTTTCCACCGTGAAGCTCAGATGAATATGGAATTGATTCACCCAAATATTGTTAGAACTTTTGAAACGGGAGTTTACAACGGTGTTCACTACATGGTTATGGATTACCTTGAGGGTGAAACACTCGATCAATTTTTGAAGCGGAGTGGGAAAATTCCTCCTGATGAAGCGTGCCATATTGTTTACCAGGCGCTTCGGGGGCTGGATTGTATTTATCAACATGGGCTTGTTCATCGAGATTTAAAGCCTGCAAACATGATGCTTGCTGGCCCAGTTCTTAATTCTAAGGTGATGGATAAAACTTTAAAAATTCTTGATATGGGTTTGGGTAAACTAACCAAGAATAAAGAGCCCTTGCATCAGGTTGTGACCGCATTAAACCTGACCGATGAAGGGGCGATTTTGGGCACTCCTGATTACATGGCCCCCGAGCAGGCTCGGGATGCTCGAAATATTGATATTCGTGCAGATATTTACGGCCTAGGGTGTGTCCTGTATCACTTGTTGACGGGTCAACCCCCTTTCCCAGATACTAATATTATTAACCAAATTATCAGGCATCAGACGGAAACGCCAAAGCCTGCTAGTCAATTTAATTCCAAGGTTCCTGAGGGATTAAATAAGATCATTAATACAATGCTTGCGAAGGAGCCATCAGATCGCTACCAGACGCCCGAAAAATGTGCTCAAGCACTTGCGATTTTCTTAAATTCGGGGCCTTTTGTCTCACCTTCTGCTCCTGATTCCGAAAACAAGCTTAAAAAATATCTCACTTGGCTTGAAACTTCGAAAACTGCGCTCAAAGAAAAGATTCAAAATAAAAAAGAAGAGGGAATACTATATGACCCTCCCTCAGATAATAACGATGGCCAAGATTCTGAAAGCGATCCCAGTATAGAGGACGATTATTCAGTTACATTTGTATCTAGTATGCCGAAAGAATCTGATGATTTTGCTTTTGAGAATCCCGAGCCCGTTTATAAAAAAGCCATCAGAAAATCAAAGCCTGCCTCGGTTGGAGCTTTAAATTTATCTCGCTTCACTCGAAATGAATTGCTATTGCTGGGAACAGGAATCGGGTTGGGCGCCCTCGCTACTTTAATCGGTTGCATCGTTGCTTTGGCCATCTTTTCATCTTCAAAAAAAGATCATGAAACTTCACCCCCAAATCAAACTGGTGGAGATGGTAAAAAATGATTCTTCGTGCCAAGCATTATCAAACCGAACAGATGGTTGATGTTTATTGTGACGATGGCAAAATTGTTTCTGTGGAACAAGCAGGAAACTTTGCCCCAGATCACCAGGCCGCATATATTGCTCCTGCATTTTTTGATTTGCAAATCAATGGTGCTATGGGTGTTGCTTTTAGTGATATCAACCTTGATGAAAGTGGAATCAGAAAGGTTCTTTCGGTTTGCAAGCTGCACGGTATCGAGGCAATTTGCCCAACAATCATAACAAATGCGCACTCTGTTTTGGTTCATGGCTTTAGTACCCTTCGAAAAGCCTGTGAAAGCGATCCTGTGATTGCCCGTGCCATGCCCTGCTTTCATCTTGAAGGACCTTATATAAGTAATGAAGATGGCCCGAGGGGCGCCCATCAGAAGCAACATGTTCGCAATCCAAATTATGACGAATTTAAGGAGTATCAGGAGGCCTCTGGCAATCGAATAAAATTACTGACACTTGCGCCAGAGCTTCTGGGTGCAATTGATTTCATTCGAAAAATGAGCAATGAAGGTGTTGTCGTTGCGATTGGACATACTGCAGCGAGCCCCATGATTATTAGAGAAGCGATTGCAGCGGGTGCTCAACTTTCCACGCATTTGGGGAATGGATCTCATGCCATGTGGCCTAGGCATGAAAATTATTTTTGGGAGCAACTCGGTTGTGATTCGTTGTCTGCAAGTTTTATTACGGATGGGCATCACCTACCCGAGGCGCTAATAAAAACAATAGTCCGAGTCAAGCCATTCGAAAAACAAATAATTACATGCGATGCCAGTGGGCTTGCCGGGCTTCCACCTGGAAAGTATTCGATGTGGGATCAGGAAATTGAAATATTATCAAGCGGAAAAGTCGTGGTGCCCGGAACACCTTTTCTGGCGGGCTCGGGCTCTTTCACTGATGATTGTGTGGCTCATTTAATTTCTCTTGGAGTTGTTTCAAGAAGCCAGGCAATTGAAATGGCAACAAATGCGCCCAGAAGATTGCTTCAATTGCCAGAGATTAAAATTGAGGCGGGCAGCAAGGCGAATCTGATCTTGTTTGATTCCAACAAGGATAAACCGTTACGGATTAATCGTGTGATTATTGATGGTGAAGTGCTTAACAAAAGTTAAATAAAGTGAATTGATTCATATTTAGTGCCACTCCCTTCCTTAGGGAAAGCAATAAAATTTCATATTTAAAATTCGCTGTGTAGAATAAGAGGTTTTGAACAAATTTGTATCACGGTGATGCTAGTTGATAGGGAGTGCAATAAGTCTTTGCTTGTGGGTGATGATGATAAGTCCATTCCGCTCTTAAAAAACTGAAGAAATGAAGAAGTTTCTTTGTTGTAATGGTTAAAGTGCTGGCATAGGATCATTCTTAATAGATCTTTTGTATTTTGTACAAACTTATTTTAGGTTGAAGTTATCTATGAGCCAAGCAATCTCCAAAGCTAAAATTCATGTTGAAAGAATGATGCACCGTAATAGCATCGCAGTAGCTGGTGAATCAATTGCTAGTTATGCGCTACTGAAATTGATTCCAGCAGTCGGCGGCGGCGGGGCATCAATCGGCATCAATATGGCCATGGTTTTAGATGTTTCAGGCTCAATGTATGAAGAAGATGGTACAGGCAAAAGTCGTATTAGTAGAGTTCAAGAAGCCGCTTGTTCAGCTTTGAATTTCTTAAGGCCAAATGATTCGATTGCCATTGTTGCCTTTGCAAATAATGCTGAATTAGTATTGCCTACCACTTTGGTTTCTCAAAAAGATAAAATTATTGATGTCATCATGCGCATTGACATGTTTAATGTGGATGCGGGTGGTACCTCGATGGATCAAGGTATCGAATTAGCCCTTGCTGAACTTCAGAAAAGTACGGGTACTGGAAATATCTCGCATTTGGTTGTTCTTACCGATGGCGAAACTTCGGGCGAGCAGTTGTGCAAAGAATACGCCAAAGCTTCTGCTGAAAAGAAAATCAATTTTAGTGTGATTGGTGTTGGTACCGAGTGGAATTCAGGTCTCATCAAAGATCTTGCATCATTATCAAATGGCAAATGGCATTATATTGATGTTAATCAAGTTGATTCTGCTCAGAAAGTTTTTGCTAGCGAGTTTCAAAGCCTTGCTGCTGTAGGTTTTCGGGATGTACAAATTCATTTTCGCCTCATGAAAGATATTAAAATCAGGCGAGTGCGTATGGTTGTTCCTGAAATCAAAGATTTGCCTTTGGTGGAAGTTGAAGATCGGCATTCTGTTGCGCAACTTGGAACCTTGGAAAAAGATAAGACTTCCCGCTATATTCTTGACCTTAGCCTTCCCAAACGGCCTGATGGGAAGTTTAAGCTTCTTGATGTTGAAATAACTTTTGATACGGGATCTGGTGTTAAGGAATCTAGCGGTTTGATCCCCATTGAAATGGCATATACCGCTGCAGGAAATGGCTACATTAACGCTGAAGTTGCAAAGCATATTGATGAAGTTCAGATTTTCGAATTAAATAAGAATCTGCAAAATGCTATTTCAACTGGTAATACTCAGGAAGCCGTCCGAGTTGCTCAAAGTATTGAGAAAAAAGGCGAAGTCATGGGTGCTAGGGCTGCAAAGAAAACCATGCTTGCCAAGCAGGTGCTTGCTGAAATCAATCAAGGTGGTAAGGTTTCGAAAAAGACTCAGTTGGCAGTAGATGATGCGGCCCGTGCTGCTGATGAGTAATTTAATTGTCTAGCGTGATTAATAGGCAAGATGCCGCTTTGGAATAGGAATTTAGTTTAAAGTTTTAAGCCGAGTTTAAGAGAGGTATTTCAATGATCATTTGTCCTTTTTGCCATTTTGAAAATGAAGACGGTGCTCTTTTCTGCGAGCAGTGTAAGTCCGATCTCACAGGTGTAGATTCTGCTTCTGCGACTCCTGTCGCTGCTGAGGCCCCGCCTCTTCCTGTTGCGGAAGCAATTGAGGAAGCTATCCCTTTTGCCATGGCGGATGCAATTGAGATCGTTGAAGAGGTTCCTTCATTTCCAATGGCTGAGATGGCTGTAGAAGAAATGCCACCCTTGCCAGTTGCTGAAGCGATGCCCGAACCTGTTGCTGAAGCGATGCCAGAGATTCCTGTGGCTGAAGTTGCCCCTGCCCCAATTGCTGCGGTGCCAGTTTCGGATGACCCTTACTTTGTGTCGGATTCTGCGAATCCCCGATTGTATGTGGTGCGTGGCCAGAAACCAAAGGTCGAATTCCCTATTCTTGGTGGCCTTAACTTTGTTGGAAGAGCAGACGACAAGCCTGTTGATATCGACCTTGAAGATCAAGAAAACCCAGAACGGGTTTGGGCAAGTAGGCAGCACGCTGTTATTGAGTTCGAAGATAACAAAATCACTATCGAAGATCTTAATAGTTCAAACGGTACTTTCTTAAACCGAAATAAGATTTACCCTGGACAAAAGATGCCACTCAAGGCTAACGATATGGTGCAAATTGGTAATATTCAAATGAAGGTTATGCTTTAATAGTGCGCCTTTAAAGTTGATATCATGGCGCAGTTCGATATATAACGGCTGCGCTTTTTTTTTGAATCTCTAACTTGGATTGTGTGAGTAATAGTAATCATGATGATGACTTGCCCCAAGTGTTCTAGAGTTAATCCACAAGAAGCTGTTTATTGCTATTTTGATGGCTTTGTTCTGGGCGGTGCTGCTGCTGGAACGGGCCCTCTTGCAATCAATAGCCTTAGATTTCCGAGTCCATTTGTTTTTATGAGTGGTCGTTCCTGCCTTAATTTTGACGACCTTGCCATTGCCTGTCATGAAGAATCTAAGCCCGCTGCTGACATGTTGAAGCAAGGGTTCCTTGAATCTTTTCTTGCAAGCATTGGTCGTATCGATTTGTCCATGGCTGCAAAAGAAGCTGCTAAGTTTCCTGATTCCTCTCGTGGTTTAGATGAACTCTTGGGGAAATTTCCTTCTTCTGTTTTATCTGAAGCAAGGCTTAATCTTTCTTCTCAGGAAATTAATCTTGGGGTTCTAAGCAGAACAGCCAAGCGGGAAATTAAAATTACGATTGAAAACGGGGGTATGCGTCTTCTTTTTGGATCAATCACTTCGGATAGCACTTGGCTTGCCATCGGGGAAACTGGGAATGCTTCGGTTAAGAATTTTCAAACCACTGGTGAATTAACGGTTCCACTTCGGATTGTTCCTGAAAAATTACGCGCATCGGATAAGCCACTTGTTGCCAAATTAAAAATTGATTCTTCTGGTGGAAGTTCGGTGGTCTTAATTCGGGCTGAAGTGCCTGTCACCCCATTCCAACTTATGCCTCTCTCTGGTGCTCTCAACCCTAGGCAAATAGCTTCTAAAGCTAAAGCCAATGCTAAAGAATCTGCCATTCTTTTTGAAAACGGCTCCGTTGCCAAGTGGTACGAAAGCAATGGATGGTCTTATCCTGTGCAAGGGCCAAGCGCTTCCGGAGTGGGAGCTATTCAGCAGTTTTTTGAAGCGTTGGGTCTTACGCCCCCGCCCAAAACTTTTATTAATCAAACGGTGGTCAATCTTGAAGGTGCTCCAGGGCAGGAACTCGCATTTGAGTTGACTGTTGGTACCGAAGATAAAAGGCCTGTTTTCGCTCATGGTTTTGCAGATCAATCTTGGATTACTGCGAAAAACCCCAAGTTGGCGGGTAGCAATGCAATTCTTGGATTTATTATCCCTCAGGTTCCTGATAGACCCGGTGAATTGTTGGTTTCAAAAATCGCAGTCACTTCCAATGGTAATCAGAAGTTTCTGGTTCAGGTAAATGTTCAGGTTTCTGGAAAGTATGTGGCTTCAAGGTCAGAGCCATTGCCTGAGTTGGTTTTTACTAAGCAGCCAGTTTTTGTTCCTGGTGCTCCTCCCCCAACCGATATTCCTGAAGCTGAAGATACCATTAAGGTTGATTCAGCTTTTAGTAAAAAAGATAAGAGGCCTAATTCTTCGATTCCCTTAATTCATTTTGTACCTTTTGCGGGTTTGGTTTCTTTGATGATTATATTGTTGATAGCGGATGCAGTCGGTGTTGGGGTGGGTGGTAAGACTGAAGGGGGATCAGGGGTAGCGAAAAATGAAAGCGCACAAAATTCCTTTGGTTATTCCTTCGACATTGATAAAAAGGCTGAATTAAAGCTCGATTTTAGTCATAAGTCAAAGTCTAGGAATTATCGTTTTGGCCTTTTTGCTGCTGATAAAAAAGATCCTAAAGATGAGTCGAAGAATCTTAGGCTCACCTATGATCAGGAGGGTGATTCAAATAACACCCGTATTCGTATTGATGATTCAGATTTTTTCTTTGCCCACGCAATGAAAGACGTTCGAGTTACCGAAGATAAAGAGGACGCTAAAAAGCGTGTATGGCGTGTTTCGTGTGATTATCTATTTAAGGGTGAAAGAATTAAAGTTTCACAGTTTGTTCAAATTGTCCCCGGCAGTCAATCAGGCAACTTGGATACTTGTATTATTCGTTATACCGTTGAAAACAAAGGGAAAAGCAGTCATAAAATTGGTCTGAGAATGATGCTAGATACCTTCATTGGTAGCGAAGATGGGGTTCCGTTTGTTGTTCCAGGTACGGATGGGTTTGTCACGAAGTTTACCGAGTTTTCCCAAAAAGATATGCCAGATTTTATTGAGGCGATGCAGTTTCAAAATCTTGACGCTCCAGGTGTTATTGCCCACCTTGGTTTGAAGGGCTTTCAGCTCCCCGATTGTGAACCAGAACCTTTATATAAACTCTATTTGGGTGAAAACCCAGGAAGTAAAGAGTTTGGTTACGATGCAGATGCCTCAGATCTAGCCATTAAAAAAGGCAAGGATGGTTCTCGCTTTACCGATTCCGTTGCCTTCCTTTATTGGAATGAAAGAGACACCAACCCAGGTGAAGTCAGAGAATTTGTTTTCAGTTATGGTTTAGGGGAAATATCAAAACCCGATGGCAGTTCTGGCGGCAAACTTTCAGTGACCACCGGTGGTAACACTAACGCAGGTAAAACTTTCACCCTTACCGCTTTGGTTAAAGATGCTACCAAGGGGCAGGCCGTTACGATTGCGTTGCCTGAGGGCGTTAACCTTGCATCGGGTGAAACAAAAGAAAAAACAATTGTTGAGGTAGATAGGTCAACCCAGATGTCGCAGGTTTCGTGGAAGGTTAGTGCATCAAAGGCTGGGGTTTATTCGTTAAAGGTTGCAAGTGGGCAGTTTAGTTCGCAAACAAAAGTTCAGGTTCGTGAAGCTTCCAGTAGTTTGTTTAGGTAACGGAATTTAGCCATATGAGTTTTAATCTTTTTCTTTATTATTGTGCGATATTTGGTGCCTATGCGGCCCTTAGTGCTGCATTTATATCCAGATTGGTAACCCAAAGTGTAACTTCTGAATTATTGCAATCCGTGATTGATGGTGCTTTAGTAGGCGCGCTTATATCTTTTGCTGTTGGCGTTCTTGATACGGTTTGGAGCACGGGAAAGTCTGACATCAAAAGGCTTGTAATTCGCTCTTTAGGGGCTGGCTTTGTTGGCCTTTTTGGTGGCATTTTGGGAGGCGTTATGGGTTCGGTTATTGTTCGCATAACTGGAATTCAATTTTTTGTGCTGATTGGTTGGACGATTTCTGGCTTACTTATTGGTTTGTCCCTTGGACTTTTTGATCTGGTGTTTGCACTTGCAACAAAGTCCCCTGCCCCTCATGACAACAAAATTAAAAATGGGCTTATGGGTGGTGCACTGGGTGGTTTTCTTGGTGGTGCATTCTTTTTGTTCTTCAAATTAAGCCTTGGGGCCATTTTTGGCAGAGAGAATCTTCTTAGTGCCAGTGGTCTTGGGTTTGTTGCCTTGGGTGCTGCTGTTGGTTTCTTTATTGGTTTGGCGCAAGTGGTATTAAAGGAAGCTTGGGTACGAGTTGAAGCGGGTAAAAGGGTTGGAAAAGAACTTATTCTCTCCAAAGCTGAAACCTTTTTTGGAAGGGCCGAAACCTGTGATATAGGCCTGTTCGGTGATAATTCAATTGAAAAGATTCATGCGAAATTATTAATGCAAAAAAATCGGTACTTGATTGCAGATGCAGGAAGTGCTTCAGGAACTTTTCTGAATGATCAGAAAGTTACCAAACCCACCGAACTAAAGGCGGGTGATCTTATTCGCTTGGGAAGTTATCTTTTAAGGTTTAACGAGAAGCCTGGAAAAAAGAAGTGATCTTTATTCTTTTGCAGGTTCGTAAATTAAGGTCTTAAGCTATGCCGATAGTCTTTGGTTGCCCCAAATGTAACATGAAAATGCAACTCCCGGATAATTCGGGGGGTAAGACTTTTGCATGCCCAACATGCAAAGTTCCGTTTACAGTTCCAACTTCCGCATCTCCGGTTGCTCCTTCAGTGCCTTCCGTAAATATAAAGGCTCCGGTTGTCAATAAGCCCGCCGCTAGTTCACCCGGGTCTTCGCCAGTTGCTGCAACGCCTAAAGTTGTAAAAGCAGATTCCAGCCAGGTTGTCTCTAAACCAAGTTCCCCTGTGATTGGGCCGATTAACTGCCCTGCTTGTACAGCGCAACTTCTGCCTGGTGCGATTTCTTGTATGGATTGTGGTTATCTTTTGCAGGCTGAAAGTACCTTGGCAGAAGGTGATGGGGTAAGCCCTGCAATTTGTACTAATCCTGTTTGCGGATCAGCCAATCCTCCTGGGGAACGAAACTGTCAGCGTTGTGGTCAAGTTCTTCCATTTGCTGCAGGGCATTTAATTAATAATCGATATCGAATTGAAAAGCAGTTGGCGATAGGTGGTTTTGGTGCTGTTTATCTTGCAACGGATATTAAAGAAGCAA
>CAXNFS010000037.1:0-15854 GCA_964201235.1 Gemmataceae bacterium | reverse complement strand
TCCGCCGAGGCTTTGTGCTTTAAATCCATACCAAAAGATCTTGTTGTTGTGGGGGCTGGTTATATTGGTTTGGAACTGGGTTCGGTCTGGACTCGTTTGGGAAGCAATGTTCAGGTTCTTGAATTTTTACCCAAGGCTCTTCCTTTGAGTGACTCTGAGAGTGCATTTTTATTGCAGAGAAGTCTCGAAAAGCAGGGCTTGAATTTTAATTTTGATACTAAAGTAACTGGTGGTAAACGCGAAGGTAATCAGATTGTTATTGATTGCGAAAAATCAGGTCAAAAACTCCAATTTAAAGCGGATAAGGCTCTTGTTTGTGTTGGCCGTAAACCTAATTCTTTGGGCTTGGGAATCGAGGCCCTAGGAATTGTGGTTGATCCGAAAACAGGGCAAATCAAGGTGGATCAATATTTGCGAACTGCAGTTCCCAACATTTTTGCAATTGGAGATTTGGTAGCAGGCCCCATGCTTGCTCATAAAGCCGAAGAAGAAGGCGTGGCTGCTGCAGAAAATATTCTTGGTGGCAAAACAACCGTTAATCACGATACCATTCCTAGTGTCATTTACACTTGGCCCGAACTATCCAGCGTGGGCAAAACCGAAGAACAATTAAAAGAAGCAAAGATCGCTTATAAAATTGGAAAATTCCCCTTTATCGCTAATAGCCGTGCGAGAACTATGGGCGAAACTGAAGGGATGGTTAAAGTCCTAGCTCATGAAAAAACTGATCGAATCTTGGGTGTTCATATTGTTGGTCCACGAGCCTCCGATATGATTGCCGAGGCTGTTGCTTGGGTTGAAATGCAGGCTAGTGCTGAAGATGTTGCGAGAACTTGCCATGCGCACCCGACTCTTTCTGAAGCATTTAAAGAAGCAGCAATGGCTGTAGAGAAAAAAGCGATTCATATCTAACCTTACATCTTGCCAAATCGTTATTATTGGTTATTTTTTCGCTTCTCAGCAAATTCAACCACGCAAAGTCGATTCATATTGATCGATCATAATGCAAAATTGAGATGTGAGAAAAGTAAGTTATCTATTTATTGGTGTAATATTCTTAGTGGGCATTGCTGGATTTAATCTGGATGCCCAGACAGGCCCCTCGCTTGATTTTGTAGAAAAAGAAAAAACGGGCCCCAAACCTGAATCTAAGGGCAATAGATACCGTGACCTTGAATTAACCATTAAAATCAGAAGGCTATTGTCTGAAGATCCAGATTTAAGCCAGCTGAACATAGGTGTTAGCGTTAAGGATGGAGTTCTAAGGCTTTGGGGCCCTGTACCCAGTGTCCAAAAAACCCAGAAGGCTCTTGCTAAGGTTGGAACCGTAAAACTTGTTTTTGATGTGAAAAGTGACCTTTATTTGGGTGTTATTGAAGACATTCCTTCACCAATCTTTATCAAAGATTAATTTTAAACTTAAGTTAAACCACTTCTTTCGTTTTTTTTCATTTCCCTATTTCACAATCTGGGTTTCACTCTTTTCCTGTTTTTGTTACTAAATATGAGTCTTCTAATTTGATTTTAAGGGAAAGGATTTCTTTATGGACTTGCGTGGAGTAATACTTGCGGGCGGTAAAGGCACTCGTCTTGGTGAATTGACCAAGGTTACCAATAAACATCTTCTTCCTGTCGGCCCATATCCCATGGTTTATCATCCGCTCAAAAAGATGACTGGATGCGGGATTAAAGACATTTTGTTGGTTTCTGGCACTGAACATATGGGCGATTTTGTTGAATTATTGGGTTCTGGAAAAGATCATAATTGCAGGCTCACCTATAGGGTACAGGATGAAGCGGGCGGTATTGCCCAAGCCCTTGGCCTTGCTGAAGGTTTCTCCAGAGATGCCAGAAGTCTTGTTATTCTTGGTGATAATATTTTTCAAGATAATTTGGTTGAGTTTGCCCAAGAGGCTGCAAAGCATCCCGATGCAGCTTTTGTTGCTTTGAAAAAAGTCCATGATCCTCAGCGTTATGGCGTTGCTGAGATGAAGGATGGGAAAATCCTTTCGATTGAAGAAAAGCCCAAAAATCCCAAAAGTGATTTTGCTGTTGCCGGTATCTACATCTATCCTGCAGATGTTTTTGAAGTCATCAAAACACTTCGACCTAGCCATCGTGGTGAACTAGAAATCACTGATGTAAATAATTACTTTTTAAAGGCTGGCCGTCTGCGTTATCAGACTCTTGATGGGTATTGGACTGACGCTGGGACTTTGGATTCTCTTGCGGTTGCTAATCAATTAGTTCAGGGAAATGACCCTCGCTTTTAGTGATATAGTTAAAATCAGGCCCGGGATTGCTAATGTTATTTTGTATATTGATGACACTAGTTACGATCGGGCATTTTAGCTTTGTTCTTTTTTCGCATAATTGGTTTTACTCTAAATCATTTCCAAGATTACTGGGTGACCTTATTCAGGCCACCCATATTTTATTTGGGATCATTGGATTGTTTTGGGTTATTACGGTAGCCCAAAAAATTGAAACTTTTGTTGCAAATCCTAATCCGGTTTTTCTTGCTGATCTTTTGCTTGATTATGGTCTGTTCTGTTTGTGTGTGGGTTCTATATTATTACCCATCAATGAGTTTTTTAGAAACTTTTGGTGTCTCCCGCTGAATTTGTTTAGGCAACAAAGTCGTATTTTTGATTACACAAATCATTTTCTGTTGAAAAACAAATTCGAATTCCTTAATGATTCTTTTAAACTTGAAGTGGTTTCTGCTGTCATATCTACTCCCCTTTTACCGATAAATTCAAAACTTAAAATACTTCATCTCAGTGATTTTCATTTTGGTGGCAATAATAATTATGCTTACTTTCAACTTGTTTTGGCTGAAGTGGAAAAAGAGGTTTACGACTTTGTTTTTTTTACAGGTGATCTTGTTGATAATGTTTTTTTCTTGCGTTGGGTTGTTCCACTTTTAAAAAAAATTCAAACCAAGCATGGAAAGTTTGCAGTGCTTGGAAATCATGATTTGTGGAATAGCCCTGATATGGTGCGTAAATATTTGCGAAAAGCTGGTTTTATCTGTCTTTCAGATGGTTGGTGTTCAGTTAACCATGAAGGAGCTAGAATCGGTATTTTTGGTAATGAATATCCTTGGTTCTCTGCAAAACTACCAAATATCGCTTCTGAAGATTACGATTTTAAAATTCTGTTGACTCATTCCCCAGATGAATTTTTTTGGGCAGCAAAACAGGGCTTTAATTTGATGTTTTGTGGTCATGTGCATGGGGGGCAAATCGCCCTGCCCTTTTTTGGTCCTTTGCTTATTCCCAGTAAATTTGGTAGGAGATTTGGTAGTGGCTTCTATGTTCATGACGAAATGATTATGCATGTAAGTCGGGGTATTGCTGGATCTTTTCCTCTTAGAATTAATTGCATACCAGAAGTAACAATTTTATCTTTGGTTTCAAAAAATGTGTAAATTTTTAAGGCTTTGTTTGCTCTTTAACTAGGTAGATGGGCTGTTTTCTTATTAAAACGGTATTGCCCTTTCATAACGAATTCGGTTGATATAGATGTGTTATTATGAGGTTAAATAAATGGATACGAAGATGTTAGCAAAAGATAAAGTTGGATTGAATGGCTTTGAAACCGTTCTAGTTTCGATATTGTTTTTCTTCCTGCTTTTCTTTGCTGATATTGTTCAGATTAGGTCAGCTTTTTTAACGCGAGTGATGGGAGATGCTGATTGTTTTTTTCGAGCAGGTTGGGCCGCCAAAGTTGGTAAGAGTATTTATGAAGTTACTGATCCAAATGGCTGGCATTATAATTATCCACCACTTTTTGCTATTGCCATGATCCCGTTGGCAGACCCTCCCCCTGGTGAAAGTCGGGAAGGGTGCCTTCCTTATCCCATTTCTATTAGCATTTTTTACAAAGTTAGCTTGCTTAGTCTTTTCCTAGGAGTTTTTTCTCTTGCTCGAGCATACGAGAAACAGTTTCCCCTAGTGTTTGAAAACTTGTCTGTTAGAAAATGGTATTATTTAAGAATTTTTACAATTGTTGTTTGCTTGAGTCCAATTGCACACACGCTCATGCGTGGGCAAGTTAATCTATTTTTGTTGATGATGATTTGTCTTGCGATTTCTTTTCAAATGTCAAATAAAAGTTTCCTTAGTGGAGTCATGAGTGCAGGAAGTATTTGCCTTAAGGTTTTTCCTGTTTTTCTTTTAATTGTTCCAGTTTGGCGTAAAGATTATAAACAGTTTGCAGGATGTGTTGTTGGTCTTATTTTGGGCCTTGTGGTAGTACCTGTTTCGGTTATGGGTGTTGAAAAAACCAAAACAGCTTACTCTGACTTTTATAATGTTTTAATTGGGCCTTCTTTAGGGATATCTGGTGATAATACGCGAGGTGTCGAACTCACGAATTTAAATTCTACTGATAATCATAGTGTGCTTGCATTTTTGCACGGTATCGAGCACCCTGATTTTAGTAAAAAACCTGCTAAACCTTCGTTAGTTATTAAAATTGTTCAAATCCTGATGAGTATGCTTTTTTTTGGTTGGTTACTTTGGTCGAAAGGTGTTCCCCAAAAAGGTTCTGCAATGGAAGATGCACATTTTCTAGCACTCGCCTCTTTGTTAATGGTTTTGATTTGCCCTGTAAGCCATTCTCAGTATTTTGTTCTCGCTTTACCTTTGGTTATGTCCCTGTTGGTGTTTTCGTGGTTTGCTTCATCAAGGGTTATATCTCCTTGGTTAGGGGTTTTATTCCTATTTTATATTGTTGCTAACTTACTGCCTTTATTACCGATTTTCGAAAACATTAAGCGTATGGGGGTTATGTTCGTTCCTAATTTTATTCTTATGGTTTATGGAACTACGCTATTTGCAAATATCAAAAGGAATGATCAATTAGCTAATGAAAACGGGAATCCCGCAAATCTCTCTGAAGCATAATCATTGCTTGTATTTTTTATTCTTTTAATTTCATCATTAGTCATTAATGTATATAATCTAAATTTGCATTTGTATTGTCAGTTTGGAGTTTTAATATGAATCTTAGTATGGTTGGAGTTTGCAGTTGGTCATTACAAGTTAAAAACATTTCAGAATTAAATGGTTTTACAAATAAACTTGGAATTCAAAATGTACAAATTGCCTGTGGCGATCCTCATCATGCCTCGTGGGATGAGGGTGATGATATGCCTATTAAAGCAAAGAATGCCAGTTTTAAATTAACAGGTGCAATGCTTGGTTTTCCAGGAGAAGATTACACCACTCCGCAAACAATTGAAAAAACTGGTGGGTTTGGTGATCCTGCAACTCGGGCAGAGCGCTTGGAACGCTTCAAATGGAGTCTCCTGAGGGTTCAAGATCTTAAAGTTAATGATATTATGTTTCATGCTGGTTTTATTCCGCCTATTAATGACGCGGGTAGGAAAAGCTTTTTGCAAACTTTAGAAACAGTGAGCACACTTGCTAATAATGTTAGTGTAAATGTTTCCTTTGAAACCGGGCAGGAATCTTCTGAGTTGCTTTTTACTACATTAAAAGAATTAGATCGTTCCAACTTGTATGTTAATTTTGATCCTGCCAATATGTTGTTGTATGATCAAGGTAATCCAATTGAAGCTGTAGAAATGCTGGGGAAATACATTCGGAGCGTTCATTTGAAGGATGCGAATCGCCCTAAAATCAAAGGGCAATGGGGTGAAGAAGTTGTGCTTGGTAAGGGAGAGGTAAATATACCTTTGTTTCTTAAAACACTACAAAAGATTGGTTATTCTGGACCAATGTCTATTGAACGAGAGGCTGGAACCCAGCAAGATAGGTTTAATGATATTTTGCAAGCTGTGGAATATTTACGAGAATTGGATGTTTAATAAACATAAAAATAAATGATTGTTATAAAAACTAATAACCTTAGCAAACAGTTTCGAGTTTATGAAAAACCTGCAGGTCTGATTGGTTCTTTTAAGAGTTTATTCAATAGTAAATTCAAAGATATTCATGCTGTAGAAAACATTAACCTTGAAATTCATGAAGGTGAGATCGTAGGTTTTCTTGGTCCTAATGGCGCGGGAAAAACTACGACATTAAAAATGCTATCCGGTTTGTTGTTTCCAACGAATGGTAATGCAACGGTTCTAGGTTATGTTCCTTGGGAAAGACCTGTAGAATTTAGGAAAGCTTTTTCGCTCGTTATGGGACAGAAAAGCCAATTATGGTGGGATTTACCTGCTTCTGATTCGTTTGAGTTGCATAAAGAAATTTACAAAATTGACCCCGTGAAATTTAAAAAGAATGTCGGTGAACTCACAGAAATATTTCAGGTTGCCAACCTTTTAAATAAACCTGTCAGGGAACTTTCCCTTGGCGAACGCATGAAACTCGAGTTGATTGCATCTCTTCTTCATGATCCGAAACTTCTACTTCTTGACGAACCCACCATCGGCCTAGATGTGGTTGCGCAATCGGCTATGCATCGGTGCCTTTACGAATTTAATCAAACTAGAAAAATCACTATTCTTTTGACTAGTCATTATATGAGGGATGTCGAAACTCTTTGCTCGAGGATTCTGGTTATTTCAGGCGGAAAAATGGTTTACGATGGGCAGTTACAGGGTTTAAAAGATGAATTTGGAAAAGAGAAATTGATCAAGATTCAATTTAAAAATTTAGTTCCTGATCAGGTTTTTAGCAAGTTTGAACAATTGGAAATTACCGGTGGGATCGTAAGGCTTCGCGTTTCCAAAAATGATGTTCCTAGTGTTCTTGCTATTGTATCCCAGTGCGAAGAGGTTTTAGATATAAGTATTGAAGACCCTCCCATTGAAGAAGTTATTGAAAAATTATTTGTTAGTCACCGGTCGAAAAGTTTGTAATTTTTTTAGGTTTAATATTGAACAAGTACTTTAATATTGCTCGTTTATCTCTTAAAGAAAGACTCACTTATCGTGGGGATTTTCTTTTTAGTTCGTTTTTGCGTTTTCTGCCTATGATCACTTCCATTTTATTATGGAAATCGGTGTATAGTTCTTCTGAGCAAGACTCGTTGTCTGGTTTTTCATTTAAGCAGGTAATCGCTTACTTGCTTCTTGTGAACATCAGCAGAATGTTTTCTAGTATGCCAGGCTTGGCAACCAATTTAGCCAGAGATGTTCGTGAAGGAAGCATAAAAAAGTATCTTCTACAACCAATCGATTTAATTGGTTACTTAATGAGTTACAGAATTGCCCATAAAGCAGCATATATTTCGACATCATTGGTTCCCTATATTATATTATTTGGATCTTGTGCCAGCTTTTTTGATACTTTTCCAACCCCAGTTGGTTGTGCATATTTTATTTTGTCGCTCATGCTTGCTTTTGTTATTGGTTTTTACTTTGAAGTTTGTTTGGGAATGCTTAGTTTTTGGATTTTAGAAGTTACTTCATTGCTCTATGTGGTGACAACCCTTAGTTTTTTCTTGTCGGGTCATCTTATTCCCCTTGATTTGCTTGATACTACAGGATGGCTCGATGTGCTGAAAAATCTACCATTTGCATATCTTGCATATTTCCCCGCCGCAATTTTTCTTCAAAAAATTAGTGATGATGATCTTTTACTGAGATTTTTTATTGGTGTTTTATGGGCTCTTTTCTTTTTTTTACTCTCCAGGGTTATATTGTACTTTGGATTGCGCAAATACAGCGCCTACGGAGCTTGATCATGCTTAGGCATTTGCGATTAATGTTTTGTTTTGCGAAATTTAGCTTGCTTGGAGAATTAGCTTTCCGTAGCAATTTTCTTTTAAAAATACTTGTCGAACTAATTTGGCTTGGAATTCTACTAACTTTTTTCAAAACTATTTTTGGCAAAAGTTCGAATGTAGCTGGTTGGAACGAGCATGAGTTCTTGTTTTTTGTTGGCGCGTATTATGCGCTTGAAGGGTTTGTTGAAACATTTTTCTTAGAGAACTGTGTCGAATTTTCTGAACTTGTTAGGTCAGGAAACCTAGATTTTTGTTTGCTGAAACCGATTGATCCTCAGTTTTTTATCACACTAAGGCGAGTTGATTGGTCTACCGCACCGAAAATATTACTTGGGTTTATCATGATTAGTTTTGCTATGTATGAAATAGGTAAACCTTTAGAATTGTGGAAAGTACCTCTCTTTTTGATCCTTTTTTTATGCGGTTGTTCGCTTGCTTATAGTTTTCTTTTGCTTTTAACTGCCCTTTCTGTGTGGATGATTAGAAATCAAAGCCTTATGGAGGTTTGGTGGTTGTTTACTAATTTGATGAGATATCCAAGGCAGATTTATGATTCTGAATGGGCTTTACCAATTCGTATGGTATTTGGTTTTATCATTCCAGCATTATTAGCGGTGAGTATTCCAGTTGAATTTGCTGTTAAAGAAATCAATATTGAATTTACTTTGTTTTTATTTGTGATTGCTGTTGTTTATTTTCAATTGAGCAGAATGTTCTTTAATTACTCGTTAAAATATTATCGAAGTGCCAGCAGTTAGTAAATCAGGGTGTACCGTTTAATATTACAGAGTCCCAATGTAATATATATTTGCAATTTCCAATGCATAACTCGTCGCCTGGAACAAAAGAACCTTCCAGTACTTTTTTTCCATTTATACTCACACCATTAGTACTTCCAAGGTCCCGGATTATTGCTTTGTTTTTTAGGAGAATAATACAGCAGTGTTTACGGGATATTTTTTGGGAATCAATTTGCACATCGCACTCTTCATGTCTACCCAAAAGCAATATTGGTTTATTTAAAACAATGCTAGGGCCTTCAGATATTGCGACAAGTTGTGCGGTCATATTGGTAGACCAATAGTAAGTTTGTATTTATCAATCATAGCATACTTATCAAAGGCATGAATTATTATAAATTGATTACTATACGCATGTTCACTCTGTGCATTAATATCTATCTTGTATCGCAGTTACTGTGAAGTCTTTTTCCCTAAGAGCAGCACAAGCTTCAACAGCAGCTTGGGCTGCTGCCATCGTTGTTATGCAGGTAACGCCGTGGGTAACCGCTGCAGACCTTATTTTTCCTTCATCAGTCCTAGATCCCCTACCAACTGGAGTATTAAGTATTAATGCTATTTGGCCATTTTTCATCAGATCAATTAGGTTTGGTCTGCCTTCTTGTAATTTTGAAATCTCTTCGACCGGTAGGTTTGCTTTTTTAATTACCGCTGCGGTGCCACGGGTTGCGATTAATTGGTAGCCAAGTTTATGGAGTTTTTTTGCAATGTAGGAAATGTCGCTTTTGTCACGATCGGAAACGGATAAAAAGACTTTTCCTTTAAGGGGTAAAGCACTGCTTGCAGCAAGTTGGCTTTTGGCAAAAGCCATGGGGAATGAATCATCGATACCCATAACTTCGCCTGTTGATCGCATTTCAGGGCCAAGGATGATATCCACGCCAGGGAATTTGTTGAATGGAAATACGCTTTCTTTCACGGAGTAATGGGTGGGAGTAATTTCTGTGGTGAAGTTTAACTCTGCAAGTGTTTTGCCAACCATTACCAATGATGCCAATTTGGCCATAGGTATGCCTATTGCTTTTGAAACAAAAGGAATCGTTCTGCTGGCTCGAGGATTTACCTCAAGGACAAAAATCTCAACTGGCAGGTCGCCTTCATTGCTAGTATTTGGTATTAATTTTGATTGCTTATCTGAATCTTCCGAATGGTCAATTTTTAGGCCTGTAATAGCAAATTGAACATTCATTAGCCCTCGAACTTTTAGTTCTTTGGCCATTGCTTTTGTTTGTCTTTTGATTTCATCGATGACATAAGTTGGCAAACTATGTGGTGGTAGTACGCTAGCGGAGTCACCTGAATGAATACCCGCTTCTTCGATATGCTGCATGACGCCACCTACCGTGGAATCAGTTCCATCGGAAATACAATCGACATCTGCTTCGATGGCAGATTCAAGGAATTTGTCTAAAAGGATAGGTTTCCCTGGTGAAACTTCCATTGCTTTGGTTACATATCGGATTAAGGAAGATTCATCGTATACGATTTCCATACCGCGACCCCCAAGCACATAACTTGGCCTAACGAGAATGGGGTAACCTACTTTCCTAGCAACATGAATTGATTCTTGAAGATCATTGGTGATTCCGTTAGGAGGCTGTTTGAGACCAAGCCTGTTTACGAGATCTTGAAATCGTTCACGGTCTTCTGCGATATCAATGCTTTCAACACTTGTGCCGATAATGGGAGCACCGGCAGTTTCCAAAGCTTTGGCAAGGTTTAAGGGTGTCTGCCCGCCAAATTGTACAATCAATCCTTTTGGGTTCATTTTTTCGCAAATATTAAGCACATCTTCTGCAGTTAATGGTTCGAAAAAAAGATGATCGCTTGTATCGTAATCGGTAGATACAGTTTCCGGATTAGAATTAACCATGATGGTTTCGTATCCTGCTTCTCGTAATGCAAAAGCAGCGTGGCAGCAGCAGTAATCAAATTCAATACCCTGGCCTATGCGGTTGGGGCCACCGCCTAAAATCATTATTCTTTCTTTTCCTGTAGAAGTTATTGTTTCATCTTCGACAGAAGATTCCCCGGTAAGAGCATTGGTGACGGAAGATTCGTATGTGGAATAATAGTAAGGTGTGTAGGCTTCGAATTCCGCTGCGCAAGTGTCTACTCGTTTAAATACAGGTAGAACCCCCAAGGCTTTTCTAACCCTGCGGATTTCCATTTCGCTTGTAAGCCAAATCGCAGCAAGTTGTCTGTCAGAGAACCCGTGTTGTTTTGCTTCAAGCATGTCTGCATGATTTACACTTGTAATGTTTTTTAGTGCACGAAGTTTTGCTTCTTGATTTGTAATATCAAGGAGGTTGTTAAGGAACCAAGGGTCAATTTTTGTTCTGTCGTGAATTTCTTCGATAGTCATGCCATCTAAAATAGCGTAGCGAAGATACCAGATTCTGTCGGAGTTCGGGATTGCGATTTTAGCAATAATTTCTTCACGAGAAGGTTGTTTATCGGTCCCCCACAAATCTGCCCTATCGCAACCAAGCCCGAATCTACCAGTTTCTAAACTGCGGAGAGCTTTCTGCAAAGATTCTTTAAATGTCCGTCCAATTGCCATAGTCTCCCCCACGGATTTCATCTGTGTGGTAAGAGTGGTGTTGGCATCAGGGAATTTTTCAAAGGCCCATCGTGGAATTTTGGTGACAACATAATCTATTGTGGGTTCAAAACACGCTGGAGTTTCCCGGGTAATATCATTTCGAAGTTCATCAAGCCTGAAACCTACTGCTAGTTTTGCAGCAATTTTAGCAATCGGGAAACCAGTTGCCTTCGATGCCAGTGCGGATGATCTTGAAACCCGTGGGTTCATTTCGATAGCAACCATATCACCATTGGCAGGATTAATCCCGTATTGAATATTGCTACCACCAGTAGCAACGCCTATTTCTCGAATAATCGCCAACGCAGAATCACGCATCTGCTGATATTCTTTGTCGGTAAGTGTTTGAGCTGGCGCAACAGTGATACTATCCCCTGTGTGAACTCCACAAGGATCGAAGTTTTCAATACTGCAAATGATTACCACATTGTCAGCGTTATCACGCATGACTTCGAGTTCGTACTCTTTCCATCCAATAATGGATTGTTCAATAAGAACTTCTCCAACAGGGCTTAATTCTAAGCCTCGGGTAATCAACTCATTAAATTCATCTTTGTTGTAGGCAATCCCGCCACCAGTGCCACCCATCGTAAAGCTGGGCCTTAAAACTGCTGGAAGCCCAACCGTTTCACGAATTTCTTGAGCTTCTGCGAAGCTTTTTGCCACGCCACTTGGTGGAACTTTAACTCCGATTTTTTTCATTGCATTCTTGAACTTTTGGCGATCCTCAGCTTTTTCGATAGCTTCGGGGCTGGCGCCTATCATTTCGACGCCATATTTTTCAAGTATGCCCTTTTTATAAAGCTCTAAGGCAACATTAAGTGCGGTTTGCCCGCCTAAGGTGGGGAGAATTGCATCAGGCCGTTCTTTTTCAATTATCTTCTCAAGTATTTCCCATTTTATTGGCTCGATGTAGGTTCGGTCTGCTATCTCTGGGTCTGTCATAATGGTTGCGGGATTGGAATTTACCAAGATTACTATGTAGCCTTCTTCCCGAAGTGCCTTGCATGCTTGAGTTCCACTGTAATCAAACTCACAAGCTTGACCAATGATAATCGGGCCTGAACCGATGAGAAGTATTTTCTTCAGATCTGTTCGCTTTGGCATAATAAAACTCGCTACTTTTATATCGGAATGGTAAATCGAATAAACAAAACTTATTGATTCGAGTATTATTAACTAACAACTCTATTCAATGAAACATCTTAGCCGTATAGGGGTTGTTTCCAAGATATTTCGTTGGAATATTGAAATATCAGTAATCTTGGTAAGAATTGCGGGCTTTTTTTGTATGCGAGATTTGTTTCAACATCTAGAATTTACAGGGTTTGGTCCTAGCAGCGTTTTGCCTGAGGGATCCGAGCCTGTTTCTGGCCAAATTAAAAAAAATGGCCCAGGCGGGCTTAAGCATCAGGTCAAAGTGCTTGTTCCTAAGGAACCCGGTATTTATGGGTTAGTTGATTCTTCTGGGATTTTGATTTATGTGGGAAAAGCCAAGAATTTGAGAAAAAGGCTGCAATCTTATTTCCTTAAAAAGAAATCGAAAGAAAAAAAGCTAATCAGACGGGCAACCCAAATCTGTTGGCAAACTTGTTTTTCTGAATTCCATGCTTTTTTAAGAGAAATTGAAGTTATTAATCTGTTCCTTCCCAATGCTAATGTAATGGGAGTTGCCCATAGGCTAAGGCCGGTTTACCTCGTGTTAACCTCGAGTGAAGCCCCTGCGATCAAACTTCTTAAAAAACTTCCCGGAAAATATTTGGAAGCTTTCGGTCCATTTAATCAAGGTAAAACCTTGCGTAATGCCATAAATATTTTAAATGAAACTCTAGGGCTTAGGGATTGTGCTGAAAAAACACTAATTCATTTTGCTAATCAAAAAATTTTGCTGGAAATGCTGCCCCAGTTTGGTTGTTTACGCTATGAAATTGGTAATTGTTTAGGGCCTTGTGCTGGTGGTTGTAGTCGAACAGGGTATATGGAAAAAGTAAGGCAAATTAAAGAGTATTTAAAAGGTGAAACGGCTCCAGTTCTAGAGATTCTTCGTAATCAAATGACTGCATTTGCTGGTAGCTTACAGTTTGAATTTGCAGGTCTGGTTAAACAAAAAATACAAACGCTCGAGAGATTTAGCCAAATATTGCAGAAAGTGAAAGATTCAGGAAAACTGAATTTTCTATATTGGCAAAAGTTGAATGATGGGCATTTTGTGATAAATATTATTTGTGAGGGTGTTTTGGTTCATGCGGAAATAGTTGAGCACTTTAAAAGTAAACACCCACTACCTAAATCTTTGATTGAAAAAATAAGACGAAAAGTGAAAGATAATAAAAAAGTATTATGGGAATCGTATCAGAAATTACTTATCCAGCGCTGGTTTAAAAAAATGCAAAATGAACTTGATCAAACAATACCATTACCAAAAGCGTAAAAAGCGGGCGTTAAAGTTTACCCATCCTTCCTTCTTGTACAATTGGTCTTGCTTGTTTTTAATTCATTGTTATACCCCGCTGAAGTGAGTGCGATTTTTTGGTTATAGAGTCGAATCAGGGGAAATAAAACAATGAAAACTTTTTTATTATTACTTATTGTTCCAGTATTTGCATTAGCTCAAGTGGGTTGCGCTCATCATCGAGATCATGACTATCCGCCACAAAATTATTATCAGCAGCCTCCAGCAAACTATTGTGTTCCACAGGCCCAGACGCAACCATGTATGCCTGTTCAGGGAGCATCCTATAGCCCTAACACTAATACTCAGGGGAATTGGGCCCAACCTAGGGCTAATTGTGCGTGCCCATGATAATCTTTAAATGAAAAGATAAAAGTTGGATATGAATAGTAATAAACAATTGGCTAATTGCTGGTTGTTTGTTACTATTTCAACTGAATAGGAATTCGTTTTTAGGAAAGGACTTTCAGATGTTGAATCGTGCAGTTTCTTTTTTTATACCTGTCATTTTAGTCAATCTGCTTCTGCTTGCAGGTCCAATTTCTGCGAACGCTTTATATCAGGATGATGCAAGTTTAAAAACTTTGATGGTCTATAACTTTGTCACAGGTGAAGAAGCGGTAAAAAACAAAATAATCGAAGTACTAAAAAACAAAGAGAATGCAAAAAAAATAATTGAGGTTGCCCAAAAGTTAACTCCTGCAGATTCAAAGAAACTAAATGGAAATGCTTATTGGTTTCTAGCAAGAGTAGCTCAGGAATTACGGGAAAATGATGCTGCAGTTGATTTTTATCGCAACTTTCTAGTTGATGCTAAAAATTTAGGAAGTGGTCAAAAAATGGCTGCAGGTTACGGGCCATTAATTCAGATCCTTTTTGATACAAAAAAATACAAAGAATGTGAGAAATTGTGTTCTGAATTTTTGGATATTACGCTTGAAGATGAAGCTGCATTTATTCCAATTTTAAGATTAAAACCAGTGGTATTTCGCAGAATGGTGCTTTGCCAATCCCGACTAGGCGAAATAGACAAAGCAATTGAGCGCGTTGAGAAACTTTATAAAGATCAGCCTGACAATTGGCTTAATCTCGAGCTTAAAGCACGAATTCTTAGAGAAGCTGGCAGAATCGCGGATGCAGAGAAGTCCTATCAGGAGCTCATTGTAAAAATTGATTCAGATAAGCGTTTAGGGAAGGAAGAGAAAGAAGAGTTTCTGGAAGAAATTAAGTACACTCTCAGCAATGTTTATGTGGAGCTGAAGAAAATCGATAAAGCAGCAGAAATTCTCAAAGCTCTGGTTGAAAAAAATCCCGACAACCCAACTTATCATAATGATCTTGGTTATATCTGGGCCGACAATAATTTGAATTTAGATGAAGCAGAGAAGTTGATTCGTAAAGCAATCGAGATCGAGCGAGATTTAAGAAAGAAAATCAAGAATCTTAAACCAGAATTTGATAAGGATAATTCAGCATATCTTGATAGTCTTGCCTGGGTCCTTTACAAGAAAAAGAACTATGTTGAAGCAAAAAAACTTCTCGTAGAGGCCATCAAAGATGAAGAAGGTCAACATATAGAAATCTTGGATCATCTTGGTGATATTCATAATGCCCTTGGTGAAAAAGCAGAGGCCGCTAAGGTTTGGAAAGATGCAATCAAATCCGCAGGCACTACCAAGCGGGAGCAGGATAAGAAAAAAGAAGTTGAAAAAAAGATCGAGAAGAACAAGTAGTTTAGTACTTTAAAACAATAGAGCTGAGTGATTATTAAAGCTCGGCTTTATTTGATTTCATTCTGACATGAACTTGTTGTTTTCTAAATTATGTATTGGGCTTTTCTAGTACTTTTATTGCTAGGTTGTTTTCTTAAAAATGACATCTCCGGTCTCAATATTTTTTGATATTTCCTTGCCCAATGCTCCTACATGGTTTTATTTCTCATTGATTTTAGCTTGTGCTCTTTTTTTTAAATTCAATCGATTATTTAGTTTTCGAACTATTGATATTTTGTCAATTTTCTTTTTCATGCCAGGTCTTCTTCTAATTTTGGAGGGCGGGCATGATCAGCGTGTTTATTTTTCTTGGCTGCTCTTGAGTTGTCTTTTTTGGATGGTGCGTTGCTTATTGGATCTTCTTTTGGAGAGAAGGCCTGCTTTTAAGCCAAATCTTAATGTACCTGGAATGTTGCTACTCGCCTTTGCTTTTTATTTCAGCCTTGTTGCTGTTGCGATTCGTGAGCCAAATTTGCCTGACCAAAGAGAGTCTCGTCCTCAAACCCCAATTGATA
>CAXNFS010000036.1:0-16612 GCA_964201235.1 Gemmataceae bacterium | reverse complement strand
CCACCAGGCGACCGTTATCAATCTGGCCCTCTTCATTACTTTGCCATGCTTCCCTTTGGCATGATCTGGTATAACGGCGCTCCCGCAGAGCTTCGTGATATCCCCCTTGGCACCCATATTCATGGATATTTTTTATTGCCACCAGAGGGAGAGGAAAAAACTATTCCCGCAATCCCAAACATGGAAAAGTATCATGTGAAACATAATCATGCCGTTTCCCTAGAGGATGATTTTAGTTTCTATCAAAAGCGCGGCCAAAACTGGAAAGTCGTTTCGGTTGATGAGATCAAAGGCAAAATCAATCTGACCCCCGAGGGAAAATCTGCCAAGGATGGTATCAATAAACCCTACACCTTTGACATTGATCAGGTTTCGAAAATTTGGAAATCGCGCAAGCTGGTTGATCTGAAAGAAATCTCTCCGGGGACTATAGTTAACTTTAATCTAGGATGGGCCCAAGGTTGGCGCGATAACGAATACTCGGTTTCTGAACTTTGGCTTGATGAAGAGAGCAGAGCTTTTGCTACCGAACTTCAACGCAAAAAACATGTCCGTTATCAAAAACAGCGCTGGCTCCCTGCCTGGATTGATCATGTCGAAAATTTTGACTATGGTGGTGGCGTAGTCACCCTTACCCTTTTTGGCGGTATGGATAAATCTCTTTATGATGAACTCAAGGCTACTCAAGAAAAAGGCTTTGGAGTTGGTGCATCGGATAAAACGCTTCGCACTTGGTTTCATAGGGCTGATAAAAAAATTGGACAAGTTCTCGATTGGAAAGAAACAGCAAATCCACTGCCGGGCAGCAGTGGAATTCAGGTGCGATTAAAGTTTACCGAACTTCTGGATGGGTATCGCCCAGGTAGGATTGTTCGAGTGAAATGCCACGACTGGATTTTTGTAACCATGCCACCCGAAGAACGATTTAAATCTTTGGAAGAACTCAAACGCTCCGCCATCATGGGCCTGCCTTAAAATTGGAAGCAAATCCTTACCCTAGCAAATTTAATATGGTGTGTTCAATATGCAAGGGCTTTAGACTGAGCCAAGTTTTGTAGACAACTAAATTAAGTCTGTGGCCAGTCTTGTTCTCTTTTTGCCCAATAGTTCCGTTGCTAGTCTTCCTTTTCTTTTCTTGTACCTGCGTGGTCCTGTTCAATCCAAAGCACTGTGTTATGATTGTAAGTGATTCATTCATTAGCTTTGAAAATTTAATTAAAAGGCAGTGTACAGTCGCATAAATAGGCTTCTAGGTAAGTTGGTAAGATCACGGTAGATTCTTTAATTTCGGGGTTGTTGCTAAAAACAATAATCCAACGATAAGTGTGTTGTAAGATTCAAATTGCAGAATTTTTGTAGCCTAATAGTAAGGTTATTTTCCATAATTTTAATAAATTTATCTAATATAAGATTTTTATTATCTTTGTATAATCACTATGTTTTCGTATTTAAATCAATCAGAAATAGTGATTTTTTTGCGGGAAAGCCTTTAAATGTTGCGCTTTTCAGTCAAATTTTTACTTTACTCTTAGTTTCCCTATCAATTCCTATTAAATCTGATTATTCCGATGTAAAAATTATAAATTAGTAAGATTGATTGTCTAATAAAGCCTTTTTAGCTTATAACAGGGTACTATGTAATAGAAGCATCTATTTATCAAAGGAACTGTCTTATGTTCAAAAATAAAAACTTATTAGCTCTAAGTTTAAAATTCATGATTCCGGTTGGGTTGCTGATTTCTCCTGATGCTCTGTTTGCACAGCGATACAGGATGATTTTGCCTCCTGCTCCACCACCACCACCCTCATTAAATAATACAGTTCAAGCACAGATTGCTAATCAAAATGTAAATTTTAATACAGGAAGCAGTTCTAGTGGCGGTGGTGGTTTTGGCGGCGGTGGTTTCCAACAAAGTACTGGTGGAATCCAAGGCACATCCCAAGTCACACAAAATAATGCTCCGGGAAATCAAATCTCCCAACTTTATCAAATCCCCCTTTCTACGGGTGGTGGTAACATGGGCGGCGGCGGTGGCTTCGGCCAAGGTGGCGGCGGCGGCGGCTTCGGCCAAGGTGGTGGTGGCGGTGGCTTCGGCCAAGGTGGTGGTGGCGGGTTTGGCCAAGGTGGTGGTGGCGGTGGCTTCGGTCAAGGTGGTGGCGGCTTCGGCCAAGGTGGCGGCGGCGGCTTCGGTCAGGGCGGCGGCGGATTTGGCCAAGGTGGTGGTGGCGGATTTGGCCAAGGTGGCGGCGGCGGATTTGGTCAGGGTGGTGGCGGCGGTGGATTTGGCCAGGGCGGTGGTGGTGGCGGTGGCCAAGCAGTCGGTATGAACAATCCGTTTTATGCTATGGCAATGCAAGGTATTATGTCTGGAGTTGGTGGCTCAGCATTCCAAAGCGGTGGCGGCGGAAATATGGGCGGTCAAGGTGGTGGCGGATTTGGGGGCGGTAACATGGGTGGCGGCGGGTTTGGCCAGGGTGGTGGTGGGTTTGGCCAGGGTGGCGGCGGGTTTGGTCAAGGTGGCGGCGGATTCGGTCAGGGCGGTGGCGGATTTGGTCAGGGTGGCGGCGGATTTGGTGGTGGTTTCAACAATGGCGGTAATGGTTTGTAATTAATTTTATTTTCACATTTAACCCGCTAGCAGTTTCATCCTGCTAGTGGGTTTATTTTTTAACTAACCTTTATTGATTACCATTCAAGTAACATTATTCACCCCTATCCTAGCACCAATCCTAATTGCGCCTCAAAAGCCTTACAGTGAAATCATTGCACCCCAATAGCAATATTGTTCCTTTATCGTTCCCTGTAATGCAATTCACCTCAGACCCTAGTTGGCTAAAAACGTCTGTTTTGCTTTTCGTATTTAAATCGAACAGAAAAGGCGAACCTTTCTTGGGAAAAACAAAAAGTTCGTTTGTACCTTTAGGAGAAAATAAAGCTGCAACTGCGCTTTCAGTCTCCATCAAAAATTCTCGTTTTGTTGTGAGTAAATCCCAGCGCATGATTTTTAAATCAATTGGCTCTCGGAGTGAATAAGATGTTCCGCCAAAGGCTGTAATTGCAACTGTAGCTTCTTTATTTATTGATAACGAGTTGTAAAATTGTTCCGGCCCGTTCACGGTCTGAATTCTTTTTCCGGAATCTACATCGTGCACACAAATTCTGCCATCTCGCAAACAGCAAACCATCGTCTTACCATCTTCAGAAACATCCATGTGCCAAACTTGTCTGGGCGAACCATATTGCATGTTTCTTGGGTCGTAGGTTGCCATCTCTTCAAAGAATTGAATTTGTGTTCCGGTTTCCAGATCCCATAATCTTGCGGTGCAATCTAAACTGCACGAAATCGCTCTTTTCCCATCCGGTAAAAAGCGGATATCCTTTACGCCATGCACATGCCCGATCATCTCACGAACCTTTTCACCCTTAGCTAAATCCCAAAGGATTACACGGTTATCAAGCAGTGCCCCACCTGACAAAGCTTTTTGCCCATCTTGGGAGATTGCAACCGATAAAATACTTTTTGTGTGATCATTGAATATAAATTTCGCTTTTTGATTCTCAAGATCCCATGCAATTACTTTTTTGTCTTTGCCGCCACTGATTCCAGTTTTCCCATCTTCTGAAATGCTTGTACAACTTACCTCGCCTTGATGGCCTTCAAGGATAAATTCTTTAAATGTTGGGGATTGTTGTCTTCCTAAAAATGCTCGGGCAAAAAATGCCATTCCTAGTAAACCAAATCCCAGAACGATCGCAGTGAAAAAATATCTTCGATCTAAAGTTGGTATAGGTGGTATTGGATTAGAATTCGCCTGCCTAATTTGCCTGATAAATTCAGAGCAACTTCCCCAGCGTTTCAAGGGATTTTTTTCAAGTGCCTTTGCTACCACCCATCTCTGATGAAGTGGAATCATAGAAAGTTCGGGCAGGCGATTGCAATGTCCCGCCATGATTTCAGCAGCATTGCCGATAAAGGGCATTGTTCCACCCCGGATTTTGCAGTAGGTGATCGCAAGAGAATATTGATCTGAGCTGGCGCTCATTTTTTCCTGAAAGAATTCAGGAGGAGAGTAACTAGGGGTCATGCAGCCGCTGTGCTGGTTTTTTTCTTCATCTAGAATGCGAGCGAGGCCGAAGTCGCCAATTTTTAATGCACCACCCACGATCAACATGTTTTGTGGTTTGATATCGCGGTGAAGAATTGCAACGATTTCGCCACCATCAGAGAAATGTTGTTTCTGGTTCAAAAAATCAAGAGCTTCTGCAGCTTCAGTAAACATGGAAAGAATTGCATTTTCCGAAGGATGCACTTTATTTACATACTCAAGGAAATTCATTTCCGCAAGTTCCATTGCAATCCAAAGATGTTCATCAATGATCCAGAACCCAAAAATAGATAACAAATGCGGATGTCTGATCGATTTAAAAAGTTTCAAAGAACGAATTTCAACAAGGTCTAGCCCATTGCTCATGGGGATGATTTTCATTGCGAGGGAAACATCACCAGGACCCTGGGCTTCCCATACCTCACCAAAGCTACCCTTCCCTATTTTTTTAATCAGTTGATACCCAGGTATCGGTGACTCACCTTTGGTAATCGTACTGGGAACAATGGTTTCATTATCTGAGAAACTGTCGCCTAGTGGTTCAGAATCTGGATAGAGCAACCAATCCATTTCCTGAAGTTCTTCAATCGCTCTTGGCAAATTACTACTTAATGCGGGGTAAGATAGTAAAAGAGATTCTAAAGGAATTTCTTTTTGAAATAGGCGTTGTTCTTCCCAACTGAATAAAGCCTCTTCTAGTTCATGATTCATTTTGGATTGGGCGAAATCCATTTTTAATTATCCCCATGTTCCGGCGTTTGATTGTTTATCAAAGTTCGGATCAAGATTCTTGTGGTCATCCATCTCCTTGCGAGGGTTCGCAGAGGAATATCCAGAAATTTAGCAGCCTCATCCTGGCTTAAGCCTTGGAACCAGAGAAGATCAAAAAGCTGTTTATTTTCTTCTGGGAGGAGGTCGATTTTTTCATAAAACTCTGTCCATTCTGCATAGCTTGAAGGCCCGCCATCGCGATCTTTGGTATTGAGCAATTCATTTCTTTTGACGGAGGTGCTCATATCGCCTGAGTTTTTAATTTGGTTCCTTGCAATGCTGGATCGGGCAAGGTCTTGAAGCACCCAGCGAAGGTTTTGCGATGCGAGTTTGAAATAGGAGGTTGTATCTTCGGGAACCAAGCCATCCAGCATCTTGTGAAGTCGGATAACTAGTTTTTGGGTAATGTCATCGGTTTCTTCAAGTGTGCAGAGGTTGGGGTGTTTTCGGAACATTTTTCGCGAAAGGCGTTGAAGCCGCTCTAAAGAGTGTGCAATTAACTCTTCGCGGGCTTTTGGTTCCTTGGCTTTAAGCTTAGCCAATAGGGCGTTGATTCGGGTTGAGTGCTCAAATTCATTCATTAAGGATATTATACAAAAGACAAGAAAAAATGTTGTAGCTTAAGTCTTATTAAACATTTAAAATATTATTGGCATAGTTTGTAGTTTGGCAACGATAGATATAAAGTAGGCTTGTTTTTGATTCAGTCAAATTGACGGCTAATGCAAAGTATAAACAATTTGAATTTGGTTTGGAGAAGGTAATGGCAAAACGAAGAGCATCAAATACTATGATAGGGTTTTTTTATCGTTCCTTTATGTTTTTTTTGATTCTAGTTGCAGGTTTGGCTTGGTTATTTAAGGGTGGCGATTTATTGCAAGGTAGTGAAGGTGTTTATGATAGGAAGTTGCAGGAGTTACTTGCCAAAATTGAAAAAAGTAACCCCGAGGCTGCAAAAAGAATAAAAGAAGCCGGGAAAAAGAAGCCGTATGCCGTAGCTGTAGCAGTTGCTACTTTAAAAAATCAAAAAGATTATGAAAAACGATTGACTCAGTTTTCCGAAAGCTTGAAAGATGATGAGCCTAATGCGTTTATTGAAGCGATTGAGTTAAGTGTAGACAAGAGTTTAGTTTCGAATAACGAAGACCGAAAAAAAGTAATTTATGCTCATGGATCATTTCTTTATCTAAAAGAATCTGAACTGATTAAGAAAGCGCTTGTTACAAAAAACCTTGAAGAACAAGGAAATTATAAGGCTGAGATTCAAAAACTTGTTAACGAACATTTTGATCGACTGAAAAAGTTTTCGAAAGAACCTGGAACTTGGGAACTTGTGAAATATGATCCGGTTGCAGTAATGGTCTTTACCGAAGTAGAGGATCCAAAACTCAGGAAATTTTATGTGGAAAATCATGATTGGGTGCAAGATATGTTTTCCCAGTTTCAGAATCTGCCTCAAGAAAATGAAAAAGAAGGGGCATCAGTAAGTATTAAATCGGTGCTTGAAACAGCTTCGCTCTATTACCCAGAAACTAAGGAAGCAGTGATCGGTAAAATCGAAATCAAGGCAGTGGAGTTGTATAAACCCGAACCCATGGAAGTAACGCTCAGTGAATACGAAAAAACCAAGAAAATGGTCATTGGTAATCCCGAAAAAACCAAGGAAGTAATGGTTTATCAAAAGCAAAAGGGTTGTGGATTTGGCCCAATGGGGTTCCAACTATTTTTTAAGTATGGTGAGTTAATAAAAACTTGTGTCGATAAAGAAAAAGTTTTACCTTTATGCGAAACTCTAGAAATCTTCTTTTCTCAACAAGATTACCTTAATTCTTTTATTGAAAAACACACTACCGAATCAGCGCCAATTCTATTAGCGCGAAATCTAAGAGAAATAAAAACAACAAGTCCGAATTTATGGCGGGCAGCAAAGGCATCTCCCGGTGCTTTAGATTTGTATGATGATGCTAAAGAATTTGCTAATGATGTATTTAAAAAATGTGATGGTATTAATGTTCAAGATTTACTTTACACAGATTATTTTACGCCAGACCGGGTATTGCTTAAAAATGCAGCTCACGCTTTAGCCAAGTGGGGCCAATTGGCCTTTTATACTCTGAATCTATATTCAGATCGCGCTGATAAAAAATCAAATGAGTTTAACGATAATAATTTTAAGAAGGCTTTGTCTAAAGATTTCCGCACTGTTTTCTATGTGGCAACACATGGTCAAACTGGGATTTCCGATATTTTAGCCAATGGAAAGTATCTTGATAAAGACCTTAAAGCAAATGGAGATCCATTGGATCCTTCTTTTTTAAAGAATCTTCCTTTAGTTGGTGGGCCACTCACTGTTTTTAATAATTGGACTCAAGGTATACCAAACACTTATGGTGAACTTGGGTGGGCGGCCTTGGATGTGGCTGATGGTGCATTATTAGTTATGACCCTTGGTACTTCAGCGGAAGCGTCCGTAGCTAAACAAGCTGCAAAAACAGCAGCTAAAGAATTAGCCAGAGAAACAGCAAGGACTGCTTTAAAAAATCGAGTTAAAACCGTTTTTGCTAAATTTGCTGAATCAGCATTATCAAAATTTATAAGAGTTCTAAGTGTAACGGATAAAGTATTTTTAAGTATTCCATCTGGATTGCTAAGGTTTGCTGGAAAAATTATAAATGTAGCACTTTATTTAGCTAGAACTGCAATAAAAACTTGGTCAGGTTTACCAACCGGTTTTAAAAGTTTTGTTTACAAATCCTTCCTTGCAATAACCATTTCAGTTTCAATTGTTTTTCGAACAATTCCTTTTCTCTGGAATGCCTTTCTAGAGCAAATCAAAAAGTTACCTGAAATATTAAAAGAGGTATTTGTTAATGCACCAAAAGATTTAGCGAATGCCTTAATTAAAGGTCTTGATGATCTACTTGGTATGGCCGGAATGGGCACAAAAACAGTTTATTGGGGAATATTGGCTTCCTTTTTTATCATGGCTTTTCTATTTCTTCCTAAATCAAGGTTAAAATATGCCTGATCATCGTTTTAAAGTTGTAATTCTTGGTTCCACTGCTGCAGGTAAATCTTGTTTTATCGGTGGATTGGGTATCCTAGGTGGCGCAGACCGCGACTCTGGAATTCAAGTTCACGCCAAAGAAAATAAAGATTCCAAAGGATTGGAGTATCTTAAAAGATTAAAAACATTCCTCAATAATCAGGAGTGGCCGCCCCCTAGTCACACGACAGAAATTATAGATTTATCAGTTTTTTATCATGATAAAATCATTGAAATAACCTTTGTAGATTACCCAGGGAAAGATTTTTTAGAAGAACTATCGAAGCTAGATCCCGAGAAAAATCTTGCGTTATTTAATGCTTACAACAATGCCGATTTTCTATTGGTTTTGTTAGATCCAAAAATTGATTTAAACATTGGCAATGGAGATTCAGTTGTCCTTAAGAATCAAGCCTTAGAACGCCAAGAAGCTGTTCTACAGGTAATTAGAGAAAAGATGTTTCCCAAAAATAATGAAACTTCTTTTAAAGCTGGCTGGAATGTTCTAAAAGATAAATTACAAGAAAGAATTCCGCCTAATATTGGAATTGTGATTACTAAAAAAGATCAAATGTCCCAAATTAAATCATCCAAGGATGCTGAAAATCTATTGGACACAGAAGCTCATCAGTTTTATCAAAACTTAAAATCTATTGGTTCTACATTAAAAGTGTTTGCAGTTTCTGCAGTAGGTAATACGGAAATAGTTCAAGTTGATGGAAAATCAGTTTTAAAACCAGGAAAGGCGCTTAACCCAGAAGGTTATGAAGAAATTTTTGATTGGATAATTAGGATTAAGAATACTACAACAGTGCTAAAATATATTGTTTATGGAATTTTATGGGTAATGTTTTTTGGAGTCATTTTTACGATTCAAACTGGTGAAGTTGAAATAGCAAAACAAATTGCTAGTGATAACAATTTATCGTCACTAGACAAAGTTGAAAAAATTGAAAAATTATGGTTTGTTTGGCCTTGGAATTCACGGGGATTTACTGACCCAATTGTTGAAAAAATAGCAACTGATTACGAAGAGCGAGTTAATACTTTGCCAGGAGAGAGCGAAGTTTTAATTACCATAATTAAGGAAATAGAATCAACAGTTCAAAAATTTCCTAGGGTGTCATCAGCATTAGAAGTTACTTTAGCAAAGGCCCGTGAAAAAAGAGAAGATGCTTTATTTGAAAAATTAAAAATCAACTATTCTGAAAAAGATTCGGAATTTATTAAAAAAGCAAATGATTTTTTAAAAGAGTTTGGCAGCACGGGCAAGCATTCTGCCGAAGTTGAAAACTTAAAAATCACAATCATTGATGAAGAATTTCAAAAAGATAAAGTCTATGTTCAAAATTTTCAAATCACGAATGCATATTCTCTAATAGAAAAAGCAATTAAGCTGAAAGAGATTACTAGCAAATGGAAAAATAAAATATCCCCAGAACAAGCAGTTCAAATAAATAGAGCTTCCTTGGTTGCTGAAGGTATATCCAACGCTGGTTCCACCAGCTCTTTTACTTTAGACATTGTTAAAACTAAAGGGCTGAGTTCTCCAATATATACTTATCTCCAACTATATTCCAAAAAAGCAGATGAAAAGGAATTTGTTAAAATTTTTGAATGTCCTAAAAGTAGTGCCGCTGTTACTGAGTGGGATTGGAATATCACAGATCTAAGAATGGAATGGACAATAGGTACACAATTAAGAATTCTTCTAAGGGAAAATGGTTATATTTATAATAGGGATGCGGCAGAAAATAGTTTTTCTGATAGTTATTCTATTCTTAATTTGGCAGGAAGTATAAAAATGAACTCTATGAATGGTTACAATTTAGGAAACCCGAGAATTACTTTGATACTTAAATTGGATGGGCAACCAATATCAGAGACCGACAGGGAAGCATTTTATACTTATTTCGTTCGAAACACTTGGTAATTTTTATGAGGAATAATGCAAGAAATATTTAAAAATGGACCCACCATAAGTTATGGCAAAAGAAAAAATCTTGCTTCGGGGATTGTGGAAGATTATTTAATATTGCCAGATACGACAAAGGGTTTTACCTCTGACGAAAAAAACAACTTCGAAAAAATTTGTAAATCATTTTCGTGGACTTCAACTTCAAATCCTGGGGAAATTCTGCCCCCCTGTTACGGATTCTTCCCTTTTGGGGATGGTTCCACCATACTTGTTGCACGATTTATTGATGATGGTCGTGATAATCAAGGCAGAGCTGATCTTCTTCGAGTTGATGCATTAAAAGTTCCTGCGCAATTGTTTCACGAATTGAAATCTGATTTAAGATTGGTCTTTGATTCTTCTATTTGGAAGAATACTTTTGCTGTCGAAAATTCAATGGCTGAAAGTACCGTTATTTCCTCAAATGATTGTGATAAGGTATTTGAGTTGGTGAAGAAGAATATAACAGTGCCGTTATTAGTTGGGTGTTCTAAGAATTTCAAATTCAAGCCAACATCAGGGAAATTTAATACTTTTGATATCAATTCAAAAACAGTTGAAGAAATTAGCGTACCTATAGTTGCACCACCTTCCAATCCAAGAATCCCATTACCACCACCAAAACCAATCCAGTCTTCAGTTGTTCAAAAATATTTGCCTTATGTGGTTTTCTTGTTGTTTATTGGGAATATCGTTTTCGTTCCGCTAGCATGGGATTTGAAATTTAATGTAATTGAAAATTTGAAAAATGACAAAAAAAATGAGATAAGTTTGCTTGAACAAAAAATAACTGGAAAAAACTTGGAAATTGAAAATAAGAAGAAAGAAATTGAAGAGAAAGAAAGAAAAATCACGTCTGTAAACAAAGAACTTGAAGCAGAAAAAAACAAAACAAAATTTGATTTAGATAAAATAATGGAACAAGTAAAGTCCAATCCTACTTTAGTAAATGCCAAGAAGGTTTTAGAAAAATATGAAATTGAAGCCCATGATGCTTTTATGGAAAGAGTAAAAAGTGATTTTTCAAAGGCCCAAAAAAAATCTATTGATAAATGGTTGGAGGAATTAAAAGCTTCAGACTCTATAGGGAAAAAATAAGCAGAAAATTTAAAAAAGAGTATGGCTCTTTTTTGGCAGTGGGGTTAAACGAAAAATTGATGTTAATTATCAAGATTCTTCGATCGAGAGCGTAAAGCAGTTCATCTGCTTTATCTTGCGCATAGTGGTAAGTGCTGCAAAAAACCTGACTCTTTTTGTTTTCAAGGAGCTTAATATGACTTCTATTTTTGCAAAAATCTTTAGCCATTTGTTTTTGATAGCCGCCTGTTGTTTTTTATTGAATTTTAATTCTGGCCAAGTTTATGGTCTTGAACCATTTGATATTCAAATCAAAAAAAGAATTGATTCGGAAGCGCGGAAATCTGAAATCAAAAAAGATGAAAAGAAAGTTTTTAAAGGTAGCATTATTGCTTGGTTAATCAATCAAGTTTCGGTTACGGAAGAAGAAGAATTTAATGGTGCTATTGAAAGTCATGAAAAAATTAAGACTACCGTGAAATTTTCTCCTACACCTCTTAATGTAAATAATGCTTTTAAAAAATTAGTATCAAATATACCATCTAATCTCAATTATAAAGGTTTTACCTATGAGCTTTTTGTTTTGGATCAACCTGATTTAAATGTTTTTACCAATGGAGGAGGTTATGTTTATATTACCAAACCTCTACTAGAAAAATTTCTTGATGTTAATGCTCAACCAACTGCAGGCTTGTATTTTATTTTAGCAAATGAACTCGGGAAAATTTCACATAAGCATACTCGAAGAGGTTACCAATTAATTGAAATTGAAAAGGAATTAAAGCGGCTTGTTAATTTAAATATTGAAGATGAAATTCTTAAGGTGATTCTCCAAACTAGCATTAATCCCGCCTTAGGGACTGTAAAGTTTTTGTATACCCCACATCAAGTTTATCAGGCGGATATCTTTGCCTTATATTTATGTCGCAATTCTGGTATTCAACTTGATGATTCCTTGGATGCCTTGCGTTTGTTTGTAGTTGATAAATATCCCAAAATAAAAGAGATGGATTTTGTTATTTCGCAAGATTTAAAGGAGGGGTATTCATCTTTTGATTCCTCCCCCTTAGTCCGCTTGAAAAAATTGTTGAATGAAACTGAAGGTGTTGTTGATGATTCATCTGAAAAATTTGGATTGTTACGGTATCAAAAAGACGCCAAAGTTTTTGAGTTATGTAAACAAGCGTCGATAGCCGGAGATAAAACTACGCTTGTTTTTTGCCATGGATTAAAAGGAAACGAAGAAACATTCAAATATTTTATAGAGGAAGTGGCTAAAAATATGGGTGTCGGGAATATGGAACTATTAGTGTTTCGTTACCCAAATAATCAAAGTCTTTCAAGGTCTGGTCAATTTCTAACAACGGAAATAAACCGAGTTTTTAAAGATCAAAAAAAAGTTCAATTCATTTGTCATAGTGCTGGAGGGTTGGTTTTTCGTCATTATGCAGAAATTAATAATGGTTCATATGGCAATGCATTTTTTATTGGAACCCCTCACAAAGGTTCTGATATTATCAAATTTAAGTTTCTTATTGATACAAATGAATTTGTTATTGGTTTTGGTTATGGTGGATTACCTAAGATAATTTCTGATACTATTCCAGAAGGTAGAGGCGAAATCGGATTTGATTTACAACCTGGCAGTTTGTTTCTTTCTTACTTAGATTCTCTTAAATTAACGCAGAAAAACTATTTTATTTTCAATTCGAATTTTACAGGCGTGGGATTAACTGATCAGGGTGGGGCAAAAAATAAGGCGATGGTTTATGGTTTGGAGAATTATCTGTTACCAGAAGTAAAGAAAGGTTTAGTAAAAAGAACCGGTCAAATCGGATCGCCACTGCTTAAAAAATGGGCGTTGGAAGCAATAACGCAATTAGAAATTCCAGATGAAATTAAAAACGGAGACTTAGCTGTTACCATTAACAGTTCAAAAATTGGGGAAGCAAAGGTGGTTACTCGAAATGGTCTTAATCATATTGAGATCGTAAGCGATGCTAAAGTAATTACTGAAATCATTAAAAAGATAACCTTAGCCCCTTAAGAGCTAGAAAATTATTCGTTATCTTTTCGGCAGTGGGCTAAGCTTAGAATAGATGTTGATTCTCATGATTTTGTGATTAAGAGCGTAATACCGCCTGCCTGATTTATATGCGTATATTGGCAAAGCCTAGATAAAGCAACCCAGCCTCTTTATTCCATATAAATCCGTGGTTAACCCTTGTTCAAATCTATCTTCCCATTGCGAAAGTTTTAGCAGAGTAAGCCCTTGATCACCTTTATGGATTTTTATCCCAGAGGTGTTTCAAGAAGAATTCTTGTCTTTTGCGATGAGCGTAGGGGCTCTCGCCAGAGCCATGGCCGCCACCAGGAATCACAATAAGATCGAAATCTTTTTTGGCTTTGATCAGTGCATCTGCAACCTGCATGGTAGTTGCGGGATCCACATTGCGATCAAGTTCGCCCACAGTAAGAAGCAGCTTGCCTTGGATTTTCCCTGCATGAACAGTGTTTGAACTTTTTTCGTAAGATGCATCAACAGGCCAACCCATCCAGAGTTCATTCCACCATACTTTATCCATACGGTTATCATGACAGCCACAATCCGCTGCGGCTGCTTTGTAGAAGTCGCCATGATCGATGAGGGCACGCATTGCATTCTGGCCCCCTGCACTGCCGCCATAGATTCCGACTTTCTCGAGATTCATTTGCGGAAAGATTTTGGCAGCGGCTTTCATCCACAAGATGCGATCAGGGAAACCAGCATCAGCGAGGTTTTTCCAGCAGACATCATGAAAAGATTTAGAGCGCCAGTTGGTGCCCATGCCATCGATTTGCACGACGATAAAGCCAAGTTCGGTCATGGCTTGTGCTCTGGAAGAGATGCGAAAATCTTTGGGTACATGGAAATCATGAGGGCCTGCATAGATCTGTTCGATGACCGGATATTTTTTATTGGGGTTGAAGTTTGAGGGTTTGAGAACGATGCCAAAGATATCGGTTTTGCCATCCCTGCCCTTGGCGGTAAACGGCGTTGGTGTGGGCCAGCCTGCGGCTTTTAGTTTCGAATCATCGGTGGTGTGAAGAGTCATAATCAGGGCACCGGTTTTAAGATTGCGTAGCTCGGTGATGGGTGCTTGATCAATGCGAGACCAGGTGGTGACTAAATAATCAGAGCCTATTGGTAGGATATTGCGATAGGTTCCTTGTGAGTCGGTAAGTTTTGTTAGTTCGTTGGTTTCGAAGTTCAACATTGCAAAATGGGAAAAGTAAGGATCCATGTTTGAATGGATGCCTAGCACTTTAAGGAGGATTTGTTTTTTATCTTCGTCAATGCGTTCGACATTACGAACGACCCACTCGCCCTTGGTGAGTTGTTTTTTGATGCCACCTTTTACACCATCGATTAGGTAAAGATGGTTCCAGCCATCGCGTTCAGACATCCAGATAAAGTCTGCATCATCTTTGAGCCAATGGAAATAAGTTTTGGCACTGTAATCGATAAAGGTTTTGGAGATTTCTTGGATGAGGGTGGAGGCTGCACCTAATTTTGCATTGATTGCCACGACTCTAAGAACTTGATGGCCTCGTTGATTGTAAAGGAAGGTGAAGCGGGATGAGTCTGCTTTCCAGCGGAGGTTGTTGATGCTCCAGGGGTTATTGAAAAGCGATTTATCGAGTGGGATTTCCTTCATGGTTTTGATGCTAAACAGGTGGGGAAAATGCTGATCGAGCTTGTCGCCTGGTTTATCGTAGTTGAGGGAAATGAGTCTGGGTTGGAGTTGATCCTTGGGAGAGGATTCGATGAGGTTGATGATTCTGCCATCGCCTTGGGTGGATTTTAAAGCGACGAAGGCAGAGGAATCTGGGGCCCAATAAATAGTGCCTTTGTAGCCATTCTTTGCAGAGCCATCGGCAGTGATTTTGATTTCATCTTTGGGCGGATTAAGGCCTTTGATTAAGATGTTGGAATCGCGAAAGATGATTTGCCAATTACCATCGGGGGAAGTGTTTGGTGGTCTGTTGGGTTTGCGTTCAGGGGATTTTTGTGGTTGAGGTGCAGGAGTATTTTTGGTGATACGAACGATAGCTTTCTCGGCTTGGGCTTTATAAGCGGAGTGAAGTTTGCCCATGGAATCTTGAATAAGCCAGATGTGATGTTCGAAGGTATGTTGTGAACGTTTTTCGCCTGGTTTGATTTTGCCATAGGATACTTTTACGCCTACGGAAGAGAGCCAGAATATTTCGATCGATTCAGGGAGTTTATTTTCGAAGGTTAGGTTGGTTTCGGCTCCTTGAATGGTGCTGGTCTTGGGGATGGTTTGGATGGGTGCAAGCACTTCCATTTCCTTACTAATCTTTTTTAGTTCCCAAGGTTTAATGGTGGCTTCATATGCCTGGCCTTTGAGGAAGAACGAAAGCTTGCCTGTGGATTCATCTACTTTTAATTGTTCGAGATCAAGTTTGTTGGTGGGTTCAGCGGGTGCTTTGAGTTGCAGCAATGATTTTCGCAAAAGATCATGATCGAAGAGAGGCGCTTTTTCTTTTTTGGATGGGTTGACCAGGAAGAAGGATTTGATGTTTTTATCATCAGAGGTTTTGAACCAGAAGTTCCCTCGGTTGCCAATGGGTTTGGGTTCGATTGTTTCTTGTTGAACAAGATTTCGGAAGCGTTTATCGAAGGATGCGGCGCGTTCAAAATCTTCTGGGGTTCCTTGTGCCCATGCCAAAGAAGGAACTACAATAAATAGAAACAGAAAAGCAAAGGAACGCATCATTGCAGAAACTCCAGATATAAAAGCCCGGTTTGGGGTTTACTTTTCGATACCAAACTTCCCATTTAAAAACGAAATAGCCTTGATGGAAGTTACGGGAATGTAAAAAGTAAACGCAGAGGCAGCATCTTCGATAACAAGATAATCGGAACCTATTTCAACGATTTTATGGCCGATAGGTAGGTTGGGAAGAACTTGGATGGAATAGTTATGGCCGTTATCTTTTAAGGTTACGATCTGGCCTTTTTTAAGATGTTTGAAGACAGAAGCCTTGGGGTTATCTGCAGCGTCAACGGTTGAACTATATAGGTAAGCACCAAGGGTAATGGCAAGAATTAAGATTAGGGGTGATGTTTTCTTCACGGGTGAATTCCTTGAACAAGAACTACTGGGGAAAGTTACTTGTATGATCATCGCAGCTTGATGAAAGATTTAAAAGTGATTTGTGGAAGGTTCTTGAGGTGTGTTATCTTCAAGAGGTTGGAAGCGGTATGCCCACCAGGCGATTGCGCCAAGGACTAGGCAGACCGAATAAACATCGAAGAGCGGATCCCATTGTTCCCGGCCTGAGAATCCCTGCTGAGAGCGATAATCAGAATAGAATCCAACAAACCATTGCGAAGCGATTGCACCCACGGTGCCCATACCATTCATCAAGCCAAAGAGTGCGCCTACATGAGCGCCGGATTGTGGAATTGCAACTGACCACCAGTTAGGGAGCGTTACATGCATGGCACAAAAAGAGGCCCCCCAAAGCGATGCAAGTGCCCACGGATTATCGCAGCGAATGCCAGTGTAAAGGCATATCGCAGCAACTAGGTAGCAGGATATGCCAAGGTAGCGCCTGGCATCCACGGAGTTCGAAAACCAAGAGGG
>CAXNFS010000035.1:0-16635 GCA_964201235.1 Gemmataceae bacterium | reverse complement strand
CATCAAAAAGAAACCGTGGGCGCAATTCCAAATCTGCCCACCTCGTTAGATCAAAAACGAATATCGCGCGAAACCCTCTTGGCAGAATCGCTGACCCGTTGGCAGAATCTCGAAAACTTTGAAGATGGCGCACTTGATTGGCTGGATGCATCAAAGCTTGATGCACAGAAGTTGCGCAATTATTTACAACGACTGAAAAGGCCCGATGTCGCCAACCTTTCTTCCTTTATCGAACAAGATTTCAAGAATCCCAATCCAGTTCCCTTTGGCGCCTACCCAATCCATCAGATGCTGACGATGGAGCAACTATCAGAGTTGCAGAAAATTCGCCCTGCACTTTTAAACCAATCTGCGTTTGTGAATGCATGGGTCATGCGATTGCAGCCTGATGCAGATTCCGATTGGCGCAAAAACCCTAAGGAAGCAGAAAAGTATTTTGATCGCCTTTGGCAGTTTGTTGCAACCCTTGCACCGGTGCATAATTCTTTGAAGGCGCATGTGCTTTATCATCGTCTAGCCCATGATCGTGCGCAGGGGATTTATAACCAAGAACGGTTCATGACCTATTTAAATCTTCCGCGCCAACAGCCTTACATGGCTTTAAAGTTGATTGAAAAAGAGGACTCTCGAAAATTCCCCGCAACACTAGGCCTTGATTTTTCCAGTGTTACACTTCTTCCCCAAGTGGGATTTGATGAGCCTTTGGTACGAAGCTTTCTTAAACATTTTTTCTTGGAAGTGAACTCCCCCAAGGAATTTGAGCCCTATATCAATGATGTATACCTAAGGCATTTGTTTGCTGAAACTAAAATTGAAAATAGCTTGGGCGATGGTGAGGCATGGGCCAATCAATTGCCTCCTGAAAAATTCAAAGAGTTACGCGAACGCATCGATATTGATTTTGGCTATGCCAACAAGACGCAATTTGCTGCTGCAGACCCAGTGGTGTTGGAGTTGAACATTAAAAATGTACCTTCTCTTTTGGTGACGGTTTTTGAAATCAACACCTTCAATTTTTACAAAACTCAGTTCAGTGAAATAGAGACCAACATCAATTTGGATGGCCTAGTTGCAAATTCTGAAAAGACTTACACATTCAACGATGGCCCGTTTCGCAGAATTTCTAAGCGATTTGAATTTAATGAGATGAATAAAAACGGTGTCTATGTCGTTGATTTCATTGGTTCGGGAAAAAGTAGCAGGGCTCTTGTTCACAAGGGTAAGCTCCGTGCTCTTAGCACTGCTGGGCCTGATGGCCAAATTATTAACATTATTGATGAAGCGAAAAAAGGTATCAAAGACGCAACCGTTTGGCTCGGTGGTCAGGAATACAAATCCGATAAGGATGGCTCGATCATTATTCCTTTTACAGCGTCCCCGGGCCAAAGGCCAATCGTGATTTCCACCCAAGGATTTTCTTCCCTCGATACCATCAACCATCTGCCCGAAGCGTATCAATTGCAGGCGGGGATTCATATTGATAGGGAATCCATGCTTTCTTTGAAGGCTGCGCAGGTAGTGATTCGGCCTTCGTTAAAGTTAAATGGGGTTCCTGTTTCCATCAAGATGTTGGAAGAAGTTCGTTTGCTGATTACCTCAACCGATCTTTCTGGGATTGCAAGCACGGTTGAAGTCCCTGACTTTAAATTGTTTGAAGACCGGGAATCCGTGCATGAAATTCGTGTGCCTGCAAGGTTATCGAATCTGAACATCACCCTTGCTGCAAAGGTTAAGAATCTTAGTCAGGCAAAGGCCGTGGATCTTTCGGCTTCGCATTCGGTAGTTATCAATCAGATCGAACGAACTGAAAAGATCGAGGATCTGCACTTCGCAAAGTTTGGTAATGATTATGTGATTGAACTTTTGGGGCGCACTGGTGAACCCAAGATGGATCGTTCAGTTTCTTTGGTCATCAAGCACCGCGATTTTAAAAATACAATCCAATTGGCTCTGAAAACAGATAATCTTGGAAGGATCAATCTAGGGCCCCTAGTTGATATTCAATATATTTCTGCAACCGGCCCCGAGGGCACTTTGCATAACTGGGCGCTTAATTCGGATCAACATACTTACAAGCAACTCATCCATGCTCGCCTAGGCGAAACGATTAACCTTCCACATATGGGAACAGGGATTACGGTTCTGCGTAGCGATTATGCACTGTTTGCAATGGTGGGTGGCGTTATTCGAAACGATGCGTTTGCTGCGCTTTCCATCAAGGATGGAATGTTAGAAATCAAGGGTGCAGAGGCTGGCGATTACGATTTATATGTAAAAAGAACAGGCGAGAAAATTCGAATTAGAATCGTTGTGGGAGTTGTGGAAGCAGGCTTTGTACTAGGCAACATCAGGTACATGCGTCTTCCCCTGCTTAAACCCGTTCAAATCAAAAGTGTTACCACCGATGAAAAAGAATTAGTAATCCGCTTAAAGGATTCATCTTCAGTTGCAAGGGTGCACATTTATGCAACCCGCTATAACCCTGAGTTTTCGGCTTATAACGATTTCGGGAAAATTCGCGATGCAGAACTTGATGGCATCATTCCTGGGTATTCTGAATCAGTCTACCTTTCTGGTAGGAATATTGGGGATGAATACCGCTATGTGCTTGATCGCAAGGGGCAGAAAAAATACCCAGGCAACATGCTTGAACGGCCCATGCTTCTTTTGAACCCTTGGGTGATTCGTTCTACCCAGACGGGCGAGCAGGCTGCGGTAGGTGGTGAAGAATTTCAGCGCAAAAGTATTGGTGAAGCAGGAAAAGCAATGCCTCCCCCGAACGCCGCCCCTTTAATAGATGGTAAACCAGGCGGTTCCATAGGTGGTTTCGCGAACTTAGATTTCTTGGCTGATTCCTCTGCAGTTCTTTTAAATCTTGTTCCGGATAAAGATGGCGTGATCAAAATCTCTAGAAAAGACCTGGGTAAGCACGCCATGATTCATGTGGTTGCAATCGACCCTGTAAGCACCACATCCCGTAAGGTTTCACTTCCCGAGCAGGCCGCAGGCTTCCTCGACCTTAGATTTAACAAGGGCCTCGACCCTGTAAAACATTTCACTCAGCAAAAGCAGGTTTCAATTCTTGAAGCGAATACCAACTTCAAAATTGAAGACCTTTCAGGTAGCAGGTTTGAAGCCTATGATTCCCTTGGCAAAGTATATGGCTTATATGCAACTCTTTCGAAAAATGAGAATCTTAAAGAATTCTCTTTTGTAACGACTTGGCCTAAGCTAAAGATCGAAGAAAAGAGAAAGCTTTATTCCAAACATTCGAGCCATGAGTTGAATTTCTTCATTTACAAGAAAGATGCGCCCTTCTTTAAAGAAGTGGTTCAACCTTATCTTGTTAACAAAAAAGATAAGACATTTATGGATCATTGGCTTTTGGCGTCGCCCTTGGATTCATTCCTTGAACCTTGGCATTACGATCGACTTAATGTGGTCGAAAGAGTTTTGTTGGCTCAAAGAATTAAGGAGCAGGGCACAAAAACCCAGCGCCATCTTGATGATATGCTTAAACTAATTCCGCCAAACCTCGAGCAATTGGTAATGCTTTTTGATACTTCGATCAAAGTTGATGACTTATCTGGACGGGATCAATTTGGGGTTAACGCCCAGATGGAAAAGCAGGATGCAAGGCGGGAGCTTAAGCGAGCAGAGCAGGCAGAAGGCAAAGGCGGTGACTTTAAAGGTGCGGGCGCACCTGCCCCCGGTTTTGCTGGCGGTGGTGGTATGCTAGGTGGCATTGGTGGTTCCAACGGCACGAAAGCAACACCTTCCGCAGCCGCTACTCCCATGGATGCTGCAGCCAAGAAACAATCGCTGCAAAACCTGCGTATGAAAGATGGCAGAAGCGCAGGCAAAGAAAACGAAGCTTTGAGGGAAAGGGATGGCGAAGGCGCAGACAAAGATATGATGACGGATAAGCTTGCAAAAGGTAAGGACGAAAGTTCCCTATATCGCAATCGTGCCCTTGCTTCGAATTTAAAGCAGCTTTATCTGAAAATCGATCCCACTATGGAGTGGGCTGAAAATAATTACTATCACCTTCCTATTCAATCACAGGTTTCTAGCCTAGTGGGGGTTACCTCTTTCTGGAAGGATTACGCTTCTCTTGATGCAGCGAAACCTTTCCTGAGTAAACACTTCCCTGAGGCTTCCCGCAATTTCACGGAAATGATGTTTGCGCTTTCCGTGCTTGATCTTCCTTTTGAATCGAAGAAAGCCGAAGTCAAATTTGCAGCGGGTAGCATGGAATTTAAACCTGCAGCACCTGTCATCGTTTTCCACGAAGAAGTTCGACCCGCAGAACCTCTAAAAGATCAGATCAACATTCTTGTAAGCCAGAACTTTTACAAGCAAGGCGATCGTTTCCGCGAAGAGAATGGTGAAAAAATTGATAAGTTTATCTCGGGCGAATTTGTGGTTCATACTGTTTATGGCTGCCAAGTGGTGGTAACAAATCCCACTTCATCCAGACAAAAACTCACCGTGTTACTGCAGTTGCCCGTTGGATCGATTGCATTAAACAATGGCCAGTTTACCAATTCGATACTAGTGAATTTAGAACCGTATCGCACCCAGACGATTGATTACTTCTTTTATTTCCCGATGCCCGGGAAGTTCAAGCATTTCCCTGTTCATGTTGCCAAGAATGAAAAGTATGTCGCATCTTCCAAGCCTTTTGAGTTTAATGTTTTTGCAAAGCCCAGCAAACTTGATATCTCCTCTTGGGATTATGTTTCCCAGCAGGGCACGAACCAAGAAGTGCTTGATTTTCTTGAACGGGAAAATGTCCGCTCGCTTAATCTTTTGAAGATCGCTTTCAGGTTGAAAGATAAAACCTTTTTCGCAAGCGTCATCAAGCTTTTGCAAGATAGGCATTTATTCAATCATGAACTTTGGGCCTATGGCGTATTGCATGACGATGTGAATGCGATCAGGCAATATCTTTTAAATTCTGCGAAAATCATCGCTGAATGCGCTGGCCCCATCGATTGCAAGATACTTTCTTACAACCCTGTCGCTTCAGGGCAGTATGAACATCTTGAATACAAACCATTGGTAAACGCCCGTGCTCATTCCCTAGGCCAAGCCAGACAAATTGTGAATGATCGTTTGTTGGAGCAATACCAGCGTTTCCTTAAAAACCTTTCTTATCGCACGAAGCTAAACGATGCAGATTTGTTGGCTGCAACTTATTACCTATTGCTGCAAGACAGAGTTGAAGAGGCGCTGGCTTATTTCAGTCAGGTTGATCCTGCGAAAATAGCAACCGCAATGCAATACGATTATTGCAGGGCCTACCTCGATTTTTATACCCAAGAATACCCAAGGGCCCGGACTGTAGCCCTTAAGTACGCCAACCATCCTGTGGACCGTTGGAAAAATACCTTCGGCACTATTATCAACCAGCTTGATGAAGCAGAAGGCAAAGATGCAAAGGTTGTGGATCCTGATAGTAAGGAACAAAAGCAGGCTCAACTTGCTGCGAGTGAATCCAGTTTCGATTTCAACATTGATGCCAAGAAAATTAATGTTAACTATCAGAATCTCACTTCAGTAAAAGTGAATTACTACCTCATGGATGTAGAGCTTTTGTTCAGCAGAAATCCTTTTGTTGCACAATCGGGGAATCAGTTTGCATTCATCAAGCCCAATGCTTCCCAAACTTTAGAATTGATCAAAGGCCAGGCTAAAGCTTCGTTTGATTTGCCTAAAGAATTTGCTAGCAAGAATGTTCTTGTTGAAATTTCTGCAGGTTCTAAAACCATTTCTCTTCCTTATTATGCTAATGCAATGTCGGTTCAAGTTATTGAAACCTATGGCCAAGTAAAAGTGGTGGACAGCGTTACTTCCAAACCACTTGCGAAAGTTTATGTGAAGGTTTATTCGAAGACCGCACAAGGGGTGAAATTCCACAAGGATGGTTACACCGATGTGCGTGGCAGATTTGATTACGCAACTGTAAGCACACCCGAAAAATCACCGATCGAGAAGTTTTCGATCTTGATTCTGAGTGAGCAAAGTGGCGCAATGATCAAAGAAGCCAACCCCCCACAGCAGTAAGAATCTGTAGGGGTTTTGGCGTACTTATTTCGTAGGAAGTTTTAGCGTTAATTGAACTTCGTAGTAGCGAAGCTTCTCGGGCATGAACGGGCTGTTGTATCCCATCACCTTTAATTCCCCTTCGATTTCATAAGGTTCTGGGGTGTTCTTGATTTTCTCGATAAGCCATCGTTTCGCAGAATCCAAAGCTTCGGTATTAGGTGAACCCCGCATTCCGATACTAGCAACCATACATTCGGTAGTATCAAGAACTGCAATATTTCCCTGAGGCCCGACTTTCCCCAAAGTTGTTTCCTGATAAAGAAAAGCCATCGATGATTCTGCGAACTTTCCATTTTTCTCAGCCATCGTCATTTCAACAGGCGCGGTCATCTCAATTTTGTTTTTCTTGATGTGATTGAAGAGGGTGAAGAAATTATTTCCCCCTGTGCTGTTTTTAACTTTTGCCATGCGGTATACAGGGAGCTTTTTAATTTCAACAACACCAACAGGAGTAGGAGCAGGAAATCCAGCGGGCACGGGGGCTTCAACTCTTGGCTTGAAGGTTAGGATAACCAATGCTTCCAATAGGGCAGTACGAAGGGTATCTGCTTGTTTGGCAATATTTTCAATTTTAGAAATATCCTTCGTTGCTTTTGAAAGTAGATCTCTCACCATCATGTTATCTTTGCAAGATGCGAGAATTTTATCAGATGCTGCTTTCAGTAAATCGAGCCTTTGCTTAGGGTCTTTGATTTTGTTGGCTTCATCGATTGCGCTGCGAAGGTTTGCAGCTTGAAGCGATTGTGATTGATTTTCAAAAGCATAAGTTGGGTAACTGATGAACATATGAATGAGCATAAAGATGCAAAGATAAATAAAACCTAAAAGTCGTTTCATGGCAAACCTCGAATAAGTAATTAACTTTGGTATTATGTACGATTTCATTAAAAAGCAAAAGGGGGATTCTAGTGGGGGTGCTGTGTCCCTGAGTTTTCAAGGTTGTGATGGGTGGTTACAATATCTGTAAGAGGCAGGAATCTGAAACCGAAAATCAGAAAAATGATAATCCAAAGTGCGATCATTTCCCTTAATCGAACCTTGAAAATATCAGACCACTCTACTTTCTTGCCACAGAATAATTTGAAGTAAACCATGAGTAGGCTTATGGATATCAGTGCTTCAGAAAAGACGATTACCATACCGAAAAAAGGCGATGATGGGATGATTTCATCTGCTAGCATTTCGAAACTGATGAAAGCCGAAGTGCCAGGAAATCCAACACATCCAAGACCGCATACCAAGAATGCGATTCCCAACATTGGAGTGGATTCATAAAACCCATGGTTTTGAAAGAGGGATAATCTGCCATGTCTGGCTTCGAGTGCCCTAACGATGATGGCCATGCCAATGAGTGCAACCCATAGTGAATTACGAAGAGAAAAGGCTGCGGTAAGCTGTAGGGTTTCGTGGGAGCAAACTCCAAGTATGACCATTGCGGAAAGTGCTAGACAAAGGTAGTTGAAGAAGTTGCGAAGTGATCGCTGAACAAGAGTTAGCCCTGCGAAATAAAAGATGCTTGCGATTGCAAACCAAGAAAGGTAAAGGCTTGCGTGGGTGTCTTGGAGGAGTTGATTATTTTTAAGAAGAATAAGCACGGGGGTCATTGGGATGATGAATAAGAGTGCAAGGGTGAAGCAGCATTTTTCGGTTAAATAAACAATCCAAGTGTGACCTGGGAATATCCCCATGCGAATGATAACCAGAATGGTGATGAGGTAGCCTGTTATTTCATTGGACAGATTGTTAGTAAATGCGAGGGTTATTGCAATCAGCCATGCTGGGATCCAATGGATGAGGAAAATCCGGATGGGTTCACCTCGTCTAACAAGGTTGATCAAAGGAATAAGAGGTTCCAAAGCCAGTAGCAGAAATAAAGTTGCATTGCTGGAAGATGCGCAGATTAAAAGAGAAAGAGCCTGTGAAAGAAGAAGTAGATTGGAGGGGAAAGGTTTATCCGCGCCTATGAATTTAGTGCGTGGCGTGCATAAAAGCACTACAAAATAAAGCGTGGATGAAAGTGCGGGTAGGGGTGCGTTAAATTCCGAAAGGGTGATAAAACCTTGGTACCCACAATAAAAAAATAGGTAGGAAGCAATAGCACAGAGTGCGGAAAAGAAAGAGGAATAGATGGTGATGAAGCGTGTTTTTTCCTGCGACTTTGCTAGGGTTGAGAATAATGCACCCAGCAGACAAATGAGCATGCTTGCTTCCAGAAAGAAGAAATAGTTCATGATCTTTCCTCTGGAGTTTTAAGCTTTGATGGATCGACGCCTGCAAGTATCGAGCCCAATTTCTTTTCAAAAAAATCTGCGAGTTTGAACACTTGAACAAATGGTTTGGTGATGAATTTTTCAAGCATGGAATCCATCCCGCCCCGGTTCAGCGCGAAACTATAGATCGCAAGCGAAAGCGGCCCTGTTTGCGCCATCCAGCCTTTGGGGGTGTGTTTGTTAAGATCAGTTCTTCCCAATGATTCTTCCAAGCTTTTATAATAAGCAAATGAGGATGGCGCCCTTAAGAACTGGTAGGTTCGTAAGCTTGCATGCCCAATGATGTGGATGAGTGGCAGCAGTTCAAGTCCGAATCCAATTTCAGCAATAATGATTCCCACCTGAGTGAGTGTTGCGTATGCCAGAATGCTTTTAATATCGGCCTGAGCATTGGCTATGATCCCAGAAACCAAAGCTGTAAAGAGGCCAAAAAAGACAACTGTCCAGGCTAAAATTGGAGAAAGTTGCACGATTGGGTTTAATCTCAGTAGAAGAAAAGCGCCTAGGTGGATTGATAATGCTCCATAAAATATCGCACTAGTAGGTGTAGGGCCTTCCATAGCTCTGGGGAGCCAGCCTGAAAACGGAAATAATGCAGATTTACATGCTGAAGCGAGGAAAATTAAAACCCCAGCCCCAATTAAAACAGGGGATGACGGCTCATTTGCAAGCCCTTCCGACCCTTGTTCCAAAATTGTCTGGAAGAATCCTTGGCCTAAGGCATGATGAAGCAAATAACTTGCAAGGAATAACGCAGCATCAGATATTCGGTAGACAATCCAGAGATGTAACCCATTGCGTGTTGGCATGATTCTTTCGTGAAAGAATGATACCAGAAGGGCAGAGGATAAACCGACCATTTCCCACCCTACAAAAAGCGATTCGATCGTGCCAGAAAGCGAAGCAATAACAATACCAGATACAAAAATGGAATAGAGCGCGAAGAAGCGCTGGTAACCCGGTTCACGGTGCATGTATCGTTGCGAGAAAAAAGCGATTACAAAACAAAGGAGCAACGCAAGTGTTGCAAAGGATAACGAAAGCCAATCAAAGTAAAACTGAAAATCAAAGTGGAAAGATTCGAGATGAAAAGTGGGGAATGGTTCGTATCCCCATTTCTTAAGGCCATTTGCGAGAAACAGGGAAACAAGACCGATGATTCCTGCAAATGCTATAAATACGCTGAGTTCAACCACAAGTGCGATTATCTTTTCGGCCAACTTGATTTGAAATACAAATGCAAGAAGCATGAATAACGCAAGTGCCAGAGGCGAGAAAATCGCCATGGCTGCGAAAAAGTCCAAAGCTGATTCTACGCCATTCATACATTCACCCCGGAATTCATCGCATTTGAAATATGCGGGTAGCCCAGATGGTTTCTCTTGCCCCGATACCAATCGATGGAAGATTTGACTTTGGGGGTAGGCGTTCCCGAGAATTCGTAGGGAACGAATTCTTTGCCTGTAAGGATACTCGCCTGAGATGAATCGGGGTCAAGCACCACTAAATTGATCCAGTGGTTGTAGCAGAGATTTGCAAGGGGCGGGCATCGCTCTAATATTTTTAGCATGATCTCTGGCGTGGATTCAATGATGAAAAGAAGTCTTACTGCTTCATGAATTTCAACCACCTGCCAAGGAAGCCCTGTTCGTAGATCGCTTGCTGCACCATCCATCACACCTAAATAAGAAGTAGGGTTATGGGGCAACTTGGTGCCACAACCCCAACCGGTCGGGTCGACCTGCGAAAAAAAGAATTCGAGATTGATGCCTGAGCAAACAGGCATAGCGGCATTAAGAATACGATTGAGAATGTCGTGGTTTGGGTTGTCTTGCGTGGGGTCGTATGAAACCAGAAAAGCCCTTCGATCTAGGTAGATTCCCCGGGAACGTTCTCGTCTACCTACAATACAAATGGCATTGGTCGCATGGCCAAGTTCGGGCCTAGGTTGTGCGAGATCTTCAGCACGGCCCTCAACATGTCGTTGGGCTTCTTCCAAAGAAATGTCGAGCGGTGCAGATTGAAATCTCCTGCATCGTTCGTGTGCATTTCTCATACAGGCTTCGCGCAGAGATATCTTAGCTTTTTCAAAATCTTGGTTGTGAATACTAGGCATCAGATCTTTGTCGAAAAAACTAACATGATTGATGCTGGTGTTACTAAGTCCGCCGATGAAATAAGTATCCTCGGGGATATCGATGCCATTATTTTGCAGAATGGATCGGACTCGTTTGTCGTTGAGGATTTGAGCAAGTGCCCTAGCATTTGCACCGCCTGGCGAACCGCCACAAGCCCCGCAATCGTACGCTGATTGATGTGGATTATTGATGCTGGTTGAACCATGCCCGAAAATAAAAACAAGCCTGCAGAAACTTTTGGTAAGCCCGGTGTCGCGTAGGAATCGTTCGCCCATGGTCGCCATTTCCTGTAGTGAAAATCCCACTTGATTTCCGGTGGGTCCTGCTTTTTCACTAAAGCGTTCAAGCTTGAGCTTGGTTTCAACTTTCTTACGCAGGAAAGGCGTGAGATACCTTCGTATCTTTGCGGTAAGGCGTGGAAATAAAACCGTCATTGCCAAGGGGATGGCAGCCAGGGTTCCAAAGGTTGCGGAAAGCAACGCGCCCAGCGCACCACCGCGGGATCCCAAATGCAACTGATGACTTGCCATTTGAATAGTCTTCATGCCACTTGCACGGGTTTTGTACGCTTTTAAAAATTCTTCCTCAGGTAATTCTTCTACCCAATTTGATGGCGTGATGATGATGGGGCAAAGAGGAGTGTAGAACGAATCGAGTGTTGCCTTGAAATACATGGGCACATTAAAAAAGCCTGCTGCGCCGTAGGTTTCAAACGAAGGGTCAACTTCTTCAAGATGCCTGCGGAATGATTCTTCCCTTTCATCAATGCAAAATATTGCTTGAAACAAAAAGGGTTTGTTTTGTTTTTGTTGTTCCAAGGTGATTATGCTGTCTAAAACCTGTCGGTATAAATGTTTTTCATATGCGAGATGGAAGATTTTTCGTTGATCCAATTGGGAGAAATTTTCGATTTCAAATACGACCTTTATCCAATCATCTGGGGTGAAGTCTGGGATAATTTTTTCCCAACCTAGATCTAGTGCTACGCAGAAAACCTCGAGTCCTAAAGCTGTGTGATCCTGTTTTATTTCAGAATGATTTTTTAGGCTGGCAAGTTCATGTTTAAGATCTTTTGAACTTGTTTTTCGGAAGGAGAATTCTTTGATAATTTTCTTCATTGCCAGGCGATCTAGCAATAATCGGATTGCAAGGAATTGGGCAAGTGTTCCGGGTGAGACGGGCAGGGGGACTTTATCCGGCCTGACTTCGAGCTGCCAAATCATTCCTGCCCAGCCCCGGATAGCTAGCAGGCTTTGAATCAGAAACGGTTCCCAATTATCCTGAGATACGCCCAAGATTTCAAGAGATTCAAGAATCAGTTCAAGAGCGGAGTTATTTTCTTGGTGCAGGTTTTTAAAATAATCGGGCAGCGTTCTAGACCAACTTCCCAGAAGGGAAGGATTGGATTGGCAGAAACTTTTGAACGCAGCAACAAAGCCCGCATTCCGGTTTGGCAAGCCCCAGATTGCAAAACCCTGATCCAAAAAAGCGCTGCTAAACCGTACCAGAAGTTCATTTACCAGTAAGTCTGGATCCTGCCCTGTTACTTCCAAGAGTAATTCTCGAAACCTTGCAGGGGCGTTATGCTCGGTTTTTAAGGCTGCATTTTTAGTATTCTTTAAACAATATTCCAGAACTTGATTCAGATTCTTTTTATCGGCCGAGCTTTCTGGATGGATGATCTTGTACAGTTTCTTGGAGTTGGCGATAAACCATTGCGCTTCTTTTTCTGTTGCAGCAAAGGGCAGATTGCGCAGCATGCTTGATTGAATTTCAAACCGGGTGCTTTTCCCAATTATTATTTCGTTCGCTTTTGAACCAAGTTCCGATTTAAGTATTTCCTCTAGGTCTGAAAATAAAATTCTCCCCTTTTCCAACTCTTCGTGATATCTCTCTTCGGAAAGATACATCTGCGAACCGAATATTCTGTCTGCTTCCAATAGCGACTCATGAAATGGCTTTGATTCAAAAAGATGCAGCGGATTATGATGTACGAAAGTGGTTATAGGCCCCTGTGCGGGCAACAGATGTGCAGCATGGCTTAAAATTTCAGCCAAGTGCGCTAGTTTATTTTTATGGGTTTCCTGTGGGGTTTCGGACGTATGTTTTGAATTTGTATTTAAATGGGAAGTCATAAATTTAGATCTTAAGTCAAATCAATATTTCGATCAAGCCAGTAAATTAATCCGGTATTATTTGAATTTTGGATTGTAAAATGGGCTTGTAATTACAATGCTTTTTCTTGCAGCATGTGGGTGCTTGGAAACAGGCTTGAGTTCATCCAACCCAGTGACTTCAATCCTGCCATTTTCTCCATGCGGTTCATGAATTAATTCTTCAAGGCTTTCCATAACTGTGTGATCAATGAGGTTTGAATGGCCCAGATCAATCCTAATTTCTTTGTAGCTTGTGACTTTTTTCAAACTGCCTTTGAAGGATAGCCAATTAGTGAAAATCATCGCGCCTTGCACCTTTAAAACAACATGATCTTCATCCAACACATCAATGGTTAGATCGGGCTGGAATAAATGCTTTAGCTTTGCACCATTCCAAAGATGAATAAAAACTTTGACCAGCATTCCGATTGCAATACCAATTAAGAGGTCGGTTGCCAAAACTGCAATGGTGGTAGCAGTGAAAACAACAATCTGTGCAGGTCCAATTTTGTAGGTTTTAATAAATTCGCCAGGCGATGCCAACCGATACCCTGTGTAAACCAGAAGTGCTGCAAGCGATGCCAAGGGAATGCTATGAATCAACCATGGTACAAGCGCAACAAATAGCAAAAGAAACATACCATGAAAGAAGTTTGCAAACCTGCTTTTGGCACCGTTATCGATGTTCGCTTTGCTACGAAGGATTTCAGAAATCATAGGTAAGCCACCAATCAAAGCGGTAGCAGTGTTAGCAATACCAACTCCCAGTATATCCCCATCCAGATTCGTTTTTCGTTTTTCGGGGTCAAGCATGTCAACAGCCTTGGCGCTAATTAAGGATTCTAAGGTTCCAATCATGGAGAATAAAAAAATCCATTTTGCCCCTGTAAGGGTAAACACTGCCGTGAAATCGGGGAATGTAAGCCCTTCAAGAATGTTATCGGGGATGGTTACAAGGAATTTAGGCCCAAGCATGTATTCATGACTGTCTAAAAAGAGGTACATGTGTTCATGTTCAAGGTCGAAAACATACCCTAAGGTGATCCCTAAGATCAGTACGATCATCGGCGCGGGTAAAACTTTTCTAACTTTTTCTGGCAGCATGGGTAATCCAAATAGCAGTGCCAGGCTTACTGCGCCTATGCAAAATACTTCAGGGTTACATTGCATCAAGCTTGCGGGGATTTCACCTAAAAGATCGAAGGGTGTTTTCGAAAGTGGTGTAACGCCAAAAAGCACATGAATTTGCTTGGAAAATATAATGATACCGATTGCAGCAAGCATTCCATGCACAGCAGCTTTAGGGAAGAAATCTGCAAACTTTCCTGCTTTGATCAATCCGAAAAATATTTGTAATACGCCAGCAGCTACTCCGATTCCCAATGTTAACTTGTAGGCAAGCATCGGATCATTACTGTTGTGGCCATAAATTTCGGTGAATTCTTGCACTGCGCCAGCAACAATTGCAATAAGTCCAGCTGCAGGCCCTTTGATGGTTAATTCCGAGTTGCTGAAAAAGAGGGGGATGATACTCCCGATAACTGCGCTGAATATCCCAGCAATGGGGGGGAATCCACTTGCAGAGGCAATCCCCAAGCAAAGGGGCAACGCTATTAAAAAGACAAAGAATCCAGCCCAAGCATCACTAAATAGCGTTTGTTTAAAAGATAGTTTCATGTTTATAATTTAAATGACCTCATTAATTTTTGACCGAAGCTTTTTTAATTGATTTCATTTATTTAATTTTCCAACATAAATCGAATTTTACAACCTTTCTATGGTTACAAATCCGTAAGGTTAAGCCCTAAGAAGGTAAAAGCCCTTAAACTAACTAAGGCGGAAGTTTGATTTCTAACCTTTTGACCAAGTAACTGGCTGAATATGAAAATATTATTAGTGGAAGACGACCTCGCCATTGGCAAAACTGTTAAGCAGGCTTTTGCTGAGAATTTAGACGAATGTATTTGGGAAAAAGACGGGCAAACTGGCTTTGATAAGGCCAAAACCCATCAGTTCGATGCTATTATTCTTGATTTAATGTTACCTAAACTAAGCGGGTTAGAGGTTCTTAAATCCATTCGACTTTCGGGTGATAAAACCCCGGTTATTCTTCTTACTGCATTGGGATCGGTCGAGGAAAAAGTCGCAGGCCTGAAAGCAGGCGCAGATGATTATGTGGTAAAACCCTTTGCCTTCCCAGAATTGCTTGCCCGCATCGATGCTGTTTGCAGAAGGGCTATTTTAAAGCCTTCCCCAATATTGGAAGCAGGTGGGTTGGTGTTGGATCTTACCACCCGAAGGGTTCTTGCAGGAAAAACCGAAATCATTCTTTCCCCTACAGAATTCTCAATCCTTGAGCTTCTTATTCGAAATTCAGGCCAAGTTCTGCCTAAACGCATGCTTTGCGAACACCTTTGGGAATCAGATTGGGAAGGAACAACCAATGTTATTGAAGTGCATATCAACCGATTGCGTAATAAACTAAGGAAGTGTTCTGGTGTTGCGCCTATCGAAACAGTTAGAGGCCGTGGCTATGTTCTTATTTCGAATTAATTCGTTGTTTAAAACCCTTCGCTTTCGCCTGATGCTTTGGAATATCTCTGTCGTTTTAATTTCCGTAGTTCTTACCCTCATTGCATTACGCACCTCTTTCCGGGTCACACTCCTCCGAGAGACCGACCAGCTACTGCGGGAAGATGCCATCGAAATTGAACTTGCAGCAAATGCAATGCATCCAGATCTTAATGACATCCGTGCAGAAATCGAAAGGCATACCGCCAGCCACAAGCATCGTGGCCTCTTCGTTCAGTTGTATGACAAAAACAAAAAGCCCGTCTTCAGTAGTTTGGATCTTGAGGGAATACCGCTGCCTAAAAATCCCGTCAGAATTTCAAACACACTTCTGACTTCTGAAGGGTTTCGCTTTCTCGACAAAAGCCTTCAAGGGAATGTCGCAAAAGACTTCTCGGGATTCAGGGTAGGATCCCGCATGGATCTCGTTGAAGAAGATGTCGAAAGCCTAAGCTGGCTCATGCTTGCTTCGATGGGTTTTGTGGTGCTTATCGCCCCAGTTGGTGGTTATATTCTTGCGGTTCAAGCTACAAAACCCATTGCAGATATCATTAATACTACTTCGAGGCTTAGGCCCCAGAATCTGACGGAAAGATTTATTATCAAGGGTACGGGGGATGAGCTCGATAGGTTAACGTTCACTATCAATGGTTTTCTTGATCGCATCGCAGATTTTATCCAAAAAAAGCGAGAGTTTGTTGCCAATGCTGCCCATGAGCTTCGGTCTCCACTTACCGCAATTGGCGCTGCTTCAGAATTGGCGCTTGCCCGAGAGCGAACGCCGGAAGAATACCGCGAAACCCTGGGCGAAATTTCTGATAAATGTGAACACTTCAGATTACTCATCAACCAACTTTTATTGCTTGCTGAGACCGAAGCGGGGGCAAATATTCCGCATCATGTAATTCAGATGGATCGCATCATCGAAAAATCCTACGATATGTTTAAAGATGTTGCTTCACAACAACATATTCATTTCAAACTTGATTCTACAAGCCCTGCTCTTGTACTTGGCGAAGCCAGGCAGATTCAACAGGTGGTCAACAATCTTATCGATAACGCGTTGAAGTTTACTCCCGAAGGCGGAACCATCGTTGTTGAGCTTTATAAGGAAGCCAGCAAGATTGTTTTAAATGTATCTGATACTGGGGTGGGGATTTCCAAAGAAGATCAGAGCAAAGTTTTCGACAGGTTTTTTCAAGCGGATAGATCGCACACTAAAAACGCTGAAGCTTTGGGCGGCAATGGCTTGGGACTTAGTATTTGCAAAGCGATTGTTGAATCCATGGGTGGCACCATTTCTGTTACTTCAACCCTGGAAAAAGGCTCCACCTTTACCATTACCCTGCCTTTAATCGGCCCCGTGTGATGCCTGCCCCGATATCCGCA
>CAXNFS010000034.1:0-16746 GCA_964201235.1 Gemmataceae bacterium | reverse complement strand
TACCAGTTAGCCCAACCTTGGTAATTCGTCGGGGGTTGATTACCATTAACAATGGTTGAAATAAGCGGGATTTTTGCGACAGCCGAATTGTAATTGTTGATGAAGGAATACATGGTATCCGAAGTGAAAGACCATTTATCATTGATCTTGTGATTGAACAGGATTTCAAACACATCAAAACTGTTGGCAGTACCTTGTGAACTATTGAAACTTGGGTCGGTAAGCTGAGTGTAGAAACTGAAGTTGGTTCCATCGTCTTCCGATGCCCAAGTCAAACCGCCAAGATAAGAGGCTTTGCCTGAAGGTCCAAAGAACACATCTGCGCCGCATGTTAAACCGTTGTACATAGTCCAACGATCATCCAATTTGGTTGAAGTAAGAACACCGGTGTGGGTGAAAGGATTATTCATGAAAGTAAGTGCGCGGCTCACTAGTTTATTCTGGGTGGGGTCGATGCTTTCGTTGAATAGGATGGTATAAAAACGGCCCACCTTCGTATCCAAACCTTTAGCAAAGTTAGGATTGTAGGTTTCGACAAAAAACTGGGGAGCATCAACGCCATAGGTATTAGGCTGCCCGTTATTGTCAGTAAGCTGGCTATCCATAAGGTTGTTTTGCACGGTGAATTGATAATCACTGCCAGGAAGAATGCCCATTACGGTAAACCCCCAGGTCATTTCCTTGGCTTTGGTATCAACAGCTTTCTCAATGATAATCGAGTTTTGTTCGAGCAAGAACTGGTTGGCTTTATAGTTCATCGCCATTGGAAGGTTTGAACCCTTGGCAGTAGATGCAGTATAGTTCATATCTGCATAACCTTTGATGGTGATCCCTGATTTATCAAGGAACTCGCCATCGGAACGGCCTTCAAGAATCTTCATTAAGAAGAACTTTTGGGCTTCTTCTTGCTTTTCTTCAGCCACGGGGGTTGCACTACTAGGCGCTGGAACCATGGGAGCAGGAGTAACTGGAAGTGCAGGATTTTCCAAAGGGGTTTGCGCAGTTGCTAATAATCCGGTGATGAACAAAGATAGCAACAAGACAACCGCCCTTCCGCAGCCTTAAATTATTTAACAACATGTAAAAACAAAGTAAGGAGGATATTCCTATACTTCTTATCGACCATACAGATGGATGAATCGAATTAAAGCAACTAAGATTGTAATTGGGATAACTTTGCAAATCTGTTGTTAGGGTGGGAAAATCTGAGGGGTTATGATTTGTTCTTGATACCATTCAGGCCAACCTGAAGTAATTGAAACCATCTGAATAAATAAAGACAAGAGGCCCGGGTTTCCCCGAGCCTCTTGCTTTTTACTACTCACACTTTCGATGTTAGTATCGTAAGATCACATCGATTGCGAAGGTGAACAAACCATTAGATGGGGTTCCATCGTTGTTGTAAGCCTTCGAGACGGAGTTATTGTCATACCTGAACTCTGGACGAACCCACAATTGATCTTCGTACATTTTGTAGGTGATACCTTGGGTAAGGGTGGTGTAGAGGCCGGTGAAGCCAGTTCTAACGCCTTCGGTATCCTTAAAGAATTCAACACGACTGGTGGTAGAAAGCTTGTCAGTTACATTGTAAGTCAAGTAGTTGACAAAGCCGTACCAGTTGGCCCAACCTTTGTAAGCTATTGGGTTGGCTTCGTCCCTATCAGTAATCGTGGTACCAAAAGCGTTCGAATCCCAGTTGTTGATGAAGGAGTACATGGTATCTGAGGTATAAGACCACTTATCATTGATCTTGTGGTTGAACTGAATTTCAAACACATCATAAGTGTTGGCAGTACCTTGGGTCTGGTTGAAGCTAGGGTCGGTAAGCTGGGTGTTCAAGCTGAAGTTTGTTCCAGCGTCTTCAGATTCCCACTTCAAACCACCAAGGTAGGAAGCTTTGCCTGAAGGTCCAAAGAACACGTCTGCACCACATGTCAAACCGTTGTACATTGTCCAACGATCATCCAATTTGGATGCAGTAAGAACACCGGTGTGGGTGAAAGGATTATTCATGAAAGTAAGTGCGCGACTCACCAGTTTATTCTGGGTGGGGTCGATACTTTCGTTGAATAGGATGGTATAGAAGCGGCCTACCTTGGTGTCCACACCTTTTAAAAGGTTAGGATTGTAGGTTTCGACAAAGAACTGGGGAGCATCAACACCATAAGTGTTTGGCTGTCCGTTATTGTCGGTAAGCTGGCTATCCATAAGGTTGTTCTGCAAGGTGAAGCGATAATCGCTACCTGGAAGAAGACCCATCATCGTAAAGCCCCAAGTTCTTTCATTGGCTTTGGTATCAACAGCTTTCTCGATGATGATCGAGTTCTGTTCAAGCAAGAACTGGTTGGCTTTATAGTTCATCGCCATTGGAAGGTTTACACCCTTGGCAGTGGATGCAGTATAGTTCATATCTGCATAACCTTTGATGGTGATCCCTGATTTATCAAGGAATTCGCCACCGGTACGGCCATCAAGAAGCTTCATAAGCAGAAACTTTTGGGCTGCTTCTTCTTGTTTTTCTTCTTCTTTCTTTTCTTCAGCCATGGGCTGTTGGCCAGGGGCTAAAGGAGCCATAGGAGCTGCGCTTTTAGGAGCTGCTGGGGCTTGAACAACAGAAACAGGGGCAACTGGAATCGCTAGTTTTTCTAGCGGGGTTTGCGCAGTTGCTAATAATCCACTAACAAATAAAGATGTCCACATGATAAATTCCTCTCGTAATCCTTACGGTATCAAAACAGATTCTACTAAAAGTAGGGAGCAGAATAAAATTAGGAGAGCAAATTTTATTCCTACCTTTGGCAAACACATCCATGTACTTGCGTAATATTCATATCGATCCATAAAGGGAGAATAATTAAATGAAAGGTACCAAATAGAACTACCCTACCATGCGAAGGTATAGGCACAATATTTACAATTATTATAATCGGAACAGCTTAACACAAAAGTTGTAAAACTAGGTAAAACAGGAAGGTGTAAACGAACAAATGCAGGGCTTTCACCCTGCATTTGATTGAACTATCGATGAAAAAATTAACGGCTTACTAGCTTCATCGTCTGAAGTTCGGAGGATTTCACTTCGATCTGCTTTTGGAAAACAGCTCTGCCATCAACATCAGCAAGATAAACCAACCAGTTGCCGGGTTCAACAGTAGTGGAAAACATGCCATTGGCATCGGTGGTAACATTTACTTTTAATCCGCGCACAGTTTCGTGAACCAGAAAAAGCTTTGCGTTATTGGCAGGAAGATGATTTGCGGTAACCACGCTGCCTTGAAGATTGGAAGCTGCCTTTAAGGAAACAATGCGATCCAACCTAACAGAAGAAGGAACCTGGGGAGCAGGCATAACCGGGGAAACAGTTTTTCCGGGGATTACAGAAGATCTACTGCTGTTGGTGGGATTAGGAGCAAGTTCCCTATTTTCGTTGATACCGGGGGCTACTGCTGCGGGTGCAGGGGAAGGCGTTGCGCGTTGTTCATTTACGCCTGGTGCAATATTAGGATTTGGCACAGGTGCTGCAGGAGTGGTGCAGGGGGCTGCAACTTGGGGCATTACAGGTACACCCACGGAAGTATTGCAGCAAGTGGTTTGTGGCTCGTAATAATAAGATTGTTTATAGCTTGTCACAGGCTTTAAAGCGGTTCTGAGCATGTAGGAATTTACAGGGCAATTTTGGGCCTTCAACTGATAGCTGGTAACTGGTGTTGCCATCTGCTGATAACCACACTGGGAAGGATCGTAGTAATAGCTGGTTTTGTAGGAAGTAACGGGTTCGTAGTAATAGCTGGTTTTGTAGGAAGTTACAGGTTCGTAGTACGAAGTAGATTCGTAGGAGGTTACAGGTTCGTAGTAGAATTTTTGCACATATCGGGTGGAACAATTTTGCTGTTGGCAAATTTGTTGGGTGCAACCGGGCAGATTGCAAGGGGTTGGCGCAGGTTGATAATTCGAGGTTGAATTGGTCGCCTTGGCGGTATTGCAGCTTACTTGATAAACATTATTCCAAGCAGCGGAAGCGGGGTTTTGCCCAAGTGCTAGGAATGCCAGCGTTGAAAAAGCAATCTTTGAGCGCAAATTTAACATCATCGTAATCTCCAAATAACCAACTTCAAAAACCATTTCATTATAGGAGGGGCTACTTTGCCAAACCCTTAAAGTCATAATCAATCATGACTTTTTTACCTATTTTTTTCCGATTTACTCAAGTTAATCGAGTTTAAAACCGGCGCAACAAAAATGCTTTGCGATCAGATCAAATAGATATCTCGTGAGCTGGAATAATTGGTATTACAGGAATAATCCCTTTGCTCTGCCAAAGGCCATAACCTTTACCCGCTTTAACCCACTCTAAAAAACTAAAAGCACCCAGAAAACCTAGGTGCTTTAGCTCTAAACCCTTATAAGCAATATAGTTACAAACACTTTTTAAGTGCTGCAATTGCTGCATCATAGTTTGGATGATTGGTTACTTCAGGCACATACTCTGCGTGTACCACTTTGCCGTGGGCGTCGACCACAAAAACTGCTCGGGTTAACAAAGGTAAAGGCAGTCCTTCCAACAAAACACCATAATTCTTGCCAAAAGAATGATTATGGCAATCCGAAAGAGTTTGCATATGGCTGATACCTTCTGCGCCACAAAAACGCTTCTGGGCAAAAGGAAGGTCCAAGCTTACTGTGTAAGTGGAGACTTTATCATTTACATCTGCCAACTCTGATTCGAATTTTTTGGTCTGCATGCTGCAAACGCCTGTGTCCAAAGATGGAACTACGCTAAACAATCTTGGCTTTGCTCCAGTGTGGGCCAAAGTGTTCACATCAAGGCCAATTAAGCAGCTAAAATCTGGGGCCTTATCACCCACTTTGATTTCTGCGCCTACCAAATTTTTTGCTTCATTCTTAAAAGTTACCGTTCGACCCATTATAAAATCCCCTATTCACTTGAGTAATAATTAAAACCAAAAAGAAACTACATCAACAAAGATGCCCCTGCTTCCCTTCGTGGGTAGCCATAGCGATCGATAACCTTGCCCCAGCGCTCGTTGATCAATTCAAGCAAGCGTGGCTCTAGGGGCTTGTACTTGTTGGTTTTGTAATCTTTCCGATTATCAAGATAGCGTTGAACATGCGGGGCTGCCATCGAAAAGTCGCCTAGTTCCAATTGTTGATACATATTTTCGATTATGGGAAAGGGGTTTTGGATCAAATCTTCGTAGCGTAATTCAATAAATCGATTGGGTTTTAGCAGCGATTTATCCCTATCCACACAGTTGTACAGAATATTAAATTCCGAAAGAACCTTCTCCTCTATGCCCTTATAATTGGGAGTTTGCATGCCATGCGTATCATAAAGCGATTTCCACAAGTTCACGGTCGAGGGGAAAACCACATACGGATCACGCACGATATGAATGAACCGTGCATCAGGAAATAACTCTAATAAAGTTCGAATCCTAGCGGTATGCGTGGGAGATTTTAACACCAACCGGCGGTTATCGTTGTACGTCAATTCAGAAAGAAACCTTTTAAAATCCTGCTTCCATCCTTCTCTTTTATGCTTTGGCAAACTATCTATTTCAAAAGCATCCTTATCGATTGGCCGATTATTGGGGAATGCTACATCAAGATAGGGCGAAGGTTGGCCCATCATGCAAAGGGCGAATTCATCTTCCTGGGGCTTATCCCAACCGGCTTCCATGTTGTCCATTGGTCTGCGTGATGGCAGTAGAAAATTGAAATAACTTTTGAAAAACTTTTCAGTCAAAAGAAAATGATTTGGCTCTAGGCATTGATAAGTATTTGGGAAATTATGCCTAGGATCTAAGATTAGTAGTTCATGCAGCAGAGTGGTACCGGTTCGCCAATGCCCAATGATAAAAACAGGCGGCTGTTTGAGTTGCGTATTCTCGGGAATTGTGCCGTACAACCCTTTTTGCAACAACCTTAGCCCTAAATGAAGCGTGCTGATAGCAGTAATATTGCAGCCAATATAAAGCTTGCTGGGATGCATGAGGAAGTGGTTTTTGGCAAGCATCCGGATCCAAGAATGAAAGATACAACCCTGCCACATGCGGGGTGTCCATTCTTTGGATACCTTTTGATCTTTGCCCGAAGATGCCGAACTCATGAAATTAACTCTTGAGAAACTACCATAACTATTTTCAATAAAAGAGGTGTTTCTTCAAGTTAAAAGTGCTCAAAGAATAATAATTAAAACAATTCTTGGATGGGTTGTCCGTGGTCTAGGATAAATCGGGGCCTGCCACTCGGATCAAGATAAGTTGCATCTAAAGGTACTTGCATATGCTGGTAAATAGTGGCAGCAAGGTCGCCCGGAAGCACTGGGCGCTCTTTAATCGTGCCGCCATCCGCCTCTGATGCCCCAATAACCTGACCATGTTTCAATCCCCCTCCTGCAAGGGCCATTGACATGATTTTTGGCCAATGATTGCGCCCATCCGTGCTTCCCTGAGTTCCCATTTGTGGCGTTCTGCCAAATTCTCCCATCGCAACCACCAATACATCATCAATTAAGCCCCTCTGCTCAAGATCTTGAATCAAAGTCGTGAAAAGATGATCAAACAAGGGTAGCAAAGGCTTCAAACCTTTACTAATACCACCATAAGGCGGGATGTTATCACCATGCGTATCCCATGTCCCCGATGCAGTATGGTAACTAAGATCTAAAGTAACAAAGCTGACCCCCGCTTCGACTAATCTGCGCGCAAGCAATGCCTGCTGAAACCAAAGATGCTTGCCATACTTTTCACGGGTGCGCTCAGGCTCGCGGGAAAGATCAAAGGCATCACGGGCCTTAGCCCCTGCAACGATCTCCATTGCCTGCTGCCCAAATCGATCCATCGCATCAAAGTTTCCGCTGTTATCCATTTCCCTTCGTAGTACATCAAACTTCTTAAGAAGCGTAGTCCGATCGCCAATGCGCGTAAGATCTACTTCTTTAGGCAGCTTGAACAAATCGCCTTCGCTAATTTTTCCCGAATCAACACCAACCGAATCGTATATCGGAAGTTTCGTTGCCTTGTCTCCAGGAAATGGATCGTACTGCTTTCCTAAGTACCCCGCATATGCAACATGGCTTCTACCTTTTGAAAAAGAAACATAAGGAGGCATTGCAGGATGATTGGAACCATGATGCTTGGCGATGATCGAGGCAATTGCAGGGTAATATTTAGCCAGATTGTTGGAACGGGGTTCTGCTTCGCGGTTGCCGGTCTGAAACACGGTATTAGGTTCGTGATTGCTGCCCTGTGCATCAACCGATCTGATGATGGTGATTTTATCCATCATTGCAGCTTGTTTAGGAATATGTTCGCAAAAGCGCACGCCTGGAATCGCAGTGGGGATGGTTGCGAAAGGCCCACGATTTTGTAACGGGCGATCGGGCTTCGGATCCCAACTATCAATCTGGCTAGGGCCCCCCGCCATCCATAAAAGAATCACTGCTTTCTTTCCGGGTAATGATTTTCCTGCATTCGCCGCATCCGCCCTTTGCCTTAGCAACCCGGGCAAAGTCAGTCCGCCCATTCCAGCAATGCCTGCCTTGATAAAGTTTCTGCGATTCGAAAAAACTAATCCTTCTCTTTCCAACGGATTGAGAAACTTAAACGAATGATCGTGATTGTGTTTGGATAAGGTCATGTATCATCCCCAAAATCAGGTAGGTATCTAGTACTAGATAATGACATAAACTGATCACTTTAGCCAGATAAAGACGAAGAAAACCAAGAACCTTATCCCCTAATGACTCTTGCAATTGATTCTGCAAACAGCTTTGCAGAAGGGGGATGCTTGCGTAACCACAATTCAGGTTCGATCATTTCCAGCTCCATCAAGGCTAATTTTCCTTGATTATCCCGCACTGTATCTACTCTGCCATAGCTTGGAAGGGTGCTACAAACAGCCATCGCTTTTTCTGCAAACTCAATTTGTTCGGCATCGGGCTGGTAATCATGCACGGTTCCACCATGATCATCTTGAACCCGAAAATCCCCAGGCTTTGCAAGCTTGCGAATCGCATGGGAAAACTTCCCATCAAAAAGCATCAGCGCATCCTCACCCTGGGTTAGAACACTTTCCAAAAAAGGTTGATACACAAACGATTCATGCGTTAGAAGTTCATTAACTACTCTCTCGATTACTTTGGCATTCAACTTATTTACTCGGTAAGTGTGCCTCGCAGCTCCAGATACACAAGGCTTGATCACTAATTCATGCCACCCCGATTTTAAAATCTCATCCTCCATGTTTAATGTGCTTCCTTTTTCTACAAATCGTGATGGTGTTACAGGAATCCCTTTTAATTCAAGATCTTTGAGGTAGTGCTTATCCATGTTCCATTTGATCATGGAGCATGGGTTGCATAATTTGGTCTGCTTGCTGACAGCGTCAAGCCATCGAGAGAATTCTTCAAAGCGGTCGAAGTAATCCCATGTGGTGCGAAAAACTACGCACTTGTACTGCGACCAATCTACATCCTTACGAGCCCAGTCCACCCTTGCAGATGAGATCCCTTGTTTTTCCAGTGCCTTTTGAAGCAACCCATCATCTTCAAGGATATTGCCGAGGTACCAATCGCCCGGTAAAGCCGCCATGGATTCATACCTGCGATCCGTTAATAGCGCCACATCCGCCTTGTGTTTTACATTCAATTTCTTATCTCTCCAATCAATTCATTGATATGGGTTGTATTGTATAAAATTCTATTTACCCTCCCACACTGCGTTGGGTGAGTCTACATTTCAAATGCTTTAGTTTGTTGCAAGGCTTTTAAGAATTGTTTTAAGGTTCACTTCTTCAAGATGGATATTATTGGGCAGCTTTCTTTCTTTCGCATTATTCATAATGAGTTGTTCTAGTTTCGTTTCTGCAACTTCGCGGTTTAATCCATCCACCATTTGATTAAGAAACATCGTGCGTGACCCAAGTGCGTTGATTAGTAAAGAAATATCCCCCATATTAAATATGCCAGGAATTACAGTTTCATGCGGAAGCTGCACCAGATGATGATTCAAAGTGGAAGCGTAGGATGTTAATCCCCCTTGGATGGTGATTGCTTTAACCTCATCGTTGAATAGTGCAAAGAGCAGAGTTAGCATACCGCCAAGAGGTTCTGGTTGCATGGGAAGGATGGAATCATCATCGCGGGGGAGATTGAAATTAGTGTTGTGGGGGATTGTTTTAAAAGGCGAGTCTCCCCACAGTAGAAACTGCGGTGAAGGATGGGATGATTCTTTTTTGAGCCATGCGAAAACTGATTGAAGATCGCGCAGTTGGCCTGTGATTCGCAGATCGCCCGTCATCATTAAAGAAGAGGATAGCGAAGTTGCGCTACTGTTTCGCCCGCGGGAAGTTCCTGTTTTTAATTCTCCCGTGCCCCTGATATCAGGCAGGCATACTGTAACTCCTTCTTGTAAAAGTGCTGCAATTTGTGATGAGCGGTTTTCGAGCAAGCTCTTTTTTCCGCCTTGAGAAATCATGATTGCAATCTTATTTGATGGGGCTTTAATGTTCGCTCGCTTAAGAAGAATCAATGGTACATGATGTTCTTTTTCGGTCTTGAGCAGCGCTTTAGTAATTGAAATGTTTTCAGAGATTGTGTTTTCTCTGCTGACAACTTCAGCAACCATGGCTGATTCGATCGCCCCGAGTTTATTAGCCCAATCTTTCTTGAATGATGCAAGAGTTTCATTTGTCATGGGTGTGGGATATTTTTTAAAAGCATCATCAATCTGGTTTTGGGCAAGCTTTTCAAGATGAGCTTGAATTTTAACGGGGCACTCATCTTTTGCTATTTTTGTTTCGAGGCATTTCAGAGTTACGGCAGCTAGGCTTTCTAGAGGCGTATCTTTAACATCCTTGATATCGAGCCATTTTTCTAATAACACATGAATGTTTTGCCTATGTGTTCTGCCAATATGGGTGCAGTGAGAATCTTCTGGCGAAGAGCCTTTCACACTTCCCCTGCCTGTTGTAAATCCAAGGGAATCTGTTGTTCCATGAAGTTGATGAATTTTTTGCAGGCGCTTCCATACGGGGTCATTTTCTTGATCCCACGAAAATTCGTGACCATAGATTAACTTTCTGGGTGCGATAGAGCCAACAATTACCCAAGGGAGAAAACCATCTTTTGCTGATAAGCGTAAATTTCTTGTCGATTCCCAACTGCCTCCACCTGCATAATTAAAAGTGGTTTCTGCATCTGATGGAAGCGGGTACTTGGTTTCAGGTTGGGGGCCTCCAAAATTAAATGGAACCACCACCGCAATTCTTTTATCAAGCGCTCCTGCTACTGCTGCTGGGTCGCCTCCACCTGCAACTGCGCCCAACAAAATGATCTTATCCTTGGCTATGCCTTTTTGTGCCAGTAAAAGATCCACACCACGGTGAATATCCCAATACATCCAACCCATCAGGCTTTCTTCAAGAAGTTGTAATTGAACACCAAGGTCGTAACGAAAAAAATAATCCTGACGGCTTGAGCGAAAGGGCTTGGGGTAGGAATCTGCGCTCTCAAATGGGTGCTGCCTTCTTTCACCATGACCAAGATTATCCAACACCAAAACCATGCATCCAGCCCGGGACCAGATGCCTCCCATCTCTTGTAATTCTTTGTTTTCTTTAGGAGTGTGATGCGCAGGGCAGATGATTATGCCGGGCTGCGCTTGGGTTGCATTTTTAGGGCGGTATAGATTTGCTGTAACCCAGAACCCGGATCTGCTTTCATATGCAATGCATTCAATGGTATACCCATCCCTTGGGATTGACTTTAATACCTTGTAATTTAGTTGGGTTGTTTCCTCTGGGAATTTTCCGAGCGATGTTTTTAATTGCGCAAGCTTTAGATGCGAATACTTCTCCCAACCTTCTTTTGTTGTAATACTTTTCCACTCAGCACTACTTTTTGCATTTGCACCTTTAATTTGATTTCTTACTTCTTCCCAATCTTGGTTATTAAATACTTCCTGAAACTTATCCTTGGCTACCGTGGGATCAATGATTGAAAGAGTTTTGGCGATTTCTACAGTACTTTGGCTGAAAATGACGCTTGCACCAGAGAAGCCCATGCAAATTAAAACTAGCAAAAAGATTCTTGATATTTGATGGAATGCTTTCATGTGGTTTTTACCTCTAGAGTGAAAGTTTAGTGTTTAAACTATTGGGGTATTGTGCCATAATTATTTTGAGATAGATAATTAACTCCCACCTTTTGTATTTACTGGAATGTCTTATGAATTCACTTTATATCGCTGCGATTTTCTCTGTTTCGTTTTTGCCGGGGGCAGATACCGTTCCAGTACGCACCATAAAAAGTGGCGTCTGGTCTGATCCCGCAACTTGGGAATCAAAAAAAATACCCAAGGCAGGCGATAAAGTAATTATCCGACCCGGGCACAAGGTGCTTTATGATGTTGCTTCAACAGAAATAATTCGTGGTATGCAAATTGGCGGAGAATTGAGATTCGACCCAACTAAAGATACCCGCCTTGAAATCGGCCTGATCCGGGTTCAACCAGGCGAGGAATACAGCGAAGAAGGTTTTGAATGTGATGGGCATTTTGTTGCCCCAGATAAAGTTGCCAATATGCCTGTGTTTGAAATTGGTAACGCATCCAACCCTGTTCATGCAGATAAAAAAGCAATCATTCGGCTTCATTATCAAGAAGGCATGAAAAAAGATTCCTGCCCTGCGATTGTTTGTTGCGGAGGCCGCTGGGAAACCCATGGTGCAATACTTGATCGATCGTGGGTCAAGTTGGCGAAAAATGCAGTTGTTGATGATAAAACCCTAAATGTTGCAGAGGGCATTAATGGTTGGAAAGTGGGCGACAAAATAGTAGTCACAGGTTCACGAACCCATGGCTTAAAAAAAGACAAATCTGATTCAGAAGAGCGCATCATCTCTGCCATCAAAGGCCAAGAAATTACGATTGACACCCCGCTTACTATGAATCATTCGGGTGAGGGAAATTATCGCGCTGAAGTTGCTAACCTTAGTCGAAATATAGTGATTGAATCTGCAAACCCCGATGGCGAACGAGGCCATACCATGTATCACCGAGATTCAACAGGTTCGCTTGCCTATACCGAATTCAGACACTTGGGCAAAAAAAACACCCTTGGTCGTTACAGCATTCATTTTCATCTTGCAGGCGAGACCATGCGTGGTGGATTCCTTAAAGGTAATTCGATTTGGGATAGCCATAATCGTTGGGTTACCATTCATGGAACCAACTATCTTTATGTTCACGATAATGTGGGCTATCAAAGTATTGGTCATGGGTTCTTTCTGGAAGATGGCACGGAAGTGAATAATATTCTTGATCGCAATCTTGCAATCATGGCGAAAGCGGGGAAGAGACTTCCCAAGCAGGTTTTGGGCTTTGATCAAAATGAAGGCGCTGGGTTTTGGTGGGCCAATAGTCTTAATACCTTTACCAATAATATTGCTGCAGAGTGCGGGCTTTATGGTTTCAGATATGAAGCAACTCAAACTAGTTCTTTGAAGCTCGATTTCAATATACTGCAACCTGATGGTACCTACAAAACCACTGATATACGAACCCTTCCATTTGTTAAATTTGATGGCAACGAGGTTCATAGTAGCCATGGGCTTTATGGCGTTAACCTTGGCGAGGGTGTTAACCGAGTGGGGCCGGATATCAGCCATCCTTTTGTGGTGCGCAACTTGAAAATCTGGGACATCCACTATGCTTTCAGGCCTCAGGTTCCTTCCCTTGTGGTTGAAAATCTTGATATTCATCAGGCTTCTTATGGTGTTTACCATCCCAATTTTGATAATCACTTCTACAAGAATGTTTCCATTAGCAAAACCAACACCGAGCCTTTTAATCGTGGTCATGATGATCTTGGTGTTCAATATGGTTTGCTTGTAGTGGATGGTCTTACTTTTGATGATTGCAGATCTGGGGGCATGCCGTTGATTCAGATTTCTGAGCAAAACCCAACTGGAAAAGCGCAATCGCACTTCAAAAATTTGAAGGTCGTGAATTGGAATGATAAAAGTGGCAATAGAGCTGTTGTTAATCTTGGGGGTGGCCCCAGATTGAAACCCGAGTTCCCCCATGGCGTTGATGTTTATGTTCATGATTGGTTTGGTGTGGGCAAGACTGCATTGGTCGCCAGCACTCGAACCCAAGATTATAAATCGAATGAGAAGGATTTTAAAAAGGTAAGCTTCTTTACTGGGGATGAATCCCAAGTTAAGGAAGTCACGGATGTTCCATTCCCACAGTTCCCCAAGCTTGTTGATGATCTGCCACCCTTTTCGGTGATTACCAGAATTCAAAAAGTGGGTGCTAAAATTTTGGTGGAAGGGGTTGCCTCCGATAACGGCACGGTCGTAAAAGTTTTGGTTAATGGCAAGGAAGCAACCATGCTAACTCCCGGTTTTGCAAACTGGAAAATCTTACTTGATGATCTGGCTGCAGGGGTAGTGGTGGAAGCTAAGGCGATTGATGCTGCTGGCAATGAAGAAAAGTTTACTCCTAAGCACAATGCGAGATAATTTGTTTCGGTTCAGAATTTGTTGAAAATCACAAATAACCGGCCTAGAACTCAGGTATTTGGCTTGTTTTCGGAGGGCGAAAAAAATTATTATTTTATTGTTTAATTTCTTGATTTACCTGTTAAGATCACCAACTGTATGAATCGGGAAGTATAGATTGTTTTGAAGTTTTCATGAATGATACTTCGATCTAAGTTTACCCGGTTTTCCTGCTGTGTGGTATTTTCTGATTCTTGTTTAGGATCGGTCATATTAAGTAGTAGGGATTTTAGGATTTTATTTTCAAGGAGCAGATATGAAGAAGTTTTATGTTTCAGCTTTTGTTTTTGCAGCAATGACTTTGCCTTCTTTCGCACAAGAAAAGGCTGCACCAGCAGCTAAAGTTGTTCCCGAAGCTAAGACAACAACAACTGTTGTTGAAGAAAAGCGTATGCTTAGCCGTTTTCGTCGTGATGCTGATGCCCCTAAGCTTTCCGATCGCATCAGCGAAAAGCTTGGCAATCGCACCTCCAGCGGTTTCCTTTCCAATCTTAGGAATCGCTAGAACTTTCTGTTTCCCTAGTGGAAACAGCATAGTTTAAATATTGCGCCAACAGTCATTACGATTGTTGGCGTTTTTTTTGGTACCAATTCGTTTCAATTCTCTTTCAATGATTCCATCCTTGACACGACCTTTCCTAAAGGTAGACTTAATCTCTTGAGATTTGCTGGTGGTTTGATGATTTTTTGCCCACTAATTATCTGCAAATTAAGATATCTCTGCCAAGGTCGCATTTTTGTTTTCTAAATAGTCTTTTATGAGTTTAGGTTTTTAGTAAGTTTTAAGGAACAGTATGAGTTATTGCAATTCCGAATCCTGTTTAATTAGTCGGTCTTGTTTTGCCGGTGCGATTGTTTTTCTCCTGAACTTTTTCTTTTCCTCTGCAGCTTTTTCTTTTGATGAAACTGTACCGAATCTGCTGAAAATTAATTTTGCCCTCGATGTCCAACCCATTCTTAAGGCGCGATGCTTTGAGTGCCACGATTCTGCGAAACAGCGTGGTAGCCTTAGGTTGGATACACCTATGGGGATTAAAAAGGGAGGGTTGTCCGGGCCGATTATTAATCTGAAAACACCAGAAGAAAGCTCGATTATCCTTCATATCAAGGGTGCAAAAGATTTTGAGCGAATGCCGCCTAAGGGCGATCCGTTGACTGCAATTCAAATCCAAAAACTACTTTCATGGATCATTCAAGGCGCGGTTATACCTTCGGAAATTGTAAATTCTAAAGCGGTTTCTGATACTCTTGGCGGATGGTCTTTTGTTCCAATTAAAAGTCCTTCGGTTCCGCTGCAACCAAAAGAAGCTATTGCATGGGTTCGAAATCCAATTGATTCCTTTATTCTTGATAACCTTCGAGCGAATGGTTTAAAGCCATCCCCGGAGGCTGATAAACGAATCCTTGCCCGAAGGGTTTTTATCAACCTTACTGGCCTTCCTCCAACTCCTTCTGAACTGCTTGCGTTTCTTGATGATGCGGATCCCAATGCGTATGAAAAGTTGGTTGATCGATTACTTGCATCCACCCGATATGGAGAACGCTGGGCAAGGCATTGGCTTGATGTGGCCCACTACGCAGATTCACACGGCCAAGATCAGGATCGTTTCCGGCCTAATGCTTGGCCTTATAGGGATTATCTGATTCGTTCATTTAATGATGATAAACCGTATGCGCGTTTTCTTAGGGAACAAATCGCAGGCGATGTTTTATATCCTGAAGACCCCATGGCAGTGGTTGCAACCGGATTTCTTGCAGCAGGCCCCTGGGATGAAAGCGGACTACGAGACATAAACGAGAATTCCATCGACCGCCAGATCGCACGAAATCTTGATCGGGATGACATTGTCGCTTCGACCATGACTACCTTCGCAGGTCTAACTGTTCACTGCGCCCGTTGTCATGATCATAAATTCGACCCCATAACCCAGGCCGATTATTATTCCCTTCAAGCGGTTTTTGCGGGTATCGATAAAGCCCAACGAGTTTATGACTCTGATCCTGTTGTTTCAAAAAAACGATCATCTTTGCAATCGGACTTGCAAACGATTCGCGGATTAAAGGGCAGGGTGGAACCCCGCCTTCTTTCCAAAGAAATACAAAACGAGGCTACAAACTTTGAAAAAGATTGGCGCAATGGATCAGGTTCCTGGTCCATTTTGAAACCAGAATTGTTCGTTTCTAAAAAGGGTTCATCCTTACAGCTTTTACCAGATAACTCGATTGTTGCCTCTGGTGTTTCACCCGAAAAAGACACCTACTCGGTGACTTTTTCCACTCCGAAAATTGCCCTTACTGGTTTAAGGCTTGAAGTTTTAACTAATGAAAACTTGCCTTTCAAAGGCCCCGGGCGTGCCATCAATGGCAACCTGCATCTTTCTGAAGTTAGAGTTCATATCCATCCCAAGGGTAAACCAGACAAATCGATTTTAGTAAAGTTAAAGTCTGCCACTGCTGATTTTAATCAGGAAGGTTGGGGGATTGGTCGAACTATCGATGGCAACGCCGAAACAGCATGGGGAATACATCCTGAAGAAGGTAAACCTCACCAAGCGGTTTTTGAATTTGAAAAACCTGTTGGGTTTGAAGAGGGATCCATCGTTAATGTTGAACTTGATCAGTTGCATGGCCGTATGCACTTGATAGGCAGATTTCGGCTGGCGTTAACCACGGCCGTTTCTGTAAACGATGCCAACAAAATCATTTCTGCTAATATCTCTATGATTTTAGAAACACCCCAAGAAAAACGAACTGATCCCCAGCGGGCTGAAGTTGCGCAATGGCTTTGGGAAAATCGAATTGGAAAAGAGTTGGTAATGTTGCCTCCTCAATCAATGGTCTACTGTGGAACTAATCAGTACACACCTGAGGGAAGTTTTCGGCCTGCCCTTACCCCACGCCCAATTAATGTTCTTGCCCGTGGTGAGATTTCAAAGCCAAGCGCACTTGTTGCACCCGGTGCCGTTATGGCTGTACCAGGGTTGAAGGCGGATTTTCAAATCCGTGATCTAAATGATGAAGGCCAGCGCAGAATTGCCCTTGCGGATTGGCTCGCTAATCCTGCAAATATGCTTACTTGGCGCGTTATTGTTAATCGCATCTGGCACTACCATTTTGGCAAAGGCATCGTTGATACTCCTAATGATTTTGGAAAAATG
>CAXNFS010000033.1:0-16798 GCA_964201235.1 Gemmataceae bacterium | reverse complement strand
AGCCACCAAAAATTTCCCCAAGGATTCCCATGGGTAGTTTGTATTCAATGTGGTCGGTGAGTGTGGAGGCGTTTGGGGTCAGTGGTGAAACGCGGTGCTCATGCTGCCAAAATGCAAAAGGGCCTGTAATCTGGATGTCGGTGAAAGATCTGCCTTCCGTGTAATCCGTATGTTCAGCAATCCATCGTTTCCAAATGGGCCATATTCTAACATCGATTATAGTCCGTGCGCCTTTTTCTATACCCTTGCTTCGCTCTATGATTCGAACTTCATCCCAAGGCGGTGAAAGCCTTTGGAATGCAGATTCGTTTTTGTGCCAGTCAAAAACTTCTTTTGATGAGAAAGGGAATTCAGAACAAAACTCGACAATATTTTTATTCATTGATTGTTTGCCTTTATTGGATTTAGAAGTTAAGGCGTAATTGGGATTGGTTTATTTGGGTTAAGTTTGGGATTACTATTTTGACCCTACGGTTTTCTAAATCGCTTTTAAGATAATCCCGCATTATGAGAAGCGCATTAGATTTTTTTATAAAAGTACTCACCATTATATTGCCGTGAATACCTGCAACAAGAAAGGATGGGGATGCTGGGTTAAGCATTAGATTCCTGTTCAATTGCGTAAAAGATATCGCCTGCCATTACTATCAAGGGATGGGGAAAAATCATCCAGCAGTCGGCATTGGTTGTACCCGTGAACAGGATATCATCTTTGTTTTTAGAGGGGGCTGGGCTTTTACATATGATGATGTGGGTATGGGATTTCAATTCTGGTAGATGAATCTTTTCTATCTTTCTCTGTTCTGAAAAAGCGTATTTGAAGAATGGTTCGTGGTACAGTTTCAATTGTGCAATCTCTTTAGGATTCAAAATTAATCAGATCTTAATGTTATTATAGTCGAAACAAATCTCATCAATCACTCATCTTTAAGGAAGTTTTTAAATTGCTTGTTAGGTGGCAATAATAGCTTCGTCAATAATTCCAGCACTCCTGATTTTTACTTCCAACTTCAGGCCTAATTAATTTTAATGCATCCGCTTTTGTGGCTGCAAGATAGTCGTAAACCCATTTACCTTTTGGGAGGATGTTCTCATGGCCTTTGATATCAAAAGTATTTTCAAGTTTCGTGATTCAAAGAAAAATCGTAAGCCTATTTATCCTTTTTTAGAATTACTTGAGGAAAGGTTGGAGTGTGCGACTCGTGTGTGGGATGGCAGTGCGATCCCTAATGGCACTGTTGGCCCGCCCCCTGCTTTTGGGGACCCTACATTTAGTTCATTTCTAAATAATTTAGCTAGTAACTGGGCTCCTTCGGGTGGGCAACCTGGACTGCCCCAAAATGGTGATAGCTTACTTTTTCCCAATCTTGTAAATAGTAATCCTTCAGTTCTGGCAACACCATTTGCGGGTGTATTTGGCAATCTTTCCCGACCTGATCCTAATGGCGGTGCCTTGCCCATCCCGATATCAGTTAATGTTATCAATGACCTTTCCCGTGATTCAAATGGTAACATGGCGTCCTACCTTCCTGGAGGTGTGCAGTCCCTTGATTTTGTAAACAGTATCGATTTGTTTGGGTCTGGTTATTATATCTTTGGAAGGGATTATCCTCAATTTGGTCCTGCTACAGCTACAACTTCTCCTGGGCCTGCTCTTGGGTTTTATCCAACCGGGGGCGCTTCTGCTAATCCATTGAATGTTCAAACTCAAATCAATGCAGTTTATTCAGGCTCATCTGCATTGTTCCCTGATAACACTAATGCCAACTGGGTTTATATGCCTGTTAAAATTGGGCAGAACAATTCTGATTTTGTTTTTAATGTTGCTACCGAAGGGTCTTGGCTGGTTTTTTCGAATCGTATTAATGGCGAAGTTGAAGCTAACTACACCAGCATTTCCGATTTGAATAATAATAAAATAATCAAGCGTGGATCCGGTGTTCTTGTATTCGATGGCAAGAATTCCTACCAAGGTGTTACTTCTGTTGAAAATGGTGTTCTGGTTGTTTCCAACGATCAGGGTTTGGGCAGTTCTTTAGTGAATGCCAATGTTGAGGTTAATGGCGGCACCTTGCGTTTAAGTTCCTCAGATTATTCTCAGAATGCAATTGGGAATATTTACAATGGAGGTGCGCAAATTGCTAATCGCAATCTTATTCTTTTTGGTGGAGATGGTTTTGTTCCAACTCTTGGGACACCGGGAATCAATATTGGAATTCCTCAAGGTTCTTTAGATGGTATGACCGCATTATCAACAGTTCCAAATCAGTGGAATGGTACGGTTACTTTGGTTGCAAATCCTTCTGCGATGCAGACCCCTGGTGCTCCTAATCCCAATGGTGACGCAAGTGTTGGTCAGCAGTTTGGAAGTACGATGGAAATTAATGGTGCAATTGGTGGTGCCGCTGGGTTAAGAAAATGGGGATTGGGTACTGTTGAGCTTACGCAAGCAAATACTTTTACCGGTGATGTCACTATTTTTAATGGCTTTTTAAATGCTCAAAATGATTTGGCATTGGGTGCTCTGCCGCAAAGCTCTTCTTTAAAACAAATAACTGTTAGCCAGGTTCCTGCAAGTTTATTGGATCCTATTAATCCAACGCCTCAGTTTGGTGCTTTCACCATTGGTGATTCAAATATAGGTGGGCAGTCTTATGTTTTTGGCTCGGGTTACCAGTTGGTGATTCAAGGGGGTAGTGGGCCTGATCAAAATCCCGGTATACCTTTTACTAATTCACAAAGATTAGAGGGCCTTGGGGCTTTTCAGATTATATCGCCTTCCAATAATCCAAACTCTGCGGATTGGACGGGGAGTGTGGTTATTCAGGATGATGCTTCAATAGGTGGTACACCTGGGGGGACACTAAAAATATCTGGTGATGTCTCGCTATCTAATGCTGATACTTTGGAAAAAAGAGGGTCGAATACCTTAACATTGTCCGCAACGAATTCTAATTTGCTGGGAAAAGTATTGGTAAGTTCCGGGAATTTGAAGCTCACCAATAGTGATTCTATTGTTAATGCCAGTTCAATTACTGTTACTCAAACTTCCGTTTCGCCTCCTGGGGTTTCTGGTGCGGGATCTCTTCAGATTGAGGGCACTGGCCTTAACTTCACAAATAATATCACGGTAGGAAGTACTGGTTTTACTGGGTTAGGGGGGCTGCAAAGTATCGGCGTTAATTCTTGGTCAGGTGCGATCACCATTGATCAAACTTCGTCTTTAGGGGCTGCAGCAGGCAGCGAGTTGCAGATATTAGGGAACATCACTCAGTCTGCGAATGCGACTAATTTAAGTTCACAGTTGATTAAAATCGGAGCTGGCACGGTTAAAATTAACGGCCCCACCACACTCACCCTTCCAGTTTCTGTGCAAGAAGGCACTTTACTTTTGCAGAATTCCAACTCGCTTGGCTCTGCTCCTGCTGGCGCAATTACTGTTTCCACCTCGGGCGCTTCCGGCCCTGCTACTCTTGCTTTGCAGGGTAATATTGCAATCTCAAACAGAACTCTAAACCTTGATGGTAATGGCGTTGGTAATCAGGGTGCACTTCGTAGTATCGCGGGTAATAATTCTTGGGCTGGAAACATTACCCTGGTTGGCACTTCGCTTAGTGCTGGCATTGGTGTTGATCAAGGTACACTTGCTGTTTCTGGAAAAATCGATGGTGGTTCAACCACTCTTCGCAAAGAAGGTGCGGGCATTCTTTTAATTACGGGTTCGAATAATTCGCAAGCGGCCTCGGTTATTAATGGTGGAACCCTGATTCAGATTGGATCGGATAATGTTCCAGTAACTGTTCAAAATGCTTCCACACTCATGGGGTCTGGTAAAATAGGTTCTCTTACAGTAAATACAGGCCAAGTAGCCTTTTTGGCACCAGGGCTTGCTACTAATGCTACCTCGGTTCTATCCACTGGTTCTTTAAATATTCAAAGTAATGCAGCGATTCTTAGCATTGATTTAAATGGATTGGGCGCATCTTCCCCCGTAGCTGGTTCAGACTACGATCAGATTAAAGTTCAAGGGAATGTTTTTCTTTCAGGTAGTCCCGCACTTAATCTCTCACTCAATTTTTCCCCTACTGTTATCGGTACTAAATACACCATTATTAATAACGATGGTGCTGATGCTGTAGTAGGTACTTTCTCAGGCCTTGCTGAAGGGGCACTCGTTACCTCCAATAATTTTTCCTACAGGATCTCGTATGTTGGTGGCGATGGTAATGATGTTACTTTGACTGCTGTGGGTATTGTTACCACCACAACAATTTCCTCTTCGGATGTAGATAACGCTTCGATCTATGGGCAAGCCATAACCTACACCGCATCAGTAAATGGTTTGGGTGGCTCAATATCAGGAGGAACCGTTCAATTCTTTGATAATGGTTCTGCGCTTGGTTCTTCTGTTGCTGTTGTAGGTGGGGCGGCAAGTGTCAATGTTTCTACTTTAAGTGTTGCTAATTCGCCTCATGTTATCACTGCTTCTTATACTGGCGTAGGAGTTATTGCTTCAAGTAATTCCACCAATTCGATTATTCATGCTGTTACTAGGGCCTCAACTTCGGTTACGGTTTCAAGCCCAGTGGCTGTTTACGGAACCGATTTGCCTTTGACATTTACTGCAGTGGTAACTCCGCAGTTTTCAGGTGGGTCTGCCACTGGCCAAGTTTTATTCGATATTGATGGTGTTCTTCAGCCGTTACAAACCATTAATACCGCTTCAACAATAGCTGCCACTGGCGCAAGGGTCGCAACTTTTACAACATCGTTTTCTACGACAGGAACCCACCTCATTCGGGCTCAATTTATAGGAGATACTAATTATCAGGCATCATCTTTTTCAACTGCGTATTCTCAGTCCATTCTTACCACGCATGCCACTTCTTCCCAGATTGTTTCTTCCCAAAATCCCGCCAGCAGGTTCTCGCCCATCACCTTCACCACTACGGTCGAATCATTGAATCCTGCTGATGGAGTCCCCATCGGGAATGTTGTTTTCCTCGACAATGGTGTTGCTATTAGTGGTGAGATTCCTTTGGTTAACGGGGTGGCATCTTTTCAAACTAGTAGTTTGCCGGGGGGTAGGAGGAATATCACTGCCCACTACCTGGGCGCGCCAGATCTTTCCAACACATTCTTTTATTCCACAGCAACTTCCAGCCTTGTTCAATCGGTTGGGGCTGCCAATAATCTTATCATCGTAGGAACCAATGCAGGGGGTGGGCCTCAGGTTAATGTTTACGACAAGATTGCTAATACTCAGGTTAGCTTTTTTGCGTTTGACACCGCGTTTCGTGGTGGCGTTCGTGTTGCAGGTGGCGATATCAATGCGGATGGCATCGAAGATATCGTTGTTGCAGCAGGCCCGGGTGGAGGCCCCAATGTTAAAGTTTATAGTGGCGTTGACTATTCTGAGATCCGCAACTTTTTTGCCTACGCTCCGCAGTTCTCCAGTGGTATTTTTGTCGCTTGTGGCGATGTAAACGGTGATGGCTATGCAGATATTATCACAGGCGCAGGGGCAGGTGGCGGGCCTCATGTTCAGGTTTTTAGTGGCTTGAATAACTCGATTATTGCAAGTTATTTTGCTTATAGCACTGCTTTTACCGGTGGTATCTCGGTTGCTTCTGGTGATCTTAATGCCGATGGTTATTCTGATGTAATCACCGGTGCAGGGGCAGGGGGCGGCCCTCATGTTCTAGGGCTTAGTGGTCAGGCCCTTATCGTAGGTCAGCAAGTTGCGTTAGCTAATTTCTTTGCTTTTGATCCAGGTGTTACCAGAGGTATTTTTGTAGCTTCAGGTGATTTTGATAATAATGGCTCTGCGGATATCATGGTTGCTGCTGGACCGGGTGGCGGGCCTCATGTTAAAGTTTTTAATTCCTTTGGCACCGCAACCCTAGATTCTTTCTTTGCCTACCCTCTTGAATTTTCTGGCGGTGTTACCGTTGGCGCTGTTGATGTTAATGGTAATGGAACCCTTGATGTTGTAACTGCGCCTTATACCAATGCTCCTTCGGAAATCAGAGTCTTTGATCACCTTTTTGGGGCGATTGATGATTTCTTTGCTTTCCCTGTTGGCTTTACTGGTGGCGCCTTTGTTGGTTAAATTCAATTTTATTTTGCTCTGATTCCCTTGATTCTTCGATCTCAATCCTTCATGATGTGAATGTTCACAACTATCATTCAGAAGGATTGAGCCATGAAGATTCGCTTGCTAATTTGCCTAGTAATTTTTGTTTGCTTTGGCGCTTCCTTTGTAATGGCAGAAGAATGGCCCCAGTGGCTTGGGCCAACAAGAAATTCTGTTTGGAATGAAAAAGGTATCATCAGGCAGTTTCCCAAAGATGGGCCCAAAGTGCTTTGGAAGAGCAAGGTATCGGGCGGATTTTCTGGCCCTGCTGTTGCTGGCAATAAAGTTTTTGTCCCAGACTTTGTCGTTAAATCTGGCGATAGCACCAACGATTTCAACAAGCGTGATGAACGCTCTGGCAATGAAAGGCTTATTTGTTTTGATGCCAAATCCGGTGATCTTCTTTGGAAATATGAATACCCCGTTGTATATAAAATCTCTTATGCATCCGGCCCACGGGTTACCCCTTCGGTTGTTGATGGCAAAGTTTATGGCTTGGGCGCTGAAGGCAATTTCTTCTGCCTCGATGTTAATACTGGTAAGCCTATTTGGACCAAAGATTTCAAAAAAGATTATAATGCGCCCACCCCTCTTTGGGGTTTTTGTGGTCATCCATTAATTAAAGGTAATTTGGTTTATTGCTTGGTTGGTGGCGAAGGTAGTGTTGCTTTAGCTTTCAACAAAGATACAGGCAAAGAAGTTTGGAAAGCCCTTTCAGCTTCCGAATCGGGTTACTGCCCACCCACCCTGATCAATGCTGCAGGCGTTGATCAACTTTTAATCTGGGATGCGGACAAACTTAACAGCCTTGATCTTGTTTCCGGTAAGGTTTATTGGTCGCTTCCTTTGAAACCTAGTTATGGAATGTCGGTTTCTGCCCCGGTCAAAGATGGCGATTTACTTTACGCAGGGGGCATTGGCAGCATTGGCGCTGGGTTCAAACTTTCTTCCGATAAACCTGGTGCTTCCATACTCTGGCAAGGTACCCGCGAATCCGCTCTTTACCCCTGTAATAGTACACCTTTTGCAGAAAATGGCGTTGTCTATGGCACGGATTGCCATCAAGGTTGGCTTGGTGCTTTTAAGATGCTATCAGGCGAAAGGCTTTGGACTGATTTCAAGCCTACCACTGGCAAGCGAACTACTCATGGCACTGCTTTTTTGGTTAAAAATGACGATCATTTTTATCTTGCTTCCGAAACAGGGGATTTGATTTGCGCCAAGGTTTCTCCCAAAGGTTATGAAGAAGTCAGTAGGGCGAATCTTCTAAAACCTACTAACGCAGCTTTCAATCGTGATGTGCTTTGGTCGCATCCCGCCTTCGCAAATAAGTGCATTTATTGGCGCAATGATGCAGAGCTTATTTGTGTTTCCCTTGCTGAATAGGGGGATGTGCTAATTTTTTTGTTCTAGGTTGATCGCATCATTTACCAGATGTAATTTCCCTGAGTGAATCTTAGCAGCATTAGGACAGAGCTTAAAAACCCCGTTGTATCGAATGTTTGGTAGTAATTCACTGGGTAAGGTTGAATCATCACAGGCGGATAGGGCTGAATCACCACGGGGTAGTTCAGGTTTTCGTTGGGTACTGTAATGATTGAAAACCGGTTATTGAATCGATCGTAGCAGGTAATGTAGTTGTAATTTCTGTAGTTATATCCGTAAAAATATCGGTTATTGTTTACCCATGAATAGGTGTTGAAGTTGTTGGTATAACCTTGGTTCCTGGAAATGGGCTGAGGGTATTTTCTTGTGTGCTCATAAAAATCTCTGACCGTTTGTTGATGATAATAATTCTGATTATTCGGGATGTTTCTTCGGTTATGGCTATCTATGAAAGTTGTATACCGGGAGGGAGGTTCTTGAATTGGTGCTTTGATCGCCTCTACTTGGGGAAGTGGTTTTTTATCTGAAACTATTGGCCTGCGAAGAGGAACAGGTGTAGGAGTTGGCTTAACGACTTCTGGAATAGAAACCGGTTGATCAATGGGCTTTTTAGGAAGAGGCATAGGCTTAACGACTTCTGGAATAGAAACCGGTGGATTAATGGGCTTTTTAGGAAGAGTTATTGGCATAGGCTTAACGACTTCTGGAATAGAAACCGGTGGATTATTGGGCTTTTTAGGAAGAGGTATTGGTTTAGGCTTAACAACTTCTGGAATAGAAACCGGTGGATTATTGGGCTTTTCTTTAGCAGGGTTTAGGTTGCTGGGTTTTGATCTTTCTGAGATAGGGGGGAGATTTTTAGTCGGCGCAACTGCTGAAGTTTTTGGGTTAGCTTGTGATGGGCCGGGCTTTTTGGGCGTGTTTGAATCTGCTGAACTTTCGGCTGTTATTAAGAAAATGATCGCAAGCGATTGAACTAAAATGCTAAAGTCAAGTTTCGCCCTTTTGTCTAAGTTCATTGCATTTATCCCCTAATTTATGCTGCCTAATTGTGCTCCCGCATAAGTAATTCACTTTTTAATAATTCTTGCATTCAGAACCGAAAAGAATTCTGACTTTTTATTTAGGAAGGCGTTGCCAAGTGCAGGGCTCTCGATTGTTCTAATTCAGATTGTTGGAAAATGTTGTAGGGGCTTTCTTTGCCAATTTGGTGGCATCCTTTTCTTAATCGGGGCATTGGTTTACTTTGCAGTTCTGAATATCTGATTTGATTCGTTAATTAAATTGGTAGTTTTAATGTATAATTGTTGACATTCATCACTAAATTAACGATGTTTAGTAGTATCAATAATTCTAAAGAGAGTCTTTATGAATCCCTCCAAAAATTCTCGCCGTATTGGCTTTACACTTATCGAACTCTTGGTTGTCATAGCAATCATAGCTATTCTTATAGGGTTGCTTTTGCCTGCGGTGCAAAAAGTCCGCGAAGCTGCTGCTCGCATGAAATGTCAGAATAACTTGAAGCAAATTGGATTGGCCCTTCATAACTATCATGGAACCGGTGGTACTTTTCCCAAAGGTGGTACTCAGTCTCCTGCAGGTGGTTATGGCCATTCCATGTGGATTTTGCTTTTGCCATATCTTGAACAGGACAATCTTTACAAGCAGTTGGATTTGACCGGCGCCACCAATGGTAATACGGGGTTAGTTTATAACGGTACGAATGTTGCAAATGGCGCTGTACTTAGTGATAAGCTAATATCAACCTTGCTTTGCCCATCATCCCCTTTGCCTAAGTTTGTATTGGTGGGTTCAACGCCTGGGCAGGGAGTAATGTCGCCTACCTACACTGGGGTTTCGGGGGCGGTTGATCATTATTCATTGATCGATCGTGATGGCGAATCATATGCCCACAGTGGCAAGGGGAAAATTTCCCGGGGCGGGGTTCTTCTTTCTCATGTGAACAAAAAATTGACAGACATAAAAGATGGCACTTCTTCAACCATTGGCGTTGCGGAACAGTCCGACTTTTGCGTCGATGTCAACAAGGCCAAGATTGATTGCAGAAGTGATTTTGGCCATAGTTTGGCCATGGGGCCAGGGCCTTCAGCGGAAAATCGGAATTGGAACCTTACATCAGTAAGGTATAAAATCAACGATAAGACTTGGGAAAACAAAGGGGTGAGCGAACTTTATTATGGCCAAAATCGCCCCTTACAATCCGCCCATTCTGGTGGAATCAATGCGGTTTTTATGGATGGTAGCGTTCGCTTTCTTACCGATTCTCTTTCCCTCCAGACTCTTTATAATTTATCGAATATTGATGATGGTAATGTAAACGCTGATTATTAATACCCGGCTGGAGTTCTTCATGTTTCGCTTTTTTGCAGTATTTTTAGTACTCACAGTTTCTGGTTGCGCTTCAGAAGAACCCCGTGGATCTGTCACCGGAACAGTTTCTGTTAACGGTGTTCCTCTTTCTGAGGGCACCATTTATTTTGAAAACCAGGCTAAAGGGGTGGCACTCACCGGGCAAATCAAACCGGATGGTTCCTTCAAGTTGGCATCACACCAAGGTCAAGGCCTCGTTGTTGGTTCCTACAAGGTTGCAATTTCTCCTGAGGCGATGCTTATGTCTGCGGATGAAATTCCCCTTGTTGGAAAAAATCCAAGAAAACCAAACGATGTGAAAAAGTCTCCCTTGCCTGAAAAGTACTTCAAAGCCTCTACAAGTAAACTCACTGCGGAAATCAAAGAAGGGGCTAACCCACCGATTGTTTTTGATCTCAAAAAATAGATCAAATTACCGGGCTATTTACTTTGCTTGAGTATGTTATCTGCACCAGTTATTCCAGACAAAAATGCACCTTCAAACCGTCCGCCATTCACCCAGTCACCACAAATTGTCAACCCAATTGATTCATCATGTAAATCTTTCGGATTTATAAAGCTGCCCCCGATGCTGTATCTCCAGCGGTGGGCTGTTTTATAAAATTGGGCGGGCAGGTTTTCTCCGCTGGCGCATGTGAAAGATTCTAAAAGCTCGCGAATTACTGATTCTGGACCATCTTCGAGATGCTTGGCAGACCACTCGGCATTTGCATGAAGCACCCAGCAATCTTTTGTTGCATCACGACCAGGCTTCGAGCTATTTCTTGCAACCCAGGAAAGCGCTGAATCATGGATGAACGCACCATCCCAAGGCACATCAAATTTCTTTTCAAATCCTACAAGCACTGCCCAACAAGGCGCCATGGGGGCTGAGGAGGCTATTTTCCAAACAGGGTGGTTAGCAAGTAATTCTGCAGTTTGTGGCGCAGGTAATGCCACGATCAAATGATCAAAACCGTTGTGTTCAATCCCTGTTTCATCCAAAAGAATCCACTGGTTTGATGAATGCTTAACTTCAATGATTTTTGTTCCACGCATTATGTCTAAATTTTTTGCAAGATCTGCAGCCATCGCAGTCATTCCGGGGGTGCCTACATATCTTGGAATGATTTCTGTGCCTGTAATTTCTTTATTATTAAGTTTTACGATTCTGCCTTTCCATTCTGAAACAACTCCAGCGTTTTCCCAAGTATTTACAAAGCTTTGCAGGATGGGGTTGCGAACCGTGAAATATTGGGCTCCGTGATCGAAGGATAAATTGGGTTCCACACGACGGGTTGAAGTCCTCCCTCCAACACCCTTGCTTTTTTCGAATACAGTTGCATTTAGAGCCTTTTCAGCAAGGTAGTTCGCACAGCTTAACCCTGCGATTCCTGCACCAATGATTGCCACTTTTGGTTTTAACGATGCCATTGCTGTTCTCGATGAATTTTAATAACTGCTAAACTTTAGCCTTAACACCAGTTTAGCGGATTCTAAGTTACCAATTTTATACATAGTCTTGCCTTGCTTGCAGATATTATCTGGAACATTAATTTTGTGCTCTCCTGCAAAAATAATTCTTTGAAATTATTTGCTGCTGCTATGATGGTTAAAGATTTATTTGTTGCTATTATTCATTCTTTCTTATTGAAGATCCGAGGGATTTATGGCTTGGAATCTTGATGATGATGATGGTAAATTTAAAAATCCAATCAGTGGCCATAGTGCCACCACTTTTTTTCTTCGAAGATCCATTGCGATAATCCGTGAAATAACAGGCATGGAATTAGATTATCCTGAATTTGGTATTAGTTGTTTAAACACTACGGGAATCATTGCGCAGCATTGGGATTTTATACCTTCTGCCAAATCTCACCCTGACACGGTTATAAACCTTTGCGTGGTGATGGGAATCATGGAGTGGGTTGACTCAACCCGAAAAAATCGCCCCGCGGGCGTTCCGGTTACCAATCCAATTAATCGCAAAAAAGCTAAAGATTTGTTTCCTTTGGTTATGCAACTTGTTTACGAATTATTCCCTTTATTCAAGCAGTGTTCTGAAGCTCAAGCTTTGGTGGAAGGCTCGTTTAATCATGCAATTCGTTATGTGGAAGAATTAGACCTTCAATGGAAAAGGGGATTTCGTGAGAAGATGGTTTGCCTACTAACACTTTACCCCAGCATTAGGCAATGGACATTAAATGATAAAGTTATGGGGAAGATTGCAGGCGAATTAAATCAACTTAGCGAAAAACCAAAAAACTAACCTTATTAATCGGTACTGTTTTGCGCATCTTTGGGTTGGGTATGTATGCCAATGATATTAAGGTGGACGATATGGATATCAATGTCTAAATTGTTGGTGTTAATTAAATCCAGTTTTAAATTTGGTCTTTTTGAGTTCCTCCAGGATTTACTTACCAATTCAAAAGGCACAAAATCTTGGTTAATCACACATCTCTTTTTTCGCGGTTTGCCAAATGGACTTCGTCTGCAGCGGGGCATCCAATAACTTTTACATCTGCTGTATCAATTATTTTTCTTTGGGCTTTAACTGGATCGTTTTTTAATTTCAGTGATACTTGGCAACTTGTGATTAATACAGGCACGACCATTGTTACATTCCTTGTTGTTTTTCTTGTACAAAATACACAAAACCGCGACAGTGCTGCGATCCAACTAAAACTCGATGAGTTGATTCGTGCAATGAATGGTGCCCATAACTCTTTTCTCGATATCGAAAATATGACCGAACAACATATCAGGCAGATTAAAGAGCGCTTCGAAAAACTGGCGGAAAATGCACGAGAAGATTTAAGAGGCGGCTTAAAAGATATTGGCACCCCTGAAGTTGATGTTAATTAAGGGACTATTGTTTGTGTTTTTTGTATAAATAAATTTTCCATAAATTATACATATTAATATCTTTATTATGTTAGTATGATGTAGGTTTTTGAACCCCAACTCATTTTTACTTACTCTGGAATTTGGTTTTTAAGAATAATTTCACGAGTCAGCGACCAAGTAAGATTGCAAAGTTAGGTTGGATTTTTGAATCTAAGGTTTGATTTATTTCATTTTCAGCTGAGTTATTTTTAGATTTCTTGGAAGTTTTTTGGCCAGGCGGGTTGGGTATTTAATGCCGGGTTTGAGTTTTAAACCTTAACGAAATTATGTCCTGAAAAGAATTATCGAAATGGTGAATGAATATTCGCGAGTAGTTATCTTGGAAAATTGGGTAGCCTGCGGTGTTTGAATGGAGCTTGGGTTTTGTGTTCTTTTGATAAAAAAAGATAAGTTTTTAAGTTTATCGGTATTAAAATCCCTTGCTGTTTCAGCAAATACGGTTGGGCTTTTTGCAAACACTACTTTGTTTCGAGTGTTCTTTTGTACACAAATTTGGTTGAATAGCATGTTTTCTTAACTTTTTGATCATTTTTGACACCTTTATTTGCCAATCTGCAAGAATTAACCTATTTTCTAGAAACCTTTTGATTCTTCCGCTGCTTTTGCGGGGTAAGCTTAACTTTAGGTTTTGTGTGATCTTTTTCATGCTTTCATGCGTAGTAGTTGGGATTGGTGTTTTTTTGATTTTTTAGACGGATTCATTAGGGCCAACTAAATGATAAGTTTTCTCGGATTTGAAGCTTTTATATTCGCATTTTTGACGATAAAAAGTTAGTATTTGAGTGTTTGCATTTTGAAGATTCTGTTTTGCTCGAAATAGTTTTTAATTTCAGTTGGTTAGGTTTAAAAAGTAGGTGAATAGTGAATAAATATAAATTACAGCAATGGTTTACATCATTTTTTAATTTTGACTCATTGTCCAATTCAAAAAATCCTAGCGCTGGGCGCCTTTCGGTTGAGCTTTTGGAAATTAGGCTAACCCCCGATGCAAACACCATGCCCGGATTTCATGATCTGGGTAATGATATTTCAGATAATAACTGTCCTGCAAATTCAATCACGCTTATTGACGACATTCGCCTTTTGCAATACTTAACCGATTGCCGTTCTAATCATGTTTATTTTTGCTCTAATAATTCATCCAACTTTCCCGCTTCAACTTTTCAATCGGTGAACAAACTTGATAATGTTGCTTTGCAGGCCGCATCCACCAAAGGCGTGGTCATTATTGATTCCACTCTCATTTCAACTATTCCTGCGGATGAATTAAAAGGTTCTTTGGTTGTTTCAATCGATGGCAATCGTGATGTGGTTAGCCAGATTACCACGGCGCTTGAAGGCCTTTCCAATGTGCCTGTTCTTAGAATTATCAGCCATGGTGATGATGGTGTATTATATTTCGGGAACCAAGCATTTGACTCCACAGATTTAACTTCCAGTGCAATGCAGGTTGCATCATGGGGTAAATCGCTAACTTCAGATGCAGATATTCTTCTTTATGGCTGCTCGATTGCAAATACGGATGCTGGCAAAGCCTTTGTGCAGCAGTTCGCAAGCATTACCCAGGCGGATATTGCGGCAAGTAGCAACTTAACCGGCAAGGGTGGCGACGCAGTTCTCGAGTTTCAAGTAGGACAAGTTTCAAATTCTCTTATTGCTAGTGCAATTGATTACTATAGTGCCAATCTTACGCTTGCTCAAATCACTGTTACCACCACTGCAGATTCAGGCGCAGGTTCATTAAGGCAGGCGATTACCGATGCCAACTCAACCTCGGCCAATGATGAGATTATTTTCGCTTCTTCGCTGTTTACGAATGGCGTTAGCACTATTACTCTTGGGTCTGCTGCGCTTCCAACTATCGCAGCAACTACAGGCACAGGTTCGCTAACCATTACGGGGCCTGGTGCTTCTTCACTGATCATTAGCGGTAATAATCAATTTAACATTTTCAATATCGCTTCAGGTGGCAATCTTTCGATTTCGGGCGTAACTGTTTCCGGGGCTCAAACCTCTAACAATGGTGGCGCTTTTAATAACGCTGGTACCCTTGCCGTCACCACTTCCACTATTTCGGGCAATACTGCTGCCGGGGGCGGCGGGATATTCAATACCGGCAATATTAATGTTTCAAACTCCACATTTTCTGTTAATTCAACGACCAGTCAAAACGGCGGTGCGGTGTGGAATTACGGTGGCACCGCCAATACAAGCATTATAAATTCCACCATCTCCAGTAATACCGCAACAACAAGCAGTGGTGGCGGTATCAGCAATACCGGCGGCACGGTTACTCTTTCTAATTCAACCTTGTTCGCAAATCAAGCTTCTGGTGGTGGCGGGATTTTCAACAACGCAAATGGCACCTTTACAATCTTTAATTCTACCATTTCTGATAATTCAGCAACAACTGGTGGTGGCATTCATATCGGCAGTGGTACTCTAAATATTTCCAACACCATCATTGCTAATAGTACAAGTGGTGGTGATGTCTATAGTGCTGGTAGCATCGGAACTAACACTAATAATCTCGTCGAGGATGGTACATTGCCGGGGCCCGGTGAACTCACCAACGATCCTAAACTTGGCTCACTGCAAAACAACGGCGGCGCTACCAGCACCATGGCTTTGGGTGCTGGCAGTGCTGCCATCGGCGCTGGTAATGCTACGGTAAGTAATGCCTCGCCAGTCAACGGCTTGGATCAGCGCGGCGCTACCCGTTCTTCCACTGCGCCCAGCATCGGTGCCTACGAATATCTGCCATCGATTAGTTTTTCGCCGCAAACCACCCTCGCGACTTGGAACAAAGCCGGCAAGGTGATCACTGCTGATGTAAATAGCGATGGCAAGCAGGATATGGTTGTTCAAAATATCGGTTATGGTGAACCTAATAACGGCCCTAGGCATGATTTTGTTTCGGTGTTTCTTGGGAAGGGTGATGGTACCTTTGAAACCAGAATAGATACTGCTACCGGTTCCTACTCCAATTGGCTTGGTTCAGGTGATTTTAATGGCGATGGCAAGGTAGATTTTGTCACCCCCAATTATTGTGGTGAGTCCATAACAATCCTTCTTGGTAGGGGTGATGGCACATTTAATCGTCAAGATCAGTCCAATGCCGGTGGAACCAGATCACCTGCCTTTGTAATCACAGGCGATGTGAATGGTGATGGTAAAATCGATATTCTGACCACCAATCTAAACAGTAGTAATGTGAGTATCTTCCTTGGCAATGGTAATGGCACCTTCCAAAATCCAACTCTGTTATCCACCTCCGCTTTTCCCAGAAGCATTGTGCTGGGAGATTTCAACAGCGATGGCAAACTGGATATCGTTGTTCGCACTGAATCAGGAAGTGTTTCCAACAACACTCTTTTTCTTGGCACCGGCACCGGCACCTTTACCTCGAATTCAACTATCGGTATCACGGGGGTACTTACTGTTGCAGATTTTAACAGGGATGGGTTTTCAGATCTCGCAGGCACTGAATCTAATGTTGTTAAGGTGTTGTTAGGCAATGGAAACGCCACCTTCAAGGCTGCACAGGCTTTTTCAGCCCCGGGCGTTTGGGCTTCTGTTATTGCTACCGATCTTAATGGTGATGGGTTCCTCGATTTGCAACTTCCCCAATTTTATGCCAACACGATTGCAGTGCTAAACGGCAATGGCGATGGCTCCTTTAAATCTCCGGTTGTTTTTGCTGTTGGCTCGAATCCTTTTACCGTGGCATCTGCAGATTTCAACAGCGATACCAAACCCGACCTCGTTGTTGCTAATCTTAATTCCAAAAATGTCAGCGTGCTATTAAACACGAGTAACTTTGCACCAACGCTTTCGCCTAGTCGGATTGTTGTGGCGACTGCTTCGGCCTCTATTAATGCAAATTCTGAAGTTTCTTTTTCAGAAACACAATCCATTCCTCCCGGGGTCACTGTTTCTGGTGTTAAAGTCACGAGAGATTTCAGCACCTATTGGCCAAGTTCAAATCCTGCATAT
>CAXNFS010000032.1:0-16812 GCA_964201235.1 Gemmataceae bacterium | reverse complement strand
CCCACGGATGCTAAAGAGCTTGAGCGTTGCAAACCTATTTATGAGACCCTGCAAGGTTGGAATGAATCATTGACTACTGCCTCAAAGCTTTCAGATTTACCTACCGCTGCAAGAAAATATGCTGATAGAATCGGTGATATTCTTGAGCTTCCTGTTAAGCTTATATCTGTGGGCCCAGAAAGGTCTCAGACGATTTTCACTGGTCGGGTATAATACGACTAAGTTGCTGGAGTGCCTTATTTGACTAGGTCTCAGACTATTCAGAAAACTTCTAACATGGATTGCCCTTTGGGAGAGTTCGATCCGTCTAGGCTACCCGCACATATTGCAATCATCATGGATGGTAATGGTCGATGGGCTAAGCTTAAGGGATTACCACGGGTTGAAGGCCATGCCCAAGGCATGCAAACCGTCAGAACCATTGTTGAAGAATGCTCCCGCATTGGCATACACCAACTCACCCTTTTTTGTTTCAGCAGTGAGAACTGGAAAAGGCCTCAGCCTGAACTTGATTTCCTCATGCAACTTCTTGAATGCTATCTGATTCAAGAAAGGCCACTTCTTTTAGAAAAGAATATTCGTTTTAGCACCATCGGCAGAAAAGAAATGCTGCCTAGTTCTGTTCAGCATGAAATCGATGAAACTATCAGAGTTTGCAGGGATAACACCGGCATGGGATTATGCTTGGCGATCAATTACGGGGGCAGACAAGAAATCGTTGATGCTGTCCAAAAAATCGCTGCACTTATCAAAGATGGTTCAATTTCCGTCAACAGCATTGATGAATCAGTAATTTCTTCTTCGTTAAACACCAGCGGTATGCCCGACCCAGACCTTCTCATTCGCACTGCGGGCGAAATGCGAGTCAGTAATTTTTTACTCTGGCAGATATCTTATGCAGAGATATGGGTCACTGAAAAACCCTGGCCCGACTTCGATATTGCAACCTTGCACGCAGCCTTGAGTGATTATTCCAAACGGGAAAGGCGCTTCGGAGGCCTCAAAAGTTGATGCCCTCCCCAATTATTTCTTCTAAGATTATTCCTCGTTTTTCTGGAATCAGCATTCCATGAGAAAAAGAATCATCGTTGGTATTTTGCTTGTTGGTGCGATGTCTAGTGCTTTAGTAGCTGACCTTTTTCTTGCACCATGGTATCCTTTTTTACTGCTCATTTGTATTAGCGGTGGATTTCTAGCTACTCAAGAACTTCTGGGCTTATTTAAAAGCGCAGACCTCACTCCCAGCAAAAATCTACTTTCTCTCGCCGTTTGCACCACCCTTCTCTCTAACTGGATTCCTCACTTTAATCTTATCCCCTCTGTATTTCACTCCTGGCAGATAACCGGGGGTACAGCTATTGCTTTTTACTTCGCGATTATCCTCGTTGAAATGTTTAAATTCCGCTCCCCAGGCGTTAGCACCAATAATCTCTCTCTCTCTGCTTTTATAATTGTTTATCTGGGCCTTTTACCTAGCTTCTTGATTCAACTCCGATGGATAGGATCTGAGATTAACCCGTACATTGGTCTTTATTGCCTAGGCATTACCATTACTGTAACCAAATGTTGCGATATTGGAGCTTATTTCACAGGAAAGCTTTTTGGGAAGCATCTGATGACCCCCTTGCTAAGCCCCAAGAAGACTTGGGAAGGTTTTGCTGGTGGCATTTTATTCTCTGCTGGTATCGCTTTTATATGGACTAAATTTTTCCCAAATACACCTCTTTGCTGTGCCCTTGCGTCTATTGCTTTTGGCGTTATCATTGGTTTAGGTGGTGTTTTTGCTGACCTCGTCGAAAGCCTTATTAAACGCGATCTCAGCACTAAAGATGCTTCCCAAGTAATTCCAGGCTTTGGTGGCATTCTTGACCTACTGGATTCTCTTTTATTAATCGGGCCGATTGCCTGGCTTTTTTTCCTTTATTAAATCAGGAACCCTGAATGATAGACTTAGCCATCCCTCTTGATAGCAGAGAAGAATCCATTCTCCTTTCCGGCAATAGAGATCAATTCTTGAAAGAAATCAGACAGGCCTTGGATATGCAAGTCTTGGGTCGGGGCGATCAACTTCTTTTCAAAGGTACTCAGGAACAAATCGATCAGGCTTCAAGAATTATTTCTCGCATGCGCGAAAGCCTCAGGCATGAGGGAGCTCTTTCTTTGGAAGAAGTCAGAACCATCATCGAAGTGGTTCATTCCGGGGGCGACAGAATCAGCCCTGCGCATAACTCCGAAAAACTTCCAGACTCCGTGGGCAAATTCTTGCGCCCTCGAACCGATGGGCAAGCTATTTATGTCAAAGCCATGCTTGACAATGATCTAACGGTTTGCGTTGGGCCTGCGGGTACAGGCAAAACTTGGCTCGCAGTTGCAATGGCAGTCAGTAATTTAAGGCAGGGTTTGATCAAAAAAATTGTTCTTGTCAGGCCCGCAGTCGAAGCGGGTGAACGACTTGGCTTTCTACCAGGCGATATCGCAGCCAAAGTCAATCCGTATCTGCGCCCACTTTTCGATGCACTTAATGACATGATGGACCCCGACCAAGTTAAACGATATCTCGAAAACGATATCATCGAAATCGCCCCTCTTGCCTACATGCGCGGGCGAACCCTCAACCAAGCTGTCATCATCATGGATGAAGCCCAGAATACCACCGTTTCTCAAATGAAAATGTTTCTTACCCGTATGGGTTATGGCTCAAAAGTGATCGTCACGGGGGATATAACCCAGGTCGATTTACCCCCACATACTAAAAGTGGGCTAACAGATGCCTTGAATCGTTTGAGAAATATCGATAGAATTAAGATAATACATCTGGGAGAAGCTGATATAGTCCGAAATCCTCTCGTTCAGAAAATTCTGAATGCCTATGAAGAGGATAAGCCCCGCAAGAATGATGGCGAATAGTGCAAAGCTATCAAAGAATTACTTAATCAACATGAAAGCATGATGCTACAAGAACCGACTCAAGATAATCAAGATTCCCCATTAAGCAAAGGATATACATTATCGCCTTTGCTTTTTGACTCATTCAATACCATTTCTCTTGCTGACCTCGACAAAATGAAACTGCTTGGCCGGTTTGACTCAAAGTTTGTTTTCCACCGTTCCAAACTTGAATCAATTATTAGCCAAATGGCTTCCGACTACCATGTCCTTAACATCAACAACCAGACTGTTTTTCATTACGAAAGCACCTACCTCGACACGGATGATTTCAAGCTTTACTTGATGCACCATAATGGCAAACCCGAAAGAATCAAAGTTCGCTGGCGTAAGTACACCGACATCCAGAAAATTTTCTTTGAAGTAAAGTGCAAGACCTCCAGAAAGAAAACAGAAAAAATTCGTACAGAAGAGCCCGCTGTTCTATCTGAATTAAATCAAGCACAGAGTGAACTCATTGCATCACTTGGTTACCAAGATTATTGCCTAAAACCAAAAATCACTATTTCTTATGATCGCATCACCATGGTGTCCAAGTCTGAAAACATCAAAGTAACACTTGACATGAATATTAGATTTGAAAATATGGTGGAAGCAAAAGAACTTCCGCACCTTGTTGTTGCAGAAGTGAAAAGCAGGCGCATAACCCCCAAATGCCTCTTTATTGAAGCCATTAAAAAACTTGGCATCAGGCAAGGCTCATTTAGCAAGTATGCAACAGGCACCGCAATCCTTGAATTGATCAAACACAACGCCTTTAAACCCGAACTCTTACTGGTTAGCAAAATAAATAATGAACGACATACTCCTTGATAAACCCGAACTCGCCACTACTGTCTTTTTGGGAGGATCGCGACTGACAGAATTCGGATTCCGTTTCGCACTAAACGCCCTTGTGATTTTTGTGCTCGTAAGAATCATTTATTACCCTAGACATAGAAATAAAGACTTTCTTTTTTCCTTCTTCCTTTTCAACATCATCAACTTCATAATCTGTTACCTTTTGAGTAGCGCAACCATCAAGATAGGCTTTGCATTTGGCTTATTTGCGATTTTCTCAATCATCCGCTATCGTTCAGTTTCTGTCCCCATCAGGGAAATGGCTTACCTTCTGACAAGCGTCACGATCGGAATATTAAATGCTCTTTCCAGTTTAGACACAGGATTACCTGAACTGCTTATTTCAAATGGTGTATTACTGCTTTTAACTTTTGTTTTAGATCGTAAGGTAACGCTGCCTCACGAAAACAGCCAGATGGTCATTTACGAAAAAATCGAATTGATCAAGCCTGAGAACCGAAACCAACTGATTGAAGATTTGAAACTAAGGACCGGACTTCCAATCCACCGGATTGAAATCGGCAGGATAGATTTGATGCGCGACAGCGCCAAGATTCGTATTTTCTACCTTTCGGAAGAAAGCCAGTCATCCTCCTTCGATTCCGATGGGGATGATGATTAAGAAATTTAGTCGGTTTTAAAACTTCAACATGAATAAAACCTTGCAAAGTTAAGCCCTTTTTCAATTGCCTCAACTTTGGATCATCCCTTTCAATACTATTTCGTCTCTAAAGGTGGAACTTTTTTAGGTGCAAAGAAAGAATAGATTACGGGAAGAATAAAAAGGGTTAGGGCGCTGCTACTTATTACGCCACCAATCACAACACTTGCTAGGGGCCGTTGAACCTCTGCCCCTACCCCATCGCTAAAAGCCATTGGAATAAAGCCAAATCCTGCAACTAGTGCAGTCATAAGCACGGCTCGAAGGCGGGTAACACCTGCGTTTTCAATAGCCAGCAAAAGGGCCATCCCTTCCGCCCTTAGTTGCCTGATAAAAGTAACAAGCAGCATTCCATTAAGAACCCCAAGCCCAAAAAGGGCGATAAATCCAACTGCAGCGGATATGGAAAAAGGCATCTGGCGGAACCAAAGTGCAGCAACGCCTCCTATGCAAGCCAGGGGCACTGATGTAAAAACAATCAGGGTATCGGTCATATTTCTATAGGTGAGATAAAGAAGAAAGATAATCATCAAGAGTGAAATGGGGACAATGATAGCTAGTCTGGATTTGGCAGCAGCAAGTTGTTCGAATTGGCCGCCCCATTCGACCCTGTATCTGCTTGTGGGAAAACTCACTTTAGTTTTGATTTGTTTCTGCGCTTCATTAACAAAGCTTCCGACATCGCGATTTCGGACATTGCACTGGATGGTTATCCTGCGCTGCCCCCACTCTCTAGATATTCTTGAAGGTCCGCGAATTTCTTGGATATCTGCAATTCCTGCAAGAGGAATTTTTTCACCACTCGCACTTGTTACGATTAATGCCCCGACAGCTTCTGGTCTAGATCTGAGATTATCAGGGAACTTTGCAACCAATGGAAACCGTTGTTCCCCCTCGAGAATTTCGCCCAAAGGCTGACTGCCCAAGGTTTCGATATGTTGCAGCACATTTTTGGCAGCAAGACCATGAATCGCAAGTTGCTCCTGCTTCAATTTAATCTGCAACACAGGCTGCCCGCTTACGGGTTCTACAAGTACATCTTCAGCACCTTGGATGTTTTTTAATATTTGTTCAACCTGTTCCGCCTTCTTCTTCAACACCTCGAAATCATCACCAAATATTTTGACAGCAACATCCGCACGCACTCCGGATATCATTTCATTCACCCGCTGTTCAATGGGTTGCGTAAACGAATATTCCTGGCCAATCAAGGGCTTTATTAACCCATCAACAAGGACTATTAGTTCTTCCTGTGTCTTGGCTTTGGTCCATTTCTCGCGAGGATTGAGTGTAATAAAAAAATCAGTTTCCTCAGGGCCCATCGGGTCAGTTGCAACTTCGGGCGAACCCAGTCTGCTCCAAACCCTTTTCACTTCATCAGGGAAGGCTGCAAGAACCATTTTTTCCAACTTGGTGTTGTATCGCACTGCTTCTTGAATGCTTGTACCAACAGGCCTAAAAATATTGATCACAATCGCACCTTCCGAAAGTTTCGGAATGAATTCCGATCCGAGCGATCTGGCCATCATTACTGCCACCACACTGACACACACCACCATCAGAATTGCAGCAATGCGGAATCTCAAAACCAACTTCAAAATAGGTTTATAAATCCAAACCGCAAGTCGAACAACAATAGGTTCCGAATGGCTCATTTTCTTGGGCAAAAGTAGCGAGGCAAGTGCTGGAATAAGTGTGAGTGACAAAATCAAGGAACCTACAAGGGCGAAAACAACAGTAAGGGCCATTGGCCTAAACAACTTTCCTTCAACGCCCTCGAGAGTCAAAATTGGAAGGTAAACAATGATAATAATTAACTCACCAAAAAGGGTGGGCATTCGCACTTCCATAGCAGCTTCGTAAATAAGTTCGAGCCGATTGCGTTTTTCTGCACCCTCCTCGCCCATCCTACGCATCAGGTGCTCTACCAAAACCACAGAACTATCCACAACCATCCCAAAATCGATTGCACCCAAGCTTAATAAACTCCCTGCGATACCAAACGCCATCATTCCATTGAATGCAAAAAACATCGAAAACGGAATTGCAGTTGCAACCACAATCCCCGCCCGCAGGTTCCCTAAAAAAATGAAAAGAACTGCTATCACCAGAAGACCACCTTCAAACAAATTCCCCCTCACTGTTCCGATAACTTTGTCCACCAACTCAGTGCGGTCATAGGCGATATCCATCTTGATATCCTTGGGAAGACTGGCCTTAATTGTTTCATATTTATCCTTAAGCCTGTGAGTGATGGTATTGCTACTTTCGCCGATCAGCATGAAACCCAAGCCCATTACACTTTCACCTTTTCCCATATAGCTGATAGCGCCTAGCCTGCTGTCATTTCCAATCATTACGACAGCAATATCAGAAACTTGGATCGGGATGTCTTTCTTGATACCCACAACGATATTGCGGATTTCATCCAAGGTTGTAGTTCGAGCAATTCCCTGGATGATCAGAGTTTCCGTACCCCGGTTGATGTTGCTTCCCCCAGCATTCATGTTGGTGGCTTTGATGGCATCAACCACTTGCTCAAAAGAAATGTCGTAAGTAATCAGCCTATCAGGATCAATGCGTATCTGGTATTGTTTTTTTTCGCCACCCCAAGCGTTGATTTCAGCAACTCCGGGGACTTTCCGGAGGCTGGGCTTTACTACCCAATCAAAAAAAGTTCGTACATCTGTCAAGCTTGTTTCAGGCGAAGCAGGCTGCACCATAAAATGAAGACTTTCCCCCAAACCGGTGGCAACTGGACCTAGAGTTGGTTTTACCACCCCCGCGGGTAAAACGGCGTTACTAATGCGTTCGGTAACTTGCTGGCGGGCAAAATAGATGTTTGTTCCATCCTCGAAGGTTACGGTCACCTGGGATAATCCAAATTTCGATAATGATCTGAGTTGATGAAGTTTGGGCATGCCATTGATTTCCTGCTCAATGGGAAAGGTCACCTGCCTTTCTACTTCTTCAGCAGCAAGGCCTATTGCATAAGTGTTGATTTGCACTTGAACGGGGGTGGTATCAGGGAAAGCATCGATAGTAAGCGAGGGTAGCATCCAAAGCGAAAAAGCTGCAAACACCAGCATCCCTAAAACAACGAAAATTCGGTATTTAAGCGAAAGTTTAAGAATTGCATCAATCATTTTTTTGCGCCTAAATTATTAAATTACTGCACTTCTAGTTTCGATAGAAGCTCTGCGCGCAACATGTTCGAACCAGTAAATACAACCTTTTCGTTTGCTAAAAGTCCTTTGGTAATTTGCATTTTATCACCATTGCGAATCCCAAGCTCGACCGCTTTTGCCTGAAACGAAAGATCATTCAATCGGACAAAAACAAAAGGTTTATTACTCATGTACTGAATACAGGAATCTGGGACAATTATCGCTTTCGCTTGTTTCCCTACTTGGATATCGCCTTTTCCAAAAGTATTTGGGCGCACCTTCCCATCAGGGTTGGCAAAAGAAGCACGAACCTTAACCGTGTGGGTTTTATCATCAAGCTCGGGTGAGACCCAGTCAATTTTTCCCGTGATGATCTGGTCTTCAACAAGTTCCGCCTTGAATCGAAAATCTTGACCAACCTTCACTAACTGAACTGCATCCAAAGGAAGATTAAACATGAGTACAAGTTTGGAAGAATCTGCAAGAACGCACTGTGCATCTGCGGCGCCAACACTTTCACCCATGCCTTTAATCACTGAAATAATCTGCCCATCGAAAGGGGCTTTTAGGGGAAGCAGATTAGCAGAGAGGGAACCTTTGTACTCCTTGATAACGGATTCTGGGATACCGATTTCGCAAATCTTTTTAAAGATATCTGCATCAGAAAGGTTTTTATAATCCGCTGTTTCAATAGTAAATCCAAAATTGATGAGTGCCTGTAAATCAGCAAGCAGCTTGATTTCGATTTCCCTGAACACCATTTCCAATTCTCGAATCTGCCTTTCAGGGATTACTGCCGCTGCTAACTGGCCCCGTTCCATCGATTTTTTCCTATTATCCTTCAGCACCAGCGATTGCATAAAATCTGTTTTGGCTTTGCCTACATCGGGAGAATCAATTATGGCTATTATTTCGCCTTTCAAAACTTTATCGCCCTGTTTTTTCAAAATCCGAGAAACCACGCCGGGAGCCTTGGAACTGATGCTTCCCTTTCTGAGCGAATCAAATTCAATGTACCCTGTTCCAGAAATGGTTTGAATAAGCGCTTGAGATTCAATCGTAAGAAATTCCAACTCCGAAAGATCCAATACTTCTTTGCTTGGGGCAGTAAGAGTTGCTTTTTCGTAAGGGTTTGTCTTATCTAATCCCCCCTCCACCTTCCAAAGAGAAGCGTCAGCTTCTTTTGATTCTTCCTGACTTTTTCCTTCTGACTCCGCATTGCCCGGAAATTTAAATGTCCATTCTGTCGTTGCGCCCCAATATCCAATACCCAACAACCCAGCACTTACCAATAAGGTAGGAATCGATTCAGCAAGAAAATAAATTACTTCCAGTACTTTGTTTTTTTTTACTACTATGCCAGGTTCCATGATTTACATCCGTTTGGAGATCGCTTTAATTTCCTCTTCAAGTTAAGATGATACCTCTTTATTGCATAATAACATAGATGGACATGCTTATTTGGATGGAAGGATTTTAAGGAATGCTTATCCCGGAACTAATCAGAAAAAAGAGGGAGGGATTTACTCTTTCGGAATCTGAGCTTAAAAGCTTTGTCACCGGGGCAGCCACGGGTTCATGGCCCGAATACCAGTTATCTGCAATGTTAATGGCCATTTTTTTCGAAGGCATGACAACCCGCGAAACCTCAAATCTCACCCAACTCATGGCTAGTTCTGGAAAAATCCTTTCCTGGGGAGATCTCCCTGGCCCTGTGATCGACAAGCACAGCACCGGGGGCGTGGGCGACAAAACCTCCATCATTCTTGGGCCCCTAGCAGCGGCGTGTGGCGTTTATGTTCCCATGATTTCGGGGCGCGGGCTAGGCCATACCGGGGGAACGCTTGACAAACTCGAATCGATCCCGGGGTTTAATGTTCGTCTAGATCTTAACTCCTTCGATAAAATATTGCGTACTCTAGGGATCGCAATGATTGGTCAGACCAGCGAAATCGCCCCTGCAGATCGCATTCTTTATGCCCTTCGTGATGTTACTGCAACGGTTGAATCCATCCCACTCATTACCGCATCCATCCTTAGCAAAAAAATTGCAGAAGGCATTCAAGGACTTATCATGGATGTTAAAACAGGCATGGGAGCTTTCATGCCTGAACTCAATCAGGCAAGAAAATTAGCAAAGTCAATTGTTAACACCGCACAAAAGTCGGGCATCCGATGCCAAGCGATTATCACTAACATGGATTCTCCCCTGGGTTATAAAATCGGTAACGCCCTAGAGATACAAGAGTGCATAGAAATTCTAAAAGGGAACGGCCCTCAAGACACCCTCGAGCTTTCAATTCATCTTGCTGCAAAAATGGTGCTATTAGGGGGCATTCGGACTGACATCCATCAAGCAACTGCACTGGTGCGAAATAAACTTGCTTCTGGTGAAGGGCTTGCAAAATTTGAAGCCTTGATCGAAGCCCAAGGGGGCGATCCTAGAGTAATCGACAATCCCAATCATCTTGAAATCTCTTCTCAAACATTCGAGGTAAAGGCTTCCGAATCTGGTTGGCTTAATGCCATCGATGCCAGCAAACTTGGTTGGGCTGCTTGTTATCTTGGTGCAGGGCGCGACAAAGCTGAAGCTTCGGTAGACGCAGGTGTTGGAATTATTTTGCATCGTAAGCCTTCCTGTAAAGTGCATAAAGGTGATATCATCATGGAAATCAGGCATAGGAATGGCAAAGGTTTGGAAAAGGCATCAGAGTTATGTATTCATGCCTTGGTGATTGATGAGCAACCACAAAAAGAAAATAGGTTGATACTTGAAGAAATCCTTTAGTGCATGTTATTAATGAACAGACAAGATTTAGAGAAACCCATGAAACCACCCGAAGACTTACTATCAGCAGCGATATTAGCCAGACAAAAAGCTTATGCTCCCTATTCCGGTTTCAAGGTTGGTGCAGCTTTGCGAGATTCTGTTGGTGATATATTTTCCGGATGCAATGTTGAAAATGCTAGCTACGGGCTTACGCTTTGCGCAGAACGAACTACGGCTTGTACTGCAGTTGCTGCAGGGGTTCAAACTTTTACTCAAATGGTGATTGTTGCAGATTCTCAAACACCCTGCCCACCATGTGGTGCATGCAGGCAATTTCTTTTCGAGTTCGCGCCAAACCTTGAACTCTGGGTTGCGAATCTTTCAGGCGAAACGAAATTTCATCGGTTGTGCGATTTGCTACCCGAGGCATTCGGGCCATCATTTATCCAACTACCAAAACCTAAAGCATCGGAGCTATTCTGATGCGTTCAGATACTTCCCAACTTCGCTACCACTTCGATTTCCACTCCGAAAATTTGGACAATAATCGCACTATCGCTGTTTGGTTGCCTCCGGGTTACAACCCTGATTCAACTTATCCAGTACTTTATCTGCACGATGGCCAAAACATGTTTGACAAGCGTTATGCAGCTTATGGTTCGATTTGGGAAGCCGATAAAACAGCAGAGCGACTGATCCGGCAGGGCTTTCTTAGGCCACTAATCTTAGTGGGTGTTGATAACAATCTTCAACGCGAAGAAGAATACACTTTGCAACGGGATGCGAGAGAGAAGCGTGGGGGGAATGCCAGAAATTATGGAAAGTTCCTGACCGAAGAACTCAAACCTTTCATTGATTCGCACTATCAAACCAAACCGGGTCCCGAAAACTGTGGCATCGCAGGTTCATCCCTTGGCGGGCTTGTTTCTCTCACCTTGGCACTCGATTACCCCGAAGTTTTTGGTCTCTGTGGCGCAATCTCGGCTTCGCTCTGGTGGGCAAACCAAAAATCCCTTTATGATGTTTTAGCTCAGGCTTCCCGATTATCGAACTCCAGAATATGGTTCGACATGGGCACGGAAGAAGGCAAATATCCGGGCTGCGTTAACCCACCTTTCACTCTCACCCGGTTACTTGCAAGCAGGCTGGAACAAATCGGATTGCTACCTGGATGGAACTACTACTATCAAGAAATCGTTGGTGGGCAGCATCACGAAAACGATTGGCGTGATCGCTTCGATCGAATCCTCTTATTCCTTTTCGGAAAACCAGAGTCTGCATCAAAAAGCATCTCTTAATATTTTTTCAAGATCTTCTACCGAAGTGGTTTTCGGGTTCACTCTTAAAATCCTTTGTATCGAATGTGATTTGACAGCGAATTCGTGCAACTGATTTTCTTTTACACCTATCTGCCTGAGTTTCCCGGGAATGCCTATTTCACTGCGCAACTTCTCCACCGCTTCTACAGCTTTATTCGCAGCAGCATCTGCATCCAGTCCCTGCGTACTTTCACCCAGCCAATTTGCAATCATTGCAAATTCTTTCTTTCTTTCAGGCAGATTAAACTTCATCACATAAGGAAGCAACAAACCATTGCCTTCGCCATGCGAACAATGCACCGCACCGCCAATGGGGTATTCCAATGCATGAACGGCAGCAACGCCCACATTCGAAAACGCCAAACCGCCTAGAGTTGCAGCCAAAGCCATGCCTTCTCTAGCTTCGAGATCATTACCATCAAGGACAGCACGCTTAAGAAATTGACCACAAAGCTTGATGGCTTTCTCAGCAACCATATCGCCAAAGAAATGCCTGCCCTGATAGACGGAACGCTGGCCCTTGGGAAGTGGGAACACTTCGTTATCCACTGCGGTGAAGGCTTCAATGGCATGAGTAAGTGCATCGATGCCGCTATCTGCGGTGACTTTTTTTGGACATGATACAGACATTTGCGGATCAACAATTGCAATGCGAGGGCGAAGGTAATTGCTAAGCGATCCAAGTTTTAGCTGGGTGGAAGGGTCAGTGAAAACATCTGCGCCAGAAACTTCAGATCCTGTGCCCGCGGTGGTGGGAACGCAGATTAAAGGAAGTATTGGCCCGGGCAAACGATCATCACCAACATAATCCAGAGGGCTGCCCCCGTGCGCCAAAACCTTGGCAACAATCTTTGCCATATCCATATTGCTACCACCACCAACACCACAAACACCATCAGGGCCAAAAGTTCTGGCAGCTTCGATGGCTTTTAAAACTGCGGGAAGCGTGGGTTCGGGTTCACCGCCATCGAATACCTCTACAGCGATACCTGCATTTTTCAGCGGATCGATCACCTTCTGGGCAATTCCAAAGTTAAGCAAGGTTTTATCTGTTAGAAGAAAAACACGCTTTAAACCCATGCGTGATGATAACTCGCCAGCCTCATTTACAGCACCCCAGCCAAACACCAATTCTCCCGCTCCATGAAATCTCCATACAGTTCTCATATTTTCTCCTTTAAAGGCAGGGGCAAAAATGTCATTGTGTTGCTATATTATCTTCAACCCAAGAAGAAAATCATAAAGATCGGACAAATTATCATGAGCAATCCAATTCGCATAGGAATCGTCACAGTGTCTGATCGGGCAAGCCTTGGGGTTTATCAAGACCTAGGCGGCCCTGCAATCAGCGACCTTTTGCATGAAATACTCTCATGCAACTTCGAAACTGTCGCAAAAATAATCCCAGATGAACAACCATTAATCGAATCGACACTCAAAGAATTATGTGATGTCGAAAAATGCTGCCTGGTAGTTACAACAGGTGGGACTGGGCCTGCAAAAAGAGATGTAACGCCCGAAGCGACAGAAGCTGTTTGCGACAAGATCCTCGATGGGTTTGGCGAACAAATGCGAGCTATCTCGCTTAAAATTGTTCCCACCGCAATTCTTTCTAGGCAAATCGCTGGCATCCGGGGTAGTACTCTTATCATCAATCTGCCCGGAAAACCCTCTGCGATCCGAGATTGCTTGCTTGCGGTTTTCCCTGCGATCCCCTACTGCATTGATTTGATTGATGGGCCTTTTCTTACTACCCACGAAAGCATCGTGGTGGCTTTCCGACCCAAAAAAAAATAGGCCCTCCAATGCACATCGATCTGAATTGCGATCTCGGCGAAGGCGTTGGTAACGACCTCGAGTTATTGCCATTGGTCACTTCCATCAACATAGCCTGTTGCAGGCATGCGGGCTCACCCGGGCAGGTTTTAGATTTGCTACAACATGCCAAAAACCACAAACTCAATGTGGGGGTTCATCCGGGGTTCAATGACCCGGAAAACTTCGGCCGCTTGGAATCTAACCTTTCTGAACATCAAATATTCGCAGAGTGCCTTTTCCAAGTCGGGGCATTAATCGCTCTTGCTGATTTCGCCTGTATCAAGCTTTCACACCTAAAGCCGCATGGCGCTCTTTATCATCAAGCATCAAAAAGCAAAACCCTTGCAGACAAAATCATATCTATCGCAGAGCGCTTTCAACTCGCCATCCTTGGGCCGCCAGATTCTGAACTCCAGCATTCATCCAAGGGCAAAGTACCTTTTATCTCTGAAGGATTTGCAGACCGACAATACCAAGCTTATGGCACGCTGGTACCACGCAACCTACCCAACGCTTTTATTCATGACCCTATTACTGCAGCTTTACAAGCCCAAAAGCTTTTACAAACTGCGGGCATTCAAACTCTTTGCATTCATGGCGACCAACCCGATGCTTTTGATTTCGTACAAAAGTTACGAAACCAACTTGAAATGCTTGGAATCGAAATCAGGGCGTTCTCATGACAATCTCTGTTATTGAATCTGGATTACAAACCCTTGTAGTTGATCAGGGAAGATTTGGATTAAGGCATCAGGGGATTCCCTGGGCTGGAGCTGCTGATTACAACTCTTACAACCTTTGCAATGCCATTCTAGGAAATGAGGATAACACGCCAGCTCTGGAATTCAGCTTGGTCGGACCAACTTTAAAAGCAAATGTTGATTTGGCCCTCTCTTATATTGGACCTCCCTGCCAACTCCAAATTGATGGTTCAAACTTAAACAACCTAAACACTTTTCTTGTCAAGGCGGGTGAAACCCTAAAAATAGGAAGTTGCACCACTGGGGTTCGTGGCTACATCGGCGTCAAAGGAGGAATCAACGTCAAGAATATCCTTGGAAGCAATTCCTCATTAGAACCCATCAAAGCTAAAACCAAACTTCTTTGTAATGAAGGTTGGTGCATGCGATCGCGACTTCCCGAAGAATGGCGTTGGCAAGCACCAAAAGGCGTGATCCGAGTTACCCACGGTGCGGAATTTTCTTCCTTCAAAGCATCCGCTTTATTCGACAAAGATTTCCTCGTAGATCAATCCAGTAACCGCATGGGCTTACGACTTTCAGGCCCCCCTTTCCCCACTCCTAAGCACGAAATGCTTTCAGAACCAGTTTGCCCGGGTACCGTCCAAGTTGCTCGCGATGGCCAGTTATTGGTGCTAGGGGTGGAAGGCCAGACTATTGGCGGGTACCCAAGAATTGCGCAGGTAATCAGGGCAGATTTGGACATTCTTGGACAACTCAGGCCAGGAACCAAGATCTCTTTCACCCTAGTAACCGAGGCTGATGCGGAAAAGTTCTGGCAGGACAAACTAAAGATTATTTCCAATATTTCGCTACAACTTCGCACCGCAAGCGGACTTTTTTTGTAGGATATCGTTCATAAGATTCCCGCCCGCTTTTTAAGAAAGGTTCTAACAATGGCTAAAGTTCTTATCGCCCCTTCTCCTCTTGATGGCATTGAAGTTGAATTCGTCAAAGTTCTTAAAGATGCTGGCCATGAACTCGTGTACCCAAAAAAAGGCGAGCAACTTTCTGAAAGCGAATTGATCCATTGGCTTAATGGTGTAACCGCTGTTCTTGCTGGCTCTGAACCTTACAACGAAAAAGTAATCGCTGCTCACCCGCAACTAAGGGTCATCGCCCGGGTCGGTGTTGGATATGATGCGGTTAACTTAAAATCCGCCACCGCCAATAACACCGTGGTCACCATTGCGCCAGGCACTAATCAAGGCTCGGTTGCAGAACATGCTTTTTGCCTGATGCTGGGCCTTGCTAAAAAGCTAGTTGTGCAACACAAAGCAATCGAACAGGGTAAATTCCCCAGAGGGACCAATTTGCCCCTGCGTGGAAAAACTTTGGGGCTGGCTGGGCTTGGCCGTACGGGCAAAGCCATGGCAACCAGAGGTTTGGCTTTCGAAATGAAAGTTGTAGCATATGAACCATACCCCGATCATGATTTTTGCAAGAAGCATGATATTAAACTTCTGAGTTGGGAAGATCTTTTAAAGCAATCCGACTTCCTATCGCTGCATCTGCCCTACAGCAAAGAATCGCATCACATCATCAATAAGAATACCTTGGGAATGATGAAGCCTTCAGCATTCCTGATTAACACTTCGCGAGGCGGGGTTATCAAAACAGATGATCTGCATGAAGCCTTGAAGGCAAAAAAAATCGCAGGTGCAGGCCTAGATGTATTTGAGGAAGAACCACCAGGCAAGCTTGGAATCTTCGAAATGGAAAATATAGTGCTCACGGCACACATGGCTGGGGTGGATGTTCAATCGCGAGACGACATGGCTCTTTCCGCTGCCCATGCGGTGGTGGACATTCTTAATGGCAAATGGCCTGCAGAAAAAGTAGTCAACCCAGATGTAAAGAAATAATCGCTTCGGCAATTATTCAATTAACTACTTGCTTTTGTCTCACACACCGATGCAACCATCACAACAAAACACTGTGCTGGTTGCATTCTTCGTTTACACACACCTAATGGAGATCAAGATTTTCTGATTTGAAATTTGACGGGCCCCCAAGAACTCTGGCCACAAAAATCCACCAATTCTTTTGAGCCTGACTTCGCTGTTTCTTCTTTGCCCTCGAAAGGTTCAAACACCCTTCCCGTTCGCATATTCATATCAAATATGTATTTTCTAACCGCTTCAAGATCTTTCGATACGATGGCAGGCAAGATTCCCAACAAGGCATTTCTGGAATTCGCAGAAAGCAATTCGTTATCCTTTGGGGCGTTCATGATTTCTTTAAAGGCATTCACTTCCTCTACGCCATGAACTCCGGGCTTTTCGCTATCGTAATGCAATTCGATCTGCCAATCGCTAGGCCAAGGAAGATTAGAGATCAGAGGGGATATCTTGTCTTCCTTGGTTTTACCCCCCTCAACAATCAATCCGCCATGATCAAAACCATAAAGGCCAATCGCAGACCGGTTGCCTCTACCAAAAATCGGGCCGAGTTCTTTTGTGGGCATATCAAAACCGTTGGCAAGCAGCAGCGATTTCCCCAAAGCCAGAGCAAGTTGGGTTCCCGTACCCAAGCCCACATGATGGGGGGC
>CAXNFS010000031.1:0-16938 GCA_964201235.1 Gemmataceae bacterium | reverse complement strand
TTGTGTTTGGGATGATGTTTATTTTCGTATATACTTCAAGCCATGGAAGATCTGCGGCTTTTTCCTTATTGAAAGGACTCCATTCATATGTCTTATAAGCATTCTTTTACTAGGCATAAAACTCGTGAAGTAATGATTGGCAATCGTGTGATTGGTGGGAATAATCCGATTCTTGTTCAATCGATGACCACTCCCGATACCCACTTTGTGGAAGAAGTAATTAAACAAATTCATGCCCTCGAAGAAGCCGGTTGTGAATTAGTTCGAGTTACTGTGCCTAAGGCTGAAGATGCTCATGCTTTGGGGGAAATTCGAAAAAAGATCGGTATCCCTTTGATCTGTGATATTCATTTTGATTACAAAATGGCCCTTCAGGCAATGGATCATCCGATTGATAAAATCCGTATTAATCCAGGTAATATTGGTGGCTATGATCGATATAGGCAAGTTCTTAGAAAAGCCAAGGATAAAGGTTTACCTATTCGTATTGGTGTTAACGCAGGTAGTTTGGAAAAAGAACTTGTTGAAAAATACGGGTTTCCCTGCCCTCCTGCGATGGTTGAAAGTGCGCTTCGATATCTTGAAATAGCTGAATCTGAAGGTGTGAAAAATATTATTGTTTCTTTAAAATCAAGTGATGTTCTTACGGCTGTTGAAGCCTATCGGATGTTTGCAAAACAAGCAGATTACCCAACTCATATTGGTATAACAGAAGCCGGCAAACCCCCCTATGCCGTTACTAAATCTGCCTGTGGATTGGCTCCATTGTTGCTTGATGGCATAGGCGATACCATTCGAATTAGTTTGTTGGGTGATCCTGTCCCAGAAATTCAAGCAGCGTTTGATATTCTTCAAGCAACCCAAAGGCGGGTCCGAAAACCTGAACTTATCGCATGTCCTACTTGTGGCCGTCTTGAAATTGATCTCGAAGGAATTATTGCCCAAGTTGAAAAACGACTCGCAGGAAAAACCACCCCCATTAAAATCAGTATCCTTGGCTGTATTGTTAATGGGCCTGGAGAAGCGCGAGAAGCAGATTTAGGTATCGCAGCTGGTAAAGGTAAAGGTGTTATCTTTAAAAGAGGCGAAATTGTGCGCCATGTCCTCGAAAGCGAAATGGTAGATGCTCTTCTTGAAGAAGTTGAAAAATGGGAAATTGAAGAAGCTCAAAGTGGAAACCTGATAGTCGAAAAAGGGCTTGGTACTCATGAAAAGAAATTTGCTCTTCCCGTTATTAGATAATTAGTTGTCTTAGTCTCAGCTTTATTATTTAGGTTGATTCACGAGGATTGTTGCACATGCCTGTCCAGTTTTCTTGTAATGCTTGCAATAAGAAGTTTAAAGCTGCAGATAAGTTTGCAGGTAAAACTATTCCTTGTCCTAATTGTAAAGTCCCTTTAATGGTACCTGCTTTGCCTGCAGGAAGCATACCTCCCGAAATTGCCTCTCCCCAAGCTTCGATTAAAACCAAAAGCCAGGCGGAACAAGATATTGAAGCGATGGCGGCATTAGCACTTGAAGAAACTAAACAAGAAGAAGAAGCAGTTCCTCAATTCATTCAGTTTGAATGTACTTTTTGTGATGAAAAAGTTTCCCTCCCTATCGATTTAGGTGGTAAGCAGGCACCCTGCCCTAGCTGTAGGAGAATTCTTAAGGTTCCTATGCCGGCAGTTGTAAAAAAATCTGGCCCAGATTGGAAAAAACAACCTGATAAACGGCCATCTGGTGCTTTACGAAAAGAAGAACCAGAACTTGAAGGTACATGGAATTCCACCATGGATACCGTTTCCCGTGATGCCTTGCTCGAGGCTGGTGCTATTGTCGAAGAGTATGAGCCTTTAACGCGTGCTGAAAAAATTAAACGCGCCGTTATGGTTTTTGTTGTATTTGTTTCCGGATTATTAGGGTTTTATTATTACAGCTCCTATCAGGGCAAAGTTAACGGGGATGCACAAATTGCCAAAATCGAACTTAGTATAAAGAGTGGCGATCTTGCTAATTCTTCTGGCGAAATCAAGGCTGTTCTCCTTGCTGGTATTGCCTCTTATCGATTGTCAGAAAATCCAGATATACCTGCCTCAAAAATAAAAAAAACTCTTCAATCTGCTTTAGCTTCCTTGGATAAAGCTAGCTCTTTGTTTGAAAAAGATTTTGCACTACTCGAATTATCCAGAACCATCGTCGAATTGGGTGGGGGTAAGGATGATGTCCGAGATAATAAAAAATTAAAATGGGATGAAGTTCAGAAATTTTTAAAGCAACCTTTCGAGTCTTTTACCATTCCTGAGATTAAACTCATCGCATTAAAAGAGGTTACTACTTCATTTATTGCCAGCGGTGAAACAGATCGTGCACTTGCATTTGCTTCGCAAGTTCTTTCTGGTTCTGCTATTTCTAAAGATAAAAAAATTGATGACCATTCTGATTTTTTAGCTGTGGTAGGTATGGAGTTGTTTAATGCTCAGAAAATCGATGCTTCAAAGCAAATCTTGGAATCTATCCGAACCCGTTACACTTCAGCTCCGACCACCCCTGCTTCTCCTTTTGCTGCTGCATTTTTTAAAATCGCAGAAAAAGATAAACCTTTACCTTTTGCATACGCTAAAGATTCTAATAATGAAGCTGACATATTTTGTTTGCTTTGTGTTTATTTGGTTGATGACAAATTGGAGACTTTCATCGGATCATCAAATTTTAAAAACGCTGATGCGGTTTTTCGATTAAATTGTTTATCCAAGGTTTCTTTTCTTGCATCAATGCTTGGAAAAGATATTCCTATATTAAAAGAAGAATTAAATAGAATTATTAGCGAAGGCGTCATGCCCAATGTTGATAGTGTGCAATCCTATTTAGTTCTTTCTGCTATTTCTCAAAACTTAAAGATTTCATCCGATTCTTGGTTTAAAGCTGCAGATAAAGTCCCACAGGCTATGAAAGATTACAAACAGATTAGATCCAGATTTTTACTTGCTTCTTTTCTCGCTAAAGAGGATGTCACTTCTGCAACTCTCGAAGATGCGAATAAAATGGAAACTGCTTCTTTGAGCAAATCAATGGCTTTCCGCCATGTTGGCATGATTCCCCAAAATTCTTCTTGGTTTAAGGGGGCTTTGATTAAAGCTTCTGAGCCAGAAAAATCCTTTGGTTATGTTGGTATTGCAATCTCTTCTGATAAAAACTTTAAAAAGAAATAAACTTTGTAACTGTTTTTCAGGTTTTTGCTATACCTGTTGACTTCTGTTTGAAATAATGAATAAACAGTTAAGATATTCCCGTAAAATCGTGTATCTATCCTGTTGTTTTTACCTTTAATGTTAGGGTTGGGTTAGTCATGAAACGAAGTTTTGCTATTTTTCTTTGTTTGATATTGGTTACACCTATTCTAGTTTTTGCCCAAACGGTCAAAGATAGAATTGATTTAGATTTTGTAGATGGATTACGAAAGCGAGGAGATATTGATCTCGCCTTGGATTATTTGAAAATTATTGAAAAAATTGCCTCTCCTGAATTAAAAGTTAACATTCCACTCGAAATTGCAAGAACTCAACTTGCAAAAGCCATTGCTGAACCAGATAAAACCCGAAGACAGAAACTTTATCTTGGAGTCATGGTTGAGATTAAAAAATTCATCACTGCTAATCCTAAGAGTGCTAGGGTTTCTGAAGCTAAACTTGATCTTGCAAGTTTAACCATTCAGATGGCGAAAACTAAGATTTCTGAAATTTCTTCTCTTCGAACTAATGACGAAAAAGTTGCAAAGGGTAATGAAGCTAAAGCGTTGATTCTTGATTCCAGATCGCAGATGAAAAGCGCAATCAAAGAAATGCAAGATAAGCTTGCAGCTTTGACTGGGATGACACCTGCTGAACTTGCTGAGTCAAAATCCTTGATGGATAAAATTTCAATCGGTGAAATGGATTTCGCTCTTTCTTTCTATGATGAAGCAAAGTCAGTTATTGATACTGGTAAAGATAAGGATCGCGTTTTAAGAGGTAACATCATTACCGAAGCAATTAAAGCGATGGAAAAGTTGGCTGATCGTGGGGATTCTGATCCCCAAAGTTGGAAAGCCAAAGCTTGGATAGCACTTTATTTGATGGAGAATGGTGAACCTAAGAAGGCTAGACCTAAACTATTCGAAATTCTTTCTGTTTCTCCTACGAATAAAGCTGCCAATGATGCCAAACGGTTGGCAAGATATTTCTTTTTGCAAGTGATTAAAGATGCTCCTGATCCTTCAGAAAAAGATGTTGAAAAAATTATTCAAACAAATGGCAACAAATGGCTTGATGATTATAAAGCATATGTGAAAACACCAGAAGGCTATGGTATTCGCATGTTGCTTGCGAAAAGTTATATCGAGCAATATCGTGGTAAAGCGGTTGCTACTAATCCGCAAAGGAAAGCGGAGTTGTTAACTCTTGCTCGGAAACAATTAACTGAAATCGAGCAGGCTGAAAATGAGTACACAGATGAGGCTAGAAATTTAAAGATTAGCCTGATGAAAGAGCAAGGCGCTTTTACGAAAAAAGTTACGGATTTGAAATCTTTTGAGGATTGCTTTACCCGAGCCCAATATGAGATTTCCCAAATTGTCGCTGAAGAAGCCAAAAATACCAATCCTGATGATTTAGAAAAGAAAAGAAAAGGGCATGCAGACACTGTTATTGCTTCTCTTAAGCAAGGACTTGAGACTAAAGAAGCCAAAGAAACCATGAAAAAAGGAACAGGGCTTAATCAGTTCGAAGTAAATAACGCTCGTGCAATGCTTACTTTTTATTATTTCACTGAAAAACAATTTGATGAAGCAATTGCAGTGGGTAAACAATTTGTTATTGATGACCCTAGATCTTCCCAAGCTTCAACCGCCTCTCTTTATACTTTAGGTTCGTTTACTCAAAAAATTGGGGAATTAGAAAAATCTGGCGCGACAGAAGATATGATTAAATCTGCCAAAAATGATATGACTTTGTTTGCAAAGATGATGGTGGAACGATGGCCAACGGATACTCCAGGCGATAGTGCTCGGCATCAACTTGCTATGTTCTTGGTTAAAGATAAAAAATACATCGAAGCGGTTTCAGCGTTAGAGCAGGTTACACCTTCGTATACAGGATTTCCATTCTGCATGTATGAACTTGGCAATGCAGCTCTTGCAGCAGAAGGGGAAACTAAAGACGGTAAAAATAGAACCAAAGCTATCAAAGCATTTGAATCAATTGTTTTACCTTTAGAAGGTTCGGATCCATCTTTGATCAAGGTTTATTTTATCGCCAAGGCAAAACTTGGTGGGGAATATTATCTTGCAAAGCGTTTTATTGATTTACAAAAACTCTCAGTAAATTTGTCTGCTGAATTAGCCATGCCTAATAACCGTCTTGATATCGATCAGGCTAAAGATCAGGAAATTCGTAAAGCGATTGCTACTAATGTTGGTAATCTTGAATTATTCGCACTTTATGGCCTTGCGAATACTAGTTTTAGCCAATCTAAACTTGCTGATGTTTCCAAATTACTTGATCCTTTGGTTGAAAAAGCAAGCGAAGGAAAAATGCCTGAAATTAAGCAAAATTTGCAGCTTGGCTCTGCATTGTTTGGTATGGCTTTACAAGCGAATATTTCGATTGGGGATATCGAAAAAGCCCGTAAAGTTGTTAAAGCTCTTCAATATTTATCTTCTGATGCTGAAGCGTCAGGAACAGCTAATGTTGTTTTATTGCAACTTAACTCTCTTATTGGCGAACAAATTAAGGATCTTCGTAAAAAAGCTGATCCTAAAGCACTCGAAACCGCAGTCAAAGGATTTACAACTATTCTTGACGATGTTACTAAAGAAGATTCTTCAAAAAAGAAGGCTATGACTAACGATCTTGTAAGGCTTATTTCGATTAATTACTCAACCATGGGTTTAAATGAGAAAGCTTTGGATTTACTTAAAAAAGCAGAAAAACCGAAGGATTCTAGCGATACTAAAGCCACTGCTGTTTATAGAGGGATTCAACTTCAACAAGCTAGAGAATTGCGCTATTTGAAAAAATTTGAAGATGCTACTAAGTTAATTGATGAAATTATTGGTACCAAAGAAATGCCTGGTTGGGGGGGGAAAGATATCGATACTTTATTGGAAAAAGTTAAATTGGTAGAGGCTCAAGAAAAGTACAGCCTTTCAGCTAGTATGGCTAGTCAAATTGTTAAGGCTTTGGTTGGTAAATCAAGTGATAATCAAATTAAAGAGAAATACCTTGAGGCATATTATCATATGGTCTTTGGCCTTTTAAAATTTGGTACATCGTCTAATGATCCTGCTAAAAAGGCGAAAGGGATATCAGATGCCGCTGGATTGATCGAAAAACTTTTAACATCCCAACCGGATTTTGGAAGTATTGATTCGAAAAAACGATTTGATGATTTGCTATCAAATGAAAGTGAAAAAGAACTCAAAGAAGCATTTGAGATGTTAAAGGCAAAACGTGCAGTATCAGGAACAAAAATTGATGCTGGAAATGCTGCAACCAAGACCGGAGATAAAAAGTAATGTTAAGAATTAGTTTTAGACTTTCGATAGGTTTTAGTTTTTTTACTATTTTTGTTTTTTCCGTCCTTGCGCAGGACGCTGTGAAGTTTGTTGATAAAACCAAAAAAGGTGAAAGTGAATTAAACGGTTTAATAACAGGCGATAGTGTTAAAGGATTGTTGATTAAGATACAAAAAGAACCTACCCCAAAGCTTATCCCTGCGGTTGATATTATTAATGTAACTTACTCAAGCACTGCGATTGGTTCTATTGAATTAAAAAGTGCTTTAGGTAAAGAGATTCGTGCTAATCTTCCTGGTACAAAAGAAGCTGACAAGCTAAAACTTTATGAAGAATCAATCAAGGATATGTCAGAACTATTGCCAAAAGTTAAATCTGATATGAGGCTGTCAAGATATCTGAATTTTCGAATTGCCAAAGTTAAAGCTGATTTGGCTAAATTTAAACCTGAAGCATTGCCTGATGCTATTAAGTCTTTAAATCTTGTTCGAATTGACAATCCTGATTCTTGGATGACACTAGGATCCTTTAAAATTGAAGCGGAATTACAAGAAATTAAAGGGAATTTTGATGCTGCTTTAAAGTTGTATCAAGGTATTGGTAAATTGCCTGGTGTACCCAAAGAAATTAAAACCGATTCTGACTTTTTAATTCTAAAATTATTGATGCGCACCAACAGGATGGCTGAAGCAGAATCTAAATTAAAAGAAGTTGAATCTCTTATATTGGAGGGAGATCCTAGGAGATCTCAGGTTCTTTTAGTAAAAACGCAAGCAAACTTGCTAAACGATCAATTAAATTCAATTGAAACAGATTTAAACAAAGTGATTGATTTAAGTGATGAGATTTTTACTCGAAGTAAAGCTTTTAATTTATTGGGCGAGTTCTATTTAAAAAAGAATAAAGAAGCCGAAGCTTTTTGGGCTTTTTTAATTGTTGATACACTCTATAACCAAGATTCCGATGAACATGCAAAAGCACTCTACCACCTTTCTATCTTGTTCGACAAAGTTAAAAATGATCCTATCAGAGCTAGACAATCTAAAGATAAGTTATTGGATCCGATCTTTTTGAAGTCCGAATACCAGAAAAAAGTTTCTGCCGATAAGTGATTTTGGTGTTTGCTTGCTTCTTTTGGTTTGTTGAATTATAGGATTTATTTAAATTCCGTTTCTTTTATTGTTGTTGCTTGGAAAAGTTATTAATGAAAATTTAATAATAACTATGCAAATTACAATAATCATTAAGTTAATTATAGAAGCCACAACTATTAGTGGCGAAGGTGATTCTTTTAGTTGCGACCAAGTCATTGTTGCAATTGTTTCGTTTTTAGGTCCTGTCATAAATAGTGCAACCATTGTTTCATTAATTGAAATGGCAAATCCACAAATTCCAGATATTACGATTGCTGGAAATAATAATGGCAAAGTGATGAACCACAAAGTTTCGAATAGTCCTGCTCCAAGTCCCATTGCTGCATTTTCTATTTCTGGGTTTATATTCTTTATTTTGTTTTTTAGAACTAAATAAATTATTGGTAAAAGCAAGGAACTGTGTATTAGAACTATCTCTATTATTGTGCCGTTAAGTCGTATTCCGTAAAACAAAGGGAGTGCCCCCATACCTATGATTATCGGTGGTATTATTAAGGGAAGCATTATGACTCCATGGATTATTTCTTTCAAAGGAATGTTTAACCTTGTCATTGCGTAAGCTAGTGGTATCGCTGTTGCTAAACTTAAAAATGTAGAAAGTGTAGCCATTATTAAACTTCGTAAAAGTGCTTCGGTCCAACGGGTTTGATTAAAAAAATCATAGAACCATTTTAAAGTCCAGTTGTTGGTAGGAATGGTTAAAAATGAATCAGGTGAAAACGCAATACTTGAACTTATTGCGACTGGTAAAATGAAAAATACTAAAATACTCATTATCATAACTGTAAATAAGGTTCTTTTCATTTTGAATTAACTTTAGACATAAATGATATTGTCAATTTTGGGAATAAAATAAAAGCTATTATGGTTGCAGCCATTAATACTGACCATGTTGCCGCCAGTGGCCAATTTCCGATTTCAAATGCTTGGTGATAAATTTCGCAAGAAATAGTTGTATTTGATGGGTTACCTAAAAAAAAAGGGCCTAAAAAAGAACCTAAATTCCATGCTATGGAAAGTTGCCATATGATAAATATTCCAGGGTAGCACATTGGTAATGTTATTATCCTGAAAACTTGATAATTACTTGCTCCCAATCCTGTAGCAGCATTAAAGATTTCTTTATCAATGGAATTTAATTGAGAATATAAAAACAATGTTACAAAAGGAATAGTTAAATATATTTCTCCAATTAATGCGCTTAAATGATTTCTAATTAGATCTAGAGGTTCATTGATTAAATGCGTGGTAATTAAGGATTCATTGATTATTCCATGATCTCCTAGCATTCGTTGTAAACCAAAAATAACAATTAAAGGGTTAATAAATTTTGGTAGAAGCAAACATGTGAAATAAACGATTCGCCAAAAATTTGATAATTCTCGTAATATTATGGCAAATGCAAAACCAAATAATATCGAAAAAAATGAAACCTCTAATGCGAAAAAAGTAGTATTAATTAAGATGCTTGTTCCATATTCATCAAAAATTGATAAGTAATTTTGAAACGAGAATGTATTTGGTATATAAAATCCCGTCCCTTTTGGTGGTTTTAAAAAACTGATTCGAATCATTAAGAATAGCGGTGTAATAATTGTTAGTGTTATTAAACTTAGTGCGGGAATTATAAAAATATATGGTATTTTTTTTTTCATTATAAGTCTTCAAGCTTTTCGGGGATTAACCAGACTGATTCCAAATCAATTCCCATGGTTATAGTTGAACCGATAGGAAATAAAGGTGGATCTCTCGATAGAATTTTGAACTTTACCCCTTCGTTTGTTATTAAATCGATTATAAAATCAGCGCCTATAAATGAAATCGAATTTATAATTCCTTTTTTTTGCCAATTACATTCCGTAGCGTAATTTTCGATTTTTATTTTTTCTGGCCTGATATGTGCCATTCCACTTATTGATTTGTTGAATAAATTAGCAGGAATTATATTTGTTTCACCAAGAAAATTAGCGACAAAAACTGAGTTAGGATTATTGTAAATAATTTTCGGATCATTGATCTCTATTATTTTACCTTGATTCATGATTCCGATAAGGTCGGAGTTTGATAGCGCCTCTTCGTGGTCATGGGTAACCATAATTGTTGTGATATTAATTTCTTTTTGTAATCTTCGTATTTCATTACGAAGTTTTGTTCGTAATATTTTATCCAGATTTGCCAATGGTTCATCTAAAAGAAGTAAATGAGGTTGAAAAACTAAAGCTCGTGCGAGAGCTACTCTTTGTTGTTGTCCTCCTGAAAGTTCTGAAGGAATTCGTTCTATTTCTTTTTGGCTTAATCCAATTAATTCTATTATCGCATCAACTTTTTTTATACATTCGTTTTTGGGAATGTGTCTTATTTCAAGCGGAAAAGCTATGTTCTTTCGTGCGCTAAGATGAGGAAATAACGCATAATTTTGAAATACCATTCCAATTTTTCTGGAACAAGCATCTGTTGCGGTGATATCAATATCATCAATAAAAATTGAACCGTTTGTTGGGGAAAGATAACCACCTATTAGTTTTAAAATTGTTGTTTTTCCACAACCTGATGGGCCTAATATTGTAAGAAATTTTCCAGAATGCAAAGATAAAGATATATTGTCCACAGCTTTTTTCTCTCTGTAGCAATATGTGAGATTCTCAATTTTAATTTTGTTTATCATGCTTTAACTAACCTTTTCGCAAAATTGTGCGATCCCAAGTTTCAGATATTTCCTTCCAATTTTTTGAATATGTATCGTAAGGATAATATTGGAGGGAGTTAAATTGATCTTTTGTGTGTGGATATATACTTTTCCAGAAAGGGTCTTCGTTTGCCATGGTTTCTGCTACGGTGAGTATGGAAGTTGCGGATCCTCTGCGACAGAATCCGAGCTGGATTTCGTCAGAAAAAAGTTCGTTTATTGCTATTTCAGCTAATTCTTTGTTTTTAGATTCTGACGGAATAGTCCAAAAAACTTGAACAAACGCTCTGTCCTTAAGGGGAATTTTTGCTCCTAAAGAGTTTTTTTCTCGTATTGCTTTTATGTATTCTGGGCTATGCATGTTACCAGCGGTGATATCTTTATTTGCTAAAGCGAGTATCATGTCGTTTGATGTTGGCCACCATAATTTAACATAATCTCTGTAATTCCGAGCAAAGCGAAGAACCTCGTCTAAATTATTATTTATCATTTCGTGCGCAGTGCCATGTCGATTTTCAGATCCTGCTTTCATGCATGCGAAGGTAAATAAGGAAAGATAAAATGAGCTGTATAAACCAATTTTGTTTTTTAGATCTGGCTTAATTAGGTCTTCCCATTTAGAAGGTTCTTCCGGTACAAGGTGTTTGTTGTAGGCAAGTGTCATTACTGAATCTGGATAAGTTAAACCGTGCCCTTCTTTGAATACCCAGTTGTTAATTGTTGGTTCGTAAAGGTTTTTGTGATTTGGAATGTTGATAAGATTAAGTTTTGCAAAAAGCCCCTCTCTTATTGCAGGGTAACCCTGAGTAGCATCGCAAATCATAAGGTCAAAAGGGGGATTATTAACCGGTGCGGTTTTTAATTTGGCTAACCCTTCCCACCATCCGGGATGAAGATTTACTTTTGCACCTGTAGTTTTTTCAAATTTTGGGACAAAAATTTCTCGCATGGTTTGTTCATGCCCTCCAGCATAAACAAAAATATTTATTTCCTTACCAGAGTAAGGCCCTTCTCTTTTAATTTTTTCATTACATCCTGTTAGGAAATTACTGCTTAGGTATGCTAGGGAACCTAAAAATTTTCTTCGGTTATGTGTATGAATATTTGTCATTTAATGTTTTGCTCTATTTGATGATTAGGTTGTTTTCAGGTTTTTGAAATTTATAAAGGCGGTGTAGATTCTAGTGAATGTTGTGATCCAACATAACCCCCCGAATATCCATGCTGCTTCTGTGAATTTATCTGGTTTTAAGCATATAAACAAGAAAAAGGCAATTGTTTCTGTCCCTTCTGTTAATCCACCTAAATAATAGATTGCTTTATTTTTGTATTTTTCATTTGTGGTTTTGTGCTTTGCAGCTATTGCAGAATATGCAAGAAACGAACTTCCTGTTCCAATAAAACTAAAAATTAAAAATGATGCAGGCAATCCAACTTCTGGTTTTCCTAATGCAAAAAAGAAGGGCACTCCGGAATAAAATAAGAAATCGAGAACAATATCTAGGTATCCACCTATTTCTGTTTTTGATGTTTTTTGTGCAATTAATCCGTCAAGGCCATCAAAAATTCGATTTATAATAATCATTACTAATGCTAAATAATAAAGATTCATTGCTAAAGCTATCCAGCCAACAACACCTATTAAAAAACCTATTATTGTTATGGTATTTGCACTAAAGCCAGTTTTTACCAATATGGTTGCAATCGGATTTAGTGCAGGGTCTACTAATTTTCTTAGTGTTGTATCAAGCATTAAAAATCAGAACCTTTGGGTTGCATGCGGATTTATTTTGTTTTTAGTTTTCCAATATCAAGGATAAAATTTTCTAACCCTGTTTCTGGAACTGTTATTTTAGCAGTAGTTTTCTCTGGGTATGCTAAGTTTGGTAATGAGATCCTTGTAGCTAGTTGAGGTGCTAAGGTTATTTTGTATTCACCAGGTGAAACACCATCACCATAGGGAAAGGTTTTCATGTTAAATGAACCATCTTCTTGCAAGATGCTGCTAGGGTTGTCTTTGGTAAATGTATTTGTTAATGCAGGATGAAAGTTAATGCTTCCAGCAGTAAGTGGTTGCCCATTGAATGTGATTTTGCCATTAACCGTAACTAACTTTGGTTTATCTTGGTTGCAAGCTGATATGAAAAAAACACTTTGTATTATAAGTAATATTTTAAAATTAGACATTTTGTCAACTTGTTAATCCAATAATACAGATTGCCCGTCTGTTGGGCGTATCAATAATTGGATTTTGGGTGAGGGTGTGTTGTAGTTAATAGTGCGCACGCTGCCATCTCCGAATGTAAATTGTGGCCCTCCTGATGAGCTTGTATTTCCCCAATTTCCACCACCGCATGATTCTCCGGTATTTGCAACAGACCACCCTGTTCCTGAAACTCTATCAGGGAAAGTATTTAATTGTGAGTCAGAATAAAGTTCGGAACCACATCTGCCGGTTCCGCCAGTACCACCCATGATGAAAGGTTCATCCCAATACCAAGATCCAGAGCTATAAGCAGATTGCGCCAATGCTTTTTCACCAAAGAAAATGGTGTTGGAGGTTCCATCTAGAATTCCAGTTAAAGATGATACCTTGCCCCAACCTGCATAGGTGGTGAAAAAAACTTGATCATTTGCTGCATAATCAGTTCGAGCGTTAGCCCCCTGCCCTCCATCGTTATAGGAATACCCTGGATAAATTGAATCATTTGTTGGGACAACTTGTGGCAGGGGTTGTCTTCTCATGGGCATATAAAAAGTTTTTACGGCTGTTTTGAAGCAGGCGATTGGATCTCTGAAAAGGGGCTCCTGTTCCAAATAAGGTAAAAGAGAGTAAAAAGTTGATCCTAATTGTTTTTTCGTTTGTTTGTTTGAGTCTCCCCAGCGGGGGCGAAATTGTCCATAACCGGGAATGGTGGTGAATGAATTGGGTGTTGTGTATGGGGCAGAATTGTTTGGTAGGCTGTAATCATAGCCGCCACTGTTTGGTAAATGGTTGTTTGTGGATTCGAAATTAAGTGTAGCCATTCCAAGTTGTTTTAAATTATTACTTCCTGAAATTCTAGCAGCAGCTTCTCTTACTTTTTGTACCGCAGGTAAAAGTAACCCAATCAATATTGCAATGATTGCAATGACGACAAGAAGTTCGATTAATGTGAAACCTTTGGTAAAGCGCATGTTGAAAAATATTCCTAGTGAAGCAGAACCCACAACTTTAATATACATCAATTTGGCTGTTATAAGAAGCATCTTAACTTGGTTGAAATTAATAAATCCTGAGGCGGATTTATAAGTAAGATCAAATTGCTTTATGATAATCTTATTAAGTGTTAAATAATAATTGTTGGGAGAGTTGCGTTGCTTGATCTTAAACCTGTTTACTGTTTTCGAATGCTTGCGTTACTTTCGAATCCGCAGAGGTTGCGGATTATTAAATGTTTAAGTGAAAAATGCCGAAATGTTGGAGAATTGGCTTCTTGCCTGTGGAAGCATATGGTCAAGGTTTCTCACCACCTTTCGATTTTAAGGAAAGCTGGTTTGGTAAAATCTAATCGCATGGGAAGCTTTATTTATTACGAATTGCAATCGGGTATGGGTGTTTCAGTCCTACAAGCCATTTGGATCTCGGTTGTTGCAGGCTTGAACTTTCAAAAACTCCCCAAAAATGTTGTTCATAAGGTTGCCTAAATTGAACAAAAAAATTGAATCTGGATTGTTTTCTTGTTGTTTTGCGGAAGCCATGGGGACTTTTTTACTTGTATTTATTGGGTGTGGGGTTGTTCATAGTGCAGTGCTAACTGGTTCTCAATCTGGCCTTTGGCAAGTTGCCATAGTTTGGGGCATTGGTGTTACACTTGCGATTTATTGTACTAATCATATCAGTGGTGCTCATTTAAACCCTGCAATGACATTAGCCTTTGCATTTTGGGGAATGTTCCCTCTTCGTAAAGTATTTCCGTATATAACTAGCCAGGTGTTAGGTGCAATGGTTGCTGCTTTTTTTCTGTTTGTCATTTATCAACCCTACATCATACAAAGGGAAATAGAGCGGGGTATTATTCGCGGTGAAACTGGTAGTGAACTTACTGCAATGTGTTATGGAGAATATTTCCCTAACCCTGGGCCTCTTTCAAATACGGAAGGGCTATATGACCCTTCAAAACGGATTTCATTTGATGCTAAAGTTTCTCATTTTAACGCTTTTTTAGCAGAAGTTCTCGGAACGATGATTCTTGCGTGTGTTATATTTGCTTTAACAGATTCATCAAACAATAAAGCACCAGGATCAAATCTGGCACCTCTTTTTATAGGTTTAACAGTTGCTGTTTTAATCTCAGTAATTGCGCCTATTACACAAGCTTGCTTTAATCCAGCCCGTGATTTTGGCCCGCGGCTGGTTTCTTACTTTTTGGGATGGGGAAGTATTGCGATTCCTGGGCCAAGAGGCGGTTTTTTTACCATTTATATTCTTGCCCCTTCTGTTGGGGCCGTTCTTGGTGGCGGTTTGTATAAACTGCATGTCTCATTTAAATCTTAATTTTTCTGAGGGTTATTATGAAGCGAATTCAGTTTGTAATGCTAGGAGGATTTCTTGGGGCTGGAAAAACTACAACGATGTCTAAACTTGCAGCCCACTATAAATCTAAAGGCTTGAATGTTGCATTAGTCACTAATGATCAGGCTGTAAATTTAGTTGATACTAATAGCTTGAGATCCCAAGGGCTAACTGTAGAAGAAGTTGCGGGAGCCTGTTTTTTTTGCAAATTTGAGGAGCTTGTGGATCGTATCGGTTCTCTTGAAGAAAATAATCGTCCTGATGTGATTATTGCTGAACCTGTGGGTTCTTGCACCGATCTCGTTGCTACTGTAGTTCAGCCGTTAAAAGATTTGTACGGTAATCGTTTTGATGTAGCTCCTTATCCTGTTATTTTTAAGCCAAGTCATGGAATTAAAATTTTAAAAGATGAAGTGGGTAGTGGGTTTTCACCCAAGGCTGCGTATATATTTATCAAACAACTTGAAGAAGCTGATGCGATTATTATTAATCGGATTGATGAATTATACCCTACCCAATTAAATGAATTACTTGATCTTGTTGCTCAGAAGTTTCCGGGTGTACCTGTTTTAAAAATATCTGCCAAGATTGGTACGGGCATTGAAGAACTTGCAGTTCTGCTTGATCAAAAAGGAGGCTTTGGGCGTAAAATATTAGAAATTGATTACGATATTTATGCTGAAGGTGAAGCAGAACTTGGCTGGTTAAATAGTACTCTGCAACTTCAATCTGATAAACCTCTTGATGTTGATACAATTCTTCTTGAAGTTATAGAAAAATTAAGAAAAGAATTGGTTAGCCATAAAGCAGAAGTTGCACATCTAAAAGCTATTGGTTTGGCGGATGGCGCATTTGGCGTTGCCAACCTAGTATCTAATGGCACAATGCCTGAATTATCACTTTCATCTAATACTAAAATCAATCAATTTGATTTGATCATTAATGCACGAGTAGCACTTGATCCAGTGATTCTTGAAAAGTTAGTTGGTGAAATAGTTGGTAAAGTTTGTAGTTCTGTAAATGCCAAAACAGTTTTAGGCAAAACACAAAGTTTTAAACCTGGAAGGCCTGTTCCAACGCATCGATATACTGCAGTCAATGCAAAATAAGTAATGATTAAAGAGGTAGGTTCGGTATTAGTTTTTAGGGAAAGTAGGGCCTGGCGTTTCGCTTTGCCCTATTTTCTTTGGCTTGTTGGCTGAATCAACGAAAACGATTTTAGGTGTTGGAATTAATTCGCCATCGGTTATTAAGAAGTAACTTGCAATAATAATAAGATCACCTGCCGATGCAAGGTGGGCTGCTGCTCCATTTACGCAAACAACTCCTGAGTTTTCTTCGCCAAGCATTGCGTAAGTGCGAAATCTGGTACCTCGAGTTACATTCCAGATATGGACTTCTTCATTTGGAAGAATGTCTGCAAGTTTAAGTAGGATGGCATCTAGGGTTATACTACCTTCATATTCCAAATCAGCTTGTGTTACTTTGGCTCGATGGATTTTGGATTTTAACATGCTTCGCATAGGCATGATCTAAGTTTACCTTCTCTCAGATAAAAAATAAGAACACAAAGGAGAAAATATGAAAAAATCGAACGAAAGGAAGCACAGGTTAATTATTGGCCAGCGTAAGGTATGTTTGTATCAGAGAGATAACCAATTTTTAATTTCTTTGCTAAGGCAATAGATGCTTGAGTCCAAGATGCGGGAGTTGCAAAAGTAACTTCAGTTCGTGTTTCAATATGTCCGTCTAGAAAAGCAACATTTGCAGTGCCACCTGAATGCCTGAAATGAGTTGTTGGTAGAGGTGTTGAGCCGTTATAAGTGGCAAAAGGTGCAGCAATACTATATGATTCCTGCGCTTCTATTGGGTTAGAGAAGGTCGAAATCAAAGCTGTATCTGAAAACATAAAAGTAGTTGATGTGGATGGAAAATCGGTAATCCTTTTACGCATGAATACCGGATTGGACCAGTTTCCTGCATTCCAGTAGGTAGTTCCCAAGAGGCG
>CAXNFS010000030.1:0-17091 GCA_964201235.1 Gemmataceae bacterium | reverse complement strand
GCGATTGGTTTGAAAGCCCGTGCCAGCAACCTTGATGGTTACCTTCGCGTTTACAACTCTGATAAGGTGTTGGTTGCAGAAGATAACGATAGCGACACCGGCCTTGATAGCTTTATCTCGATTTCTGCAAGTGCAGGCGATGTATTCTACATTCAGACTGGTGCAGTTGGTTCCAGCATTGGTGATTACAAAGTCTGGGCTAAACTTGAAATCGATGATCATGCGAACCTGATTGGCTCTAGCGCCACAGCGTTGGATGTTGAAGAAAATTTCGGCTATGATTTTGGTACCATCAATTCCTCTTCGGATGTTGATGTTTTCTCTTTCACAGCAACGGCTTCTGGTACCATCGATATTTATCTTGGGGCTGATGAAGGTAGTTTGCTTGATACCTATCTCTTTGCTTATGATTCTACCGGGCAGATTTTAATCGATTACAACAATGATATTTCCACCACCGATAAAGATAGTACCCTGAGCATTCAGGTGGTCGAAGGGCAGACTTATTACTTCAAGGTTGCTGGCGCAAGAGGCACTACCGGCGATTATATCCTTGATATTTCGCCCGTTGCTGACGATGTGGGCAGTTCCATCGCTGATGCAACCAATCTTCCTCTCACGGTTGTTTCTAGCGCCACCCCTGCAAGTCTCGCCAGCACATCTGGTTCCATCGAAACCAAAGGCGATACAGATTATTACAAGGTTTCAATCAGTACTGCAGGCAGGTACCTATTCAAGGTTTCAAAAGCTTCTTCCAGCGGCCTTGATGACTCCATGCTTGAACTTTATTCTGCAGATGGCCAGTTGCTTGGCAAGAATGATGATGCAACTTCAATATCTTCTGATAGCGCCCTTGAAGTAAACCTTGCTGCTGACGATATTGTTTATGTAAAAGCAGCGGGCTATGGCGATAAAACAGGTAACTATGTTGTTGAAGTTGTTTATGTGGGGGCAATCGTTACAGATGATTATGGCAACACAACTGACAACGCCTCTTCCTTTATTTTTGATGATTCGATTTCGTATTCCCTTACTGGGGCTTCAATAGAGGTTGCTGGCGATCTTGATTATTTCACCGGCGTTGCTGATATCAACGGTGACATAAACATTACACTAACACCCGGTTCAACTCTTAGTGGAACCGTTAAAGCGTTCATTTCTAGAGATGGGGTTATTGTTCAGGTGGCCAGTGAAAAAGCTACCGCTGCTGGTGCCTCTCTTTCGCTTACTTTCTCGGTTGCTGCCTCAGACGAATTTTTCATCCAAGTATCTGGTGCCAATAGCACCGTTGGATCTTACGATCTAGCGGTTACGAACACTGTTTCCACCAGTACCACAGATGCTCCTAAGGCGGTTGATTCTTCGGTTATCAACAGTACTGCTGATGAACTATCCGGGCAGTTTACCAAGGCGGTTGCTGATGCTGCAGATGGCGCCAACATTAATGATATTAGTAAGAGCATTACACAGAAACTTGTGGATGCGTTTATCGCTTCCATGGGGGGGACCCTCGATCAAGCTTACATCATCGTCTGGCTCGATCCTGCTGACTTCAACTTCACTGGCGCCGGAACAAATGTTGGCAATCAAGCTGGAAGTACCACCAATCAAGGTTCTTCCACTAGTCTTTCTACTAATGGTGCACTTAACACTGTCATTGTTGCCGGTGCGCAAGCTACCCAGTACAACCTTAATTTGACAGGCGTGGGTAGTGGTCAGGTTCTTGCTGGGGCGGTAATGGTTACCGCAAGTGGCCAAATTGTTAATCCCGTTGTTACTATCGGCGGTTCCAGCAGCTCTGGTATTGCTTCTTCCGATGCCATACCCAAAACTGGTCTTAACATGGTTCTGGATTTTACCCCTCCGTCATCAGGTGGTAATAATGGTGGCGGTGGAAGTAGTGGCGGTGGAAGTAATGGCAATGATGGCGGAGCTCAAGTTGGAATTCTTCCGGGTAATGGTGGAAGTGCTGATTCATCGTCATCTTCTTCCTCCTCTAGTTCCAGTTCCAGTTCTTCTTCCAGCAGTGCTTCGGGTGGTGGCGGCGGTAGTTTTGCTTCCCTCGTGAATGCGATTGTTCAAACTTCATCCGCGGTTACAGGAACAGGTTCAGGATCATTGCTTGAAAGCCTTGCTGCAATTGCTTTTGGCGGCGGTGGCACTGCTACCACAGTGAATGAAAAGCAGCTTGCAAAAGATTTAGGCGGAGATGGGCTGGGTGAAGGCTTGGAATTGGACGAAAAAGATACTAAGGAAGCTAAAATATTCTCTAGCTCGGATGTTATAAAAGCTACTGCATCACTTGTTTCGGTATCTTTTGCTGAGGCATATAAAGGTACTAATCTGGCAATATTCAGTACTTTGCAGGCTGAACAACAAGTGGTTTCTGAAATTGCAAATATCCTTGATAAAGTTCTGCCTATCCTTGTTCCCACGGAATTTGAAAACTCCGTTGAAAACATTCTGGTGCAAACCGAGAAAACATTGTTGGAAGAAGGCAAGCAAACTTTGACCAAGGTTGCCAACACTCTTACCGACTTGGTTCAGGCAAGGCTTAGTAAAAACATACCTAATGTTCAACCTGCCAAAAATAAAGCTGAAGCAAAAATTAGCACCTTTGAATTCGTAGCTACAAACTTGGTAAAGGCCACTAAAAACGATCAGGCTATTGAAGATAGTGAGTATTCCGGTGATATTTGGTTCGAACAAGAATTGCCTGAAGGTTTTGAAGAGATGGTTAACTTCACCTCTGTGAATCGCAATAACCCTGAATCGGCTTTGTTGGGTTCGCCGATTGTTGTGGATGATCAAACTAATAAAGTCGCTGAAATTGCTGGCCTTGTCGCTGGTGCTCTTCTTGCTCCTAGTTTCCTTAACGGTGCTTTGGATGGCAAGAAGTCTCCTGCAATTGGAAAGCCAAAGCCGAAAAAGCGAAGATCTTAAATCCCGGATCTTTCGTGGGCTGGTTGTGAATCTACATCGGTTTATGCATTCTGTCGTGCTTGTGTAAAGTCTTTCTGAAAAAAAGCTGATGGTTTTTTAGTTTGAGGTTATTGGCAATATTGCTTTTCAGCCTAAAGAAAGGGCAAGCGGGGTAGGGCAATGCATACAATGACTGTCATATTAAACAATAATATATGCATTTCTGCGGTTTCCGATTCCATATAGAAAACACTTATTGGTTGAAGAATTTTCTGCAGGTTGGCGCGTTCAGGATTCCTCGTAAAGGGGTGCTTGGATGTGGGGCAATCTAGGGCGCCTAAAGCTTGAAATAAAGCAATATTTCATGTCGTCTGGGTTACTTGGGTTTGGTCATAGAAGTGGCATTATTGACGGGTTTTTGAAGGGTATAGGGTGGCAGACGCGGATTGCCTATTTTAAAACGGAAAATAAAGAGCCACCTGTGGAATTCGAATCCACGACCTACGCTTTACGAAAGCGTCGCTCTACCAGCTGAGCTAAGGCGGCAATATCCTTAGGATAAATAAGAAAAGCCTTTCAGGCAATAGAAGCCCGAAAGACTTTCCTGGTTCAACCCAACCGCTACTTCTCTTTTTTCTCTTCAGGTTCACCTTTTTTGCCTTCATCCTTGGCAGCATCTTCTTTGTTAACAGGTGCCCCCTTAGGGTTAGGCTTGGTGGTAAAGACAGGATTAGGATTAGGCCCCATTTCGAAATAATTCTTAGGTACTCTGAAACCCGACATCTCAAGGTATTTTCTCAAATCAACCGAGATAACACCATTTTCTTTTGCCGAAAGGCGCATTTCATTAATTGATTTAGTGAGTTGTGTCATTTTTTCATTAATAATGCCACGAGGTGCTTTTACGGAATCGATTCCATCACCAATTATAAGAAGATCAGTTTTTGGTGAGATACCTGGAGTGTTTCTAACTTCCAAGGTTGCAGGATCAAGAAAAGCGTCAACAAGAACGCCTTGTCTTTCAAGTTGGGTGATCAACTCGTAGATTTGGTCTTTGCCATCACCTGTAAGGTCAACGATACCCATAATTGCAATTCGTTTTCTGGCATTGGGATTCCAAGTAGGGTTGTAAAGAACATCACCCTTAAGAATTGGATTTTTATTTGTGTCTTTGATTGTCAAAATTTTGCACTGGGAGAGGTGTTCGCCAACCACATTAATTACCTCTAAGGTTCCCTTGATTTCAGGAACCGGGCGTCCATCAGTACCTATTCCATGGATGCTAAAAGTATCTTGGGGATTAACCCGATCGCCATGGCCTACATTGATGTAAGGTAACGCTCCTGTGCGATCGATACTAACGATTTTGTAATCTGGGCGAATGTTTTTCCCGAGGTCATTATTTTTGGTTTTGTTAAGGACAAGTTGGTCAGCCAGTCCGGTTATTTCTGAATCTTTATCTTTTGATTTCTTCTCGAGTTTAGCAATTTTTTCCGTAAACTCTTCGTTTTCTCGATTGCGTTCGGTTTTCTCGGCTGTTAAAGCTTTGGTTAAATCATCTTTTTGTTTTCTAAGTTGATCCCTTAGATTAGCAAATTCAGCAAATTCTTTTTTTGCAGTATCAGTAAGGCCTGCATATTTTTTATTGATGTCTGCTTTAAAAACAGCAAACTCATCTAAAGCTTTTTTCTCGGCCTCTTGAGCTTCTTTTTTTTCCATATCTACTTTGTCGAATCGTTCTTTTAGTGCAAGGTATCGTTTGGATTGAAGAGCGGTGATTTCTTCAAAAGTGTTGCTTGGTTTTTTAGTTGCCTTATCGAATTTTAAAGTTAAATCTTTATCTGCAGCATCTTTAAAAGCCATCTTTTCAAGCATTTCCATTCTGGTTTTTACAAGTTTTAATTCTTCTTTATTGGGGTCATATTTCGCATCTTTGGGGAGAATGGTGTCATCATCAGCTTTCGCTCTCAAGCCTTCATAAATATCTAAATCCTCGGGTTTAAAACCATTTACAGTTGAAATGTATGTCCAGTAAAGCATTGACTGAAATCTGTAGAAATCGATGAGTTTCGCTTCGTTTTTTTGGGTGGCATCGGATTTATCTTTATCAGCCCTAAGGGTTTCCTGTTCAGAGAAGCCAAAGTAGGTGGAAACACCTAGGCCAATGGTGGCAAGAATAAAGAATACTAGTGTGACAACCAAACCTTGTTTCGATTCACCCTTAGGTGAAGAAGAACTTCGACTTATTGCTTTAGCAGCCATGATCCATCACCTTGCTACGAAGTAAACGGTTTTAATAAAAACCTACACATCTCATATATGATTGTAAATCATAAGCTGAAGTAGTCAATTAATGCAAACAAGTGTTATTGGAATCATGGATGTTTTTTTCTGCAAATAAGGATAAATCGTGTTATGGAGACCTAGTAGGTACATTAATATTATAACTGGGAAAGAGTTAGGAATAATGTGAATCCTTTGTTTTTTTTCAGTTATTCCTTTGAAAAGCTGCATGCCCGATATAAATTGCAGAAGTTGTTCATTTTCATTAAAGAAAGCTAAAGTTGCTCATGGGTAATAATCCCGAAACGATGTATTTGATTGATTCCATGTCTTTGATTTTTCAGGTTTTTCATGCAATTCCAAACATGACGAGCCCTACGGGGACTCCCACCAATGCGATTTATGGGTTCACTAGGGATTTAATGTTTTTGCGGGATAAAAAACCAGATTACATCGTTTGTGGTTGGGATAGGCCTGAACCCACTTTCCGAAATGTTGCTTTTCCAGAATATAAAGCCCATCGAGATGAAGCCCCCGCTGATTTGATCATGCAATTGCCTATGATCCAGCAAGTTTTGGATGCCATGAATATTCCTTTGATAAGTATCGCTGGTTTTGAAGCGGATGATATTCTTGCAACGGTAGCTGAGCATGCAAAATCGAAAGGTATAAAAGTTTATCTTGTAACCTCGGATAAAGATTGTAGGCAGTTGATTGATGAAAATGTCACCATGTACAATATTAGAAAGCATTTGGAATATGGGCGCGCTGAATTGCTTGCAGATTGGGGGATTACACCAGCACAAGTGGTGGATTTGCAGACCTTAGTTGGCGATACCGCAGATAATGTTCCGGGTGCTGTTGGAATTGGGATTAAAACAGCTTCGAGTTTGTTGCAGGAATTTGGCACGATTGAAAACATTTACGCAAATATGGATAAGATCAGCGGGGTGAAGCGTAAAGAGAATCTGGCTGCATTTGCTGAACGAATTACTTTGGTTCGCAATCTTGTTACTTTGGATCGCAACTCTCCGGTTGTTTTTGATTTGGAAGGGTGGCGTTTAAGAGAAATTGACGCTGGGAAATCGATAGCACTTTTTCAGACTTTAGGGTTTCGTGGAATATTGGCACAAATAGAGAAATCAGTTCCTCAAGAGCAGGGATTATTTAGACAACAAAGTTCGACGCCTTCTTTTATTCAGGAAAATGCTCATGTTCATCCTGAAATTCCTTTGTTTACCAACAGTCGTTCTAAACTTTCGATTGATTTACCAATCCAATTAAGTGGTCTGGGTGATTGGCAATATGATTACACCCTTATTAATAACGAAAAAGATTTTGAAGTTTTGGTTAGCAAACTTCTAGAGTGCAAAAGATTTGCATTTGATACCGAGACGACAGGTTTAGACCCGTTTACTTCTAAAATCGTGGGAATCTCTTTTTCTCTGGAAAAAAGCAAGGCTTGCTATGTTGCAATTCGTACTCCCATAGGGGAGCCCTGTTTAGATGAATCTTTTGTTCTTGATAAATTGAGGCCCATATTTACAAATAAAGACATCCTCAAAGTTAACCAAAATATCAAATTTGATCTTTTAGTTCTTCTCGTCAATGGTATGGCGACGGAGGGCGTCGCTGGCGACAGCATGATTGCTGATTATCTTTTACATTCGGGAGAGCGAAGCCATGGACTTGATGAGTTGGTAAAACGCTATTTGAATCATGAGATGATTTCGATCACTGAGTTAATAGGAGTAAAAGGCAAAAACAAAGTTCAAAAGTTGATGAGCGAAGTAAACTCTGAGGTTGTTGCACTTTATGCATGTGAAGATTCGGATGCAGCTTTTCAACTAGCCAGTTTTCTTGAAGATGAAATTTCGAAAACCGTGGTGGATGGAAGCAAGGACCGACTACTGGAGCTTTACAAAAAGATTGAAATGCCCTTGGTGAGCGTTTTGGCAAGGATGCAACTCCGTGGGATATGTATTGATGCGGAGTTCTTGAAAATTCTTGGCGCTGAGATGGCTTTGGAGTTGGAGCGGGTTGAAAAAGAGATTCATATTCTTGCAGGCAAACCTTTTCAAATAAGTTCATTGCCCCAATTACGGGCGGTGCTTTATGACGATTTGCAATTACCGATGTTGAAGAAAACTGGTGTATCTAAAGAGGCAAGTACCGATCAGGAAACTCTGGAAAAGCTTGCAGTTCTGGATCATCCAGGCGCCGCAATACCTAAAAAGATTTTGGAATTTAGGCAGTTAGCCAAGCTTAAAAGCACATATGTAGACGCAATTCCGGAATTGATTCAACCTTCGACGGGTAGAATTCATGCAGCTTTTAATCAAACAGTGACTGCCACGGGAAGGCTTTCTTCCAGCACACCAAACTTGCAAAATATTCCCGTGCGCAGAGAAATGGGGCAGCAGATACGAAAAGCATTTTTACCAAAGGAAGGCTGGACTCTTGTTTCTGCAGATTATTCGCAAATCGAATTAAGGCTTTTGGCTCACTTCTGTGATGATAAAAACATGATCAAAGCCTTCGAGGATGAAAAAGATATTCACTCTCAGGTGGCTTCCGAAATTTTTGCCATCCCGGAAACCATGGTTTCTCCCGACATGCGAAGAACCGCCAAGACCGTGAATTTCGGCATCATTTATGGTATAAGTGCCCATGGCCTTGCACAGAGATTAGAAATTGATCGGTATGATGCATCCAGATTTATTGATGCGTACTTTACTCGTTATCCCAATGTGCTTAAGTATCAAGACGATTTACTTTCTAAGTGTAGAAATACGGGTTATGTTAGTACGATTCTTGGAAGAAGAAGAAGGATTGATGGTATTCGAGATCGGTCCACCTTCCAGCAGCGTAATCAACCAGAGCGCGAAGCTATCAATATGGAGATTCAGGGCTCTGCTGCGGATCTTATCAAGCTTGCGATGATTGGGGTTGATCAGGCTTTAAGTGAAAACAATCTTCAAGCAAAGCTTTTATTGCAGATCCATGATGAACTTGTGATCGAATGCCCTAAAGAGGAGGTCGATGCGGTTAAGAAGCTTTTGATTGCCGAGATGTCTTTTAAACCCAGAAAAATGTTGAACCTGAAGGTTCCAATAACGATAGAGGTTTCTGCGGGACCAAACTGGTTGGCGCAGGAAGAAATCAAATGAATACAAAACCGGCAAACAAGCCTGTCATTGGGATTGTAGGCGGCATAGGCAGTGGCAAAAGTGAAGTCGCTAAGTTGTTTGCTCGTGCAGGCGGAATGCTATTTGATGCTGATTCCGAAGTTCGCAACCTATTCACGGATGAAATAGTTAAAAAAAAGATTCGGGATTATTTTGGGGCAACGGTTTTTGATTTAGCTGGAAATGTTGCCAGGCCGATTCTGGCGAAAGCGATTTTTGAAAATACTGAACGAAGGTTGTTTTTGGAGTCAAATCTGCACCCGTTGGTGTTTAAAAAAATTGAGCATAAGATCAAAGAACTTTCAGAATTCTCGGAATCTTCATTTCTTGTGCTCGATGTGCCCCTATTATTAGAGAAGAATTGGCAAAACCTTTGCAGTTTAGTTGTGTTTATAGAATGTAATGATGTAGAAAGGTTAAGGCGTTGCTTGGCCAGAGGTTGGACTAAGGCTGAATGGGAAAATCGAGAAGATGCCCAAATGCCCTTGACTAGGAAGGTCTCAATTTGTGATTATATAGTCGATAATTCAGTAAGCTATGATTATACGGTTAAGCAAGTCGATGATTTGTTGAAACTTTGGAACCTGCCTTGATAGTACTCTTCCAGTACAGAATGTTGAAAGTTTGATGTGTTTGTCATAATTTAGATGAAAGTCCTCTATGCCGGAATATGGATTTTCTGGTAATGAAATAGGTGGTTGCCCGCTCCATTTGCAGATCTGATTAATTAGCGGGATATTTTCTGCCTCTGATGTTTACTGGTTTTTTACACATCTCAACCAGCGAATTATTGGGCCAGATAGGAGATTAGTAATGGCGGAAGCCAAGGGTAAAAAAGATAGTTCAGTAAGCAAACCAAAAGCACGAGCTAAAGCTCCAGGTAAAACTGTTAAAACTTCAGATGAAGTTAAGTTGAATGCTCCTGAGCAATCTGATGACATTTTGTTTAATAAGCCTTCCGATAATTCGCCTGTAAAGGTTTCGAATGATGATTCACCAGTGCAAACTATTGATGCATCGGATGATGATTTGGTGTTCACGCCTAAGAAAAAAGCACCTGTTAAATTGAAAAGTGCTGAGAAGGTCGAGGATAAAACTCTCGCCAAGGATTCTTATACCTCAAAAGTTGATGCGGTTGTCCCAATTGAAAATGCAGCCGTTGAGGCTTCAAAAGTCAAGGATGTACCAAAATATACAGCTAGTCCTGAGGATATGGCTCAAGGGGTTAAATCAGAAAGTAATGTGAAAACTTCGTCGGATTCTTTTTCGGCTGAGAGTGAAGAAGCTAAATCGAAGGGTTACGATGATGAAGTAAACAGCCGTTATGAAGAGATTAAAAGGGGTAGCAATCATCTAACCGATTTGCAGCAAAAGTCTTTGCCTGAGTTGATTGCAATTGCAAAAGAAGTTGGAATAACTGAAGTTGAAGGCTTGGCTAAGCAGAATTTGGTCTTTTTAATTATCAAGGAACGGGTGAAGCAAAATGGCTTGATGCTGGGCGAGGGGACACTCGAAATCTTGCCTGATGGTTTTGGCTTTCTTCGCAGTCCTGATTACAATTATCTTCCCTGCGTTGACGATATTTATATTTCCCCATCGCAGATTCGAAGGTTTGGCCTTCGTACAGGTACGATTGTATCCGGGCAAATTCGGCCTCCCAAAGAAAACGAAAAGTATTTCGCCCTTCTAAGAGTTGAAGCTATCAATTATGCGGACCCCGCGCTTTTAAATCAAAAGGTGATGTTTGAGGATTTAACCCCTTTGCACCCTACTGATAGGTTAAAGCTTGAGTATGATCCGTCTGAAGTATGTGGCAGGGTTATTGATCTTGTTGCCCCAATTGGTAAAGGGCAGCGTGGACTTATTGTTGCACCTCCCCGCACTGGTAAAACGATTCTGCTGCAAAAGATGGCCAATGGTATTCTGAAAAATCATCCCGAATGCTATGTCATTATTTTGTTGATTGATGAGCGCCCTGAAGAAGTTACCGAAATGGAACGTATGGTTAAAGGTCCCAACACTGAAGTGATCAGTTCGACCTTTGATGAACCTGCAACCCGCCATGTGCAGGTTTGCGAAATGGTTATTGAGAAAGCGAAACGCATGGTGGAATACGGCACAGATGTTGTCATCCTGCTTGATTCCATAACTCGATTGGCGCGTGCTTATAACTCCGAAATGCCAAGTTCAGGCAAGATTTTGTCTGGTGGTATTGATGCCAATGCTATGCAAAAGCCTAAAAGATTTTTTGGTGCTGCCCGCAATATCGAAGAGGGGGGTAGCCTGACTATTATCGCTACTGCTCTTGTTGATACTGGTTCAAGGATGGATGAAGTTATTTTTGAAGAATTCAAAGGCACCGGAAACATGGAAGTTCATCTTGAACGAAAATTGGTTGACCGTAGAGTTTGGCCTGCAATTGATATCAACAGTTCTGGCACCCGCAAGGAAGATATGCTTCTTGGAGAAGAAGAACTGAGGAAAGTTTATGTGCTTCGAAGGGTCCTTAGCGACATGAATCCCGTTGAAGCCATGGAATTGCTGCTGAACCGAATGTCAAAAACCAAGACTAATCATGAATTTCTTAATAGCATGAACTTGTAGTGATGAAGTCAAACCTCGAATAATAAGGGATAAGTTATGAGTTTGAATGTTCTCGAAGGGCATTTTAATTCTGGAAGCCACACTTTTGCAATCGTTGCAGCCAAGTTTAATCAGGCTGTAGTGGATCGACTTGTTGAAGGGGCGTTGGATGGTCTTCGCAGGCACGGGGTTGCCGATAAAAATATCACTTTGGTTCGTGTTCCGGGTTCCTATGAAATTCCGTTAGTAGCCAATAAGCTTGCACTTTCAGGTAAGTTTTCTTCGATAATTTGCCTAGGGGCTGTTATCAAAGGGGAAACCGACCATTACGATCATGTTGCTGGTGCAAGTACCAATGGCATTGCAGGGATTTCGCTGCAAACAGGTATACCTGTGATTTTTGGGGTTCTTACTTGTGATACTTTGGAACAGGCTATTAATCGCGCTGGCGCTAAGGCTGGAAATAAGGGGTTTGAAGCTGCCCTTACCGCAATCGAAATGGCAGATCTGATTTTAAAGCTCCCCAAATAACGAAAAATTGAGAACTATGATATATCGAAGATCTAAAGCACGCGAAGTGGCGTTGCAACTTCTTTACAGAGTCGATTTAAACCCCTCTCTTACTAAAAAGCAAGTTGAAGAGTTTATAACAGATCGCATTAGTGATCAAATCAGTAGGGATTTTGCTCTTCTTCTGTACCAACAAACCATGCAAAATCTTTCTCAAATTGATGCAATGCTGGTTAAATTTGCAGAAAACTGGCGTTTGCCTCGAATGGCCGCAGTTGATAGAAATCTTCTTCGACTAGGTGCTTTTGAACTTAGCCATCAAAAAGATACTCCTTCTGAGGTTGTTTTAAACGAATCCATCGAACTTGCCAAAAGATTTGGAACCGCGGATTCGTCTTCTTTTATTAATGGTATTTTGGATAAGATTTGTTCCACCGAGCGCCCCCAGCCTGAAAATGCCTAAAGGTCAACCTTTTACCTCTTTGTGTCAGTCTCTTTATAAAAACGCCTCTACTAGGCGAGTTGATCTTCATACACATTCTACTTTTAGCGACGGTCTTTGTTCGCCCGAATCGGTTTATTCTTCCGCTTGTAAGCTTGGCCTTGAAGCCATTTCTATCACCGATCATGATACCACTGCTGCCCATCATTCGCCTTTTCCCCATGGCCGTGCCGAGATGATTGTTGGAGTAGAGATAACTTGCATTTTTAATGCTAAAGTTTATCATTTACTAGGTTATTTGATGGATCCACTTAATCTCGAACTGCAAGCAGGGCTTTCAAGAAATAAGGCCATTCGCAAAACCCGATTTTTGAAAATGATTGACTTTATGAAGGGTAGGGTGAATGAACCAGGTGCCGTGATGGATGAGCTTGAACCTCAATGGAACAACCCAGATTATGCAGTGGGTAGTCGTCATTTGGCCCAAATTCTCGTAAATCAAAAAAAGGCTCATTCGATTCAAAATGCCTATTGGAAACATTTGAGGTTTTTTCAGGACGATAATCATGCGTGGCTTACGATTCAAGAAGCTTGTGATTTGGTTCGTAATGCAGGCGGCATTTCCATGCTCGCTCACCCTCCTGAAAATATAACTCTCAGCGATCTCGCTTTGCTTAAAGGTTTTGGTTTGGATGGGATTGAAGTTGAATACCCGGGATTCAAAATGAATCGTAAAAAATTATTGAAAGAGTGGGCGCTCAAACTTGAGTTTTGTATTGGCGGTGGCAGTGATTGTCATGGGGTTCCCCCGCGAACCATTGGCTCTTCTTCTATCACCATTCTTGAACTTGAAAAAATCAAACTCAGATCAGAAGGCAACCGGCTATGTTCCGCGCTCTCTTAGATAAGCTGAAGCTTGGTCTCACTAAAACGAGAAATCTCTTTGCAGGGGTGGCTGGTCTTTTTCGCCTTAAAGGCAGAGTTGACCACGACTTCCTTAAAGAACTTGAAAAGAAACTCTACCTTGCTGATGTTGGCTCTGCTGCAACTGCGGGACTTGTTGATCGCATGAAACAGGCTTTTCTTGATAAGGAAATTGATAAAGAAACCGAGTTGTTTGTCCGTGATTACCTTGCTGGTCTTTTGCAGATCGAAGGTGGGCGTGATATCAAAATCAATCCTGATGGACCAACAGTTATTATGATCGCTGGGGTCAACGGGTCAGGTAAAACCACATCGATTGCCAAGCTTGCTGGTTTCTTAAATCGGGACGGAAAAAAAGTACTTGTCGCGGCTTGCGATACTTTCAGAGCAGCAGCCATAGATCAATTGGTGATTTGGTGTGAAAGGCTTGGGGTCGAAATAGTTAAGGGGCTTCCAGGTAGCGATCCTGCAAGCATTGCTCATGATGCCTGCGATAAAGCCAGAGCCAAGGGGTTTGATTTTGTTATTGTAGATACTGCAGGAAGGCTTCATACGCAGACCCATCTCATGCGCGAACTCGAAAAAATTCACCGTGTTACCAGCAAAGTTATTCCTGGTTCCCCGCATGAAGTTCTTTTAGTCTTGGATGCAACTACTGGCCAAAATGCTGTTCTCCAAGCTGAAAACTTCCAAAAGGTAGTTCATTGTACTGGCATAATTCTTACCAAGCTCGATGGCACAGCAAAAGGTGGGTCTATTTTCAGTATCAAACAGCGCCTCAATATTCCTGTGAAATTTATAGGTGTTGGCGAAAAAATTGAAGACCTTGAATCCTTTGATCCTGCTTCTTTTGTTGAGGCCTTGTTTTCCTCATGAGTGCAATTGATCTTGTTACAGGTGGGGCGGGTTTTGTTGGATCACATCTGGTCGAGGCACTTGTTGCCTTGGGTAGAAAAGTTCGTGTCCTTGACGATCTCAGCACAGGCCGAATTGATAACCTTTCCGCGATAAAATCTGATGTTGATTTCATTGAAGGTTCGATTTTAAGCGAAGATGACCTTATGAAGGCTTCTTCGGGGGTTGATAATGTTTATCATTTGGCTGCAGTTGCCAGCGTGCAAAAAAGTATGGAGCAACCTCTGCTTAGCCACGAGATTTGTGCCACTGGCACTTTGAAAGTTCTACAAGCAGCCAAATTGAATCATTGCAAGCGATTTGTTTTTGCTGCCAGTAGTAGTGCCTATGGCAATACTGGGAATGTTCCCCTTGATGAAAACACTTTACTGGATCCACTTTCACCTTATGCATCTTCCAAATTGGCCGGTGAGTTTCATGCTGTTGCCTTTGCCAGAGCCATGGGATTGGAAACTGTTAGGCTTAGATTTTTCAATATTTTTGGTCCTAAACAGCGTGGCGATAGTCCTTACTCTGGGGTTATAGCTATATTTACAGAGGCATTTAAAAAAGGGATTAACCCAACTATTTTTGGCGATGGGCTGCAATCTCGCGATTTTGTTTTTGTTAAAGATGCGGTTCAAGCTTTGATTCTTGCTGGAACTAAACCTAATATTTCAGGTGATGTTTTTAATATTGGAGCAGGTAAATCGACATCGTTGCTTGACCTGGCTATTCATTTGCAAACCCTTACAGGCAAGAATTTGGTCCCACGACACCTGCCCGCTAGATTAGGTGATGTTCGCTATTCTCTTGCTGATATTGCCAAGGCCCAACGAATGCTAGGCTTTGTACCTAAATTTGATGTTCCCGCTGGTCTCAAGTTTATTCTTTAATTTCCTCTTTTGCCTATCCTTCCATATGTTTGTCGTTGGTTTCCTGCACTTGACATTTCTACTAATCATTGGCATTAAGAATTGTCTTTTGCTTAAACTTTAAAATGAAGTAGCAGGCTAATCATGAGCCGATGGAAATATCTGAATCTTGTAAAATTCTTGGTGCCAACTTCACTGGTTATTGGTGGGTTTGGCTTTACCGGGTGTGCAACTGGACCTCTTTTTGAAAATCCAGCAGTGGTTCGGCCCGAACTTGAAACAACCAGCGAAAACCCTGTTTATGTCCCCCTTGGCCAGCTTCTTATGGCGTCGTTTTTGAAAAATGTATGGATGTTGTTGACGACTTTTTTGAAGTCTCTTATTCGAATCGTTACGATGGCAGAATTGAAACTTTCCCCTGTATAGCCCCAGGTATCGGTCAACCGTGGAAGCCAGGTAGCCCAGATTTTAGGCAGCGCCTTCTTGCTTTTTGCCAGTCCATCAGGCACCGTGCTGTGGTCACAATTCAGCCTGCCGATGATGGTGGCTTTTTTGTTGATATCAAAGTGTTCAAAGAATTGGAAGATTTGGATAGGCCTGTTAGGCAGACGGCTGGTTCAGCTACATTCCGCAGCGATAATACTGTTGAGCGGCAGTTTGAAGTTATTGACGATGCAGTTTTTGCATCTAACTGGATTCCAATTGGCAGAGATAATCATATCGAGCAAATCATGCTTCAAAGAATCGCCAAGTTCAAGACTGCAGCTCCACTTAACAAAAAGTTTTAATTCTATCGGGTTGAGTTTATTCTTTTTATTTACGCAGCAATTTGATCGGGGTTTAGTGGAAGCTTGATGATAAAGGTTGTGCCTTTTCCCAGTGAGCTTTCAACTCGTAGCCTGCCGCAATGGTCATCAATGATTTGTCTGCAGACGCTTAAACCTAGTCCTGTTCCACCTTGGCCAGCTTGATCTGGGGTTTTTGTCGTGAAAAAAGGATCGAAGATTTTACGCAGGTTTTGTGGTGCAATCCCATTTCCCGAATCTGTTACTGCAATTTCAGCAAGTCCCATTTCTTGATTTATTTTTAGACCGATTTTTAGTTCCCCACCCTTTTCCATTGCTTGCCTGGAATTAATGATTAGGTTCAAAAGAACTTGTTCAATTTGTGATGCAATTACTGGAACTTTTGGTTTGTCGATATAATTCTTGGTTAATTTTATCTGGTGCTTGTGCAAGTCTTTTTCGGTAAGTACAAGTACTTCATCAACCAATGCTGCAAGATCCGTATTTTCTTTTTTAAGGCTTCCCTTTCTAGCGTATCCAAGCATTGAACTGACGATTACCGCAGCCCTTTGTCCACCCTTTAAAATCTTTTCTAACGCCTGCTTTCGGTTTTCTTCGTTATCAGTCCGCTGAGCCATTTTTGTGTAGTTGATTATGGTGGTTAGCACATTGTTAAACTCGTGCGCAACGCTGCTAGCTATTGCACCAACACTACTTAGTTTTTGTGCTTCAAAAAGTTGATGCTTAAGCGCATTTGTTTCTGAAACAATATCGATAATTTCTTCACCAAGCATCCTTGCGATCTCCTTCAATTGGTCAACGGGTAAATTAATTGTTTACCAGTCAACAAAGAAATTATCGGACTGTTGTACTATCTTCTTGAACGGAAGTTACTTGCATGAAACGGTTTACGGCGACCCTAAAGCAAAGCTGGCGTAATTAGAGGGGGTTGGTTGGCGTGGTAAAAGCAGCCTTCTTCGCAGGTTGGCGGGTTTTAGAAAAATAGGGGGCTGCCTTTTGGCGTATGATTCCTTTTTTTGCCCTCAAAGTTTACATAGTTTCTCTGTTGTGTTTTCTTGCTTAATTACCCAAGCGTTTGATTGGTGTTTATGCATTTGTTGGATTTATATTTGAAATGCTTATAATCTCTTTGTTGCGTCCTCGTAGCTCAATTGGATAGAGCGTTGGCCTCCGAAGCCGAAGGTTACAAGTTCGACTCTTGTCGAGGACACTTGGGAATTTTGCAATTCCTCGGTAATTGTAGATAAAACGCTAGAATTCCCGATGTTTTCGATCAAATTTTGAACATTATCAAAGGTTTGCGAACCGCCCTGATCCATCGGAAAATGCAGCGTTTTTGCAACACTTACATCGTTTTTTACATCGTTTTTTACATCGTTTTTTATACCGGTGGTTGTAGTTGCTTTTTCCCAATCAGAATCGATTGTCTGCAGGTAATGACCAATGGCAACTTTGGGTGTATTCCCAATCCATCCTGCAGCTACATGAAGCGGGTATTCTTGGCAGAGATCCGTTTCACGGCTTGCCCGCAAGTTCTGAAACAACTTAGGCCAGGGAGATAATCCAGCTTTCTTGATGATGCCGGTTAATCCCTGCCTCAAATTACTCGAACCCGTGATTTCTCTTGAGAAGATGAACTTCTCGCCTTTCTTGGCAATTTTAAA
>CAXNFS010000029.1:0-18282 GCA_964201235.1 Gemmataceae bacterium | reverse complement strand
CAATAGGAATCTCCCATTCTCCCAGACCTATGTTTATTTTCGCTTGGCCCTTTTTCTGATCAATGCGAACAATACGGCCTTGCTTATCGAACCTTTGCACCAATACGACATCTCCAGCTTTCAACTGTAAACGAAAATCAGACAATGCCTTGGCTTTATCAATCTCGCGTTGTTTTGCAGCTTCTTGTTGTTTAATTAAAATATCTTGCTTACGAGCCTCAACTTCAGCCTGCAACACCAGGGAATGCTCAATCGAAATATCCTGTTTCTCCCTCTGTAACTTCAACAACTTTCGGCCTTTGCGTTTCTTTTTAAGATGCCGATGGGCTTTTCTTAAAAGTTCAATGGGAAAATCAAGACGCTTGGCAATCTTCAATGCATTGCTTTTTCCAAACCTGCCAGTCAGCAATCTATAGGTTGGGCGCAATGTTTCTAAATCAAATTCAACAGCAGCATTTTGGGCAAAATCATGATCAATGGCGTAAGATTTCAAATCACCAAGATGGGTGGTGACCATGCCAAGACAATTTTTCTCTCCCAACCCATCAAGGATCGCACGCCCTAAGGCAGCGCCTTCGATTGGATCGGTGCCTGCTCCCATTTCATCTAACAACACAAGGCATTTTTCCCCGACTTTTTTAAATATTTCTGAAATTCGGGATATATGAGAACTAAATGTACTCAAGGATTGTTCAATACTTTGCTCGTCTCCGATGTCTGCATATACATTATCCAGTTTGGGAATAATGCATCCATCAAAAGCCGGAATATGCATTCCTGATAATGCCATTACTGTCAAAAGGCCTACTGTTTTTAATGAGATGGTCTTACCACCTGTATTAGGGCCAGTTATCACCAACAACCTGTAATCACTCCCCAAGGTAACATCAATGGGAACAATTTTTTTAGGTTCTGCGGTAGAGCTCTGCAAAAAACTTTGTTTGTTCAGCAAATCTTCAACAAGAGGATGGCGTGCCTGTTTAAGTAAAAGCAACGAACCTTTATCAATGATCGGAGGAACCATTAGAAAAGCATTGCTAAATTTAGCTTTGCCATAAACCAAATCAAGATGAGCAAGAATCTCGAGAGAAGAAGTAATTGTGATAGAATTTTTCCCAACTTCCAAACTAAGCCTTCGTAAAATCTTCCCTATTTCCCGAAGTTCTTCCGCCTTTAGAATAGACCGTTCCGAACTAAGTTTTGCAACTCGGGCTGGTTCGATGTATAGCGTATCCCCGGTGCTGCTGGTGCGATGAACCACGCCCTGAATTTTCATCCGATGATTGGCAGGAATCGGCAAGACACAATGATCGCCACTAAAAGTTGCATTAGGGTAGCGCAAGATTTTTTTGATCTCAGGGTCTGAAATTATTTTTCGGATCTGAACTTGAATTGCTTCTTCAATCACGGAAATTTTCAAACGAACTGCGCCAAGTTCAGGGCTCGCCATATCCAATACCTGCCCCCTTGGATCAATGCAACCTTGGATCATTTTTGCGGTAAGACTAAAATCATCGACCGGGGCCAGCAATTCAGATAAAGTCATAAGTGTTTCATGCAATCGCATACGATAACGATACATATGCCCCGTACACACCAACGCATCTGAAACCTGAAGAAGCTGTTCTGCTGTAAGTTGCGAGCCAATGGATGCACGCCGTACCAGTATGCGAATATCTGATAACCCAGCAAAAGGAGGTGTTTGGTCAAGCGAAAGACTTTTAACCATCTCGGTCACAAGAAGGATTTCATCACGCAAAACATCAAAGCTATCCACCCTATTCATCTGAGAAGCGCGTTCTTTTCCCAATGATGTAAAGCAGTATGATGCTGCCATTTCCCGGATTTTTGGGAACTGCAACAATTCCAAGGTATGCAAATCGAAAGCCACAGATTCCATCCAATCAATATTATGTAAAACATTATTTTAGGGATACTAGGATTTTACTCAATAATCGTTCGGAAACATACGGGTTATTTCCCTATAAAAACAATATGGAATCACAAGAGGTAATAGTTGTTGGCGCGGGAGTCATTGGGCTTAATACCGCCTATGAACTTGCCAAAAACAACATCAAGGTCAGTTTGGTAGATCAGTTTTTACCCTACCGCAAGGCATCTTGGGCGGGTGCTGGCATTATTCCACCAGGGAACCCAAATCTTGCAGCAAACACCATTGATTGGTTAAGGGCAAAAAGCTCTGCACTTTTTCCCGCTTTATCTGCTGAACTTCTACAATTCACCAATATTAATAATGGCTACTTAAAATGTGGTGGGCTAGAGTTATCCCCGAATTATGAAGATTCAACAGAATTAGCTTGGTCCAAAGAACACATCCTTTTTGAAAGAATAAACTCACTCGATCTAAAAACTTTTAATCCGCACCTTAATCCAAGAGATTGCAAAACCACTTATTTTCCAGAAATGGCACAAATTAGAAATCCAAGGCATATAAAAGCATTAGCGGAAGGTTGCAGATTACTGGGGGTTCGATTTTACAATGATTGCAAAATAACAAGCATAATGAAAAAAGGTGATCGAGTTTTAGGCTTAGAATCAGAAACCGGCATTTTCACAGCAGACCAATTCATTATCACGGCAGGACCTTGGTCAGGCGATTTTTTAAAACACGAAGGAATTGAAACGCAAATATTCCCTGTCAGGGGGCAAATGCTTTTATTACAATCCTCTCTTCCCTTAAAAGAAATAATCCTTAAAGACAAACACTACATCGTTCCGAGAGGCGAAGGCTTGGTATTAGTTGGTTCAACAGAAGAAGAAGTGGGATTTAATGGGGGCACCACTGAAGAGGGGAAGGAACATCTTTTAAAAATAGCTTGCGATTTGATTCCAGAATTTGTAAATGCAAAAATAATTGACCACTGGTCAGGCTTAAGACCCGGTTCGAGCAAAAGTTCACCCCTAATAGGAAAATCGCCGTCATCAGATAACTTATATTTCGCAACCGGACATTTCCGCCAAGGATTGCAAACTTCGCCTGCAACCGCCCTATTAATAAGATCAATTTTACTACAGGAAGACCTTGGAATAGATAATCAATATTTCATGAAACCTAATGAACAAACCGAAACCAATAAGCCCCTCTTTCAATCATGACAATAAAGCAACCAAACACTCCCTGGCAGCCAGAAATAAATCCCCGAACAACGCTAAACGATGGTTATAAAACCATTTTAATAAAGCGACTTCAATCTCTTGAAAAAGTATTACGCAAGCAGAATAAAACCAGCACTTTATCGCCGAATAGGGTGCATAAAATAAGGGTTGGAAGCAGGCGCTTGATAAGTGCTATCAAATTATTTAAACAAGTAGTTTCAAAAAAATTATTAATAAAACCTCTAGTTCGTACAAAAAACCTGATGGATCATTTTGGGCCGATGCGAAACTGGGATGTTTTCTACCATGCCTGCAAAACATTTAATAATGAATCAACTTTAGAAAATAAGGATCTATTTTTGCAAGGCGTTATCTGGGCCAACCGAAATAGATTTGAAAAAGAAGCAATAATATTCATGAGGGCAAAAGCTGATAAACTTGCATCTCGCCTTTTAAAAACCACATCTAAATTATTTATAACAGATAATGAACCCGCTTTAATCAGTTTCGTTGAGTGGTCGAAGCTAAGCCTTATGAAAATAGTTGATGATTTCAAAAACAACATCAACACAATTGCCTATTCCAAAGAAGAATTACATTCATTCCGACTTAAAATCAAGTTTCTTCGTTATGGGTTGGAAATAATTGGGGACGCAATTCCTATTGAAAAATCGCATGCCCTACACGCAACACTTAAAAAAGGCCAAGCAATTTTAGGCGCAATTAATGATTTGTATTTTCATATAGAACAGATAACCCTCATCGAAACTTCAGTTAAAAATCAACTTCTTGAAGATAGTTTAATGAAGAACTCTTTCTTGAAACATTGCCAACAATTGTTGGAAACAAACATCGGGTTATTTCGAAATTGGCAGGAATCAACAACGCGTTTAATTGAAATTTGATTAGAGAGCGCCAACATGGGCATCAAAATCTGATAAAGAATCAGCCCAAATCAAACCATCAACCCACCACTGAATCGTAAGGCTAAGCTGGACTCTTCTTTGGATTTGATATTCTGCCTGAAAACAAACCTCCAGCATTGCTAGAACTTTTTCGATGCTAACTGTTTCAAGCAATTGGAACCGAGGGCGCGGTTTTAAATCATCCGTATTGCTTTTTAATAATATCTGACCTCTAAGCCAGGAAAGCGTACCATGGACCAACCATCTTGCCCTAACCCTTTGCCCAGAAGTTTCTTTTCCTGCACCCTCAATAAAATCCATCACCATTTTAACGAGTTTAACGGGATCAGGCATTGGCATAACAATTTCAGCGAAAAAGGAATCTTCTACTTGGGAAAATTCAGGGTTAGTCAGCATGATCGCTTGGGAAACAGAACCACCACAAACACTTGTAATTTTGTTTAAATCAAAACTACCTTCGATTTGGTTAATCGCAAACACCTTTGCAATTTCACTTTGGTTCAACCCGTGAAAGGCCAATTTTTGGCAGCGGGAAAGAATTGTTTCTAGCTGGCGCTCTACGCTTGTTCCGATCAAAAATATGATTGAATGTGGTGGCGGTTCTTCCAATGATTTTAGAAAAATATTTCCAGATTCTTCATTTAAAAGATCGCAATCATCAATCACCAGGACCTTTGCACCACCTCGAGAGGCTTTAAGAAAAAAGCCTTCGCAAATCTCTTTCATTAATTCTCGGGGGAACTCGTGCACATCCTTGGGGCAGCCATTCATTTGCAAATCTGGATGGTTCTCAGCTTCAACTAATTTACAAGAAGCGCAAACCCCACATGCTTCATTAGTGCTGTTGGATTGACACAAAAGCGCCTTACCAACTTCGATGGCAAGGGCTCGTTTACCAACCCCATCAGGCCCATGAAAAAAATATGCCTGACCAAGCCGGTTTGTTTGCCAAGCATGGATCAAATACTTAATCTGGCTTTCATGGCCTACGATATCTGTCCAGGACAATTAAAATCTTTCTACTTAATGAGTGATTCGTAACGCATTTTTTATTTCGAGCAAATCTTTTACTTCTGAAAATATCAAATCTCCAACTATGCTTGCAGGAAGTAATGCATCAAGAACTTTAATTTTTTGCCTGCCAACCTTCGCTTCTGTTAAAAAGCCCTGCCTTACTTTCTCAAAATACTCATCTGACCGTTGCTCCATGCGATCGGAAGGTTTCCCTACTCTTTGGCGTGAAACCGAAACGGGTAGATCAAGAAGGAATGTAATATCTGGAATTAAACCAGAGGTAGATAACATGCCCGTCTGCCAAATTTGATCCAGGTCTAAACCACCTGCATATCCCTGGTACACGATATTGGCAAATAGATACCTATCAGAAATAACAACTTCTCCATTCCCAAGTGCGGGCAAGATAACTTGATCAACAAGTTGGGCGCGGCTTGCCATAAATAAGAGAGCTTCGCACCGGGTTGCAATATGAGTTTTATGGTGCAAAAGAATTTCACGCAGCATCTTCCCGATTTCAGTACCACCGGGGTCAACACATGTTGTTGTTTTAATGCCTAAAGCACCAAGCCTATCAGCCAAATTTTTGACTTGGGTAGATTTTCCACAACCATCCAAACCATCCATACTGACGAACAGTCCCTTAGGCATGGCAACTGATCTCAAAATTTAGTGGGTATTAACAGGGTGAAGATTTACTTCAGCCATTTCATCTGCATGATAACTTGAACGGACAAAAGGCCCTGCAACAACTTTTTTAAAGCCTAGTGATCGGGCAAGAACAGCAAGATGATCAAATTCTTCAGGTGGGACAAAACGGGCTATTGGCATGTGCTTCAAGGTTGGAGAAAGATATTGCCCCAAGGTAAGAGTATCGCAATCAACGGTTCTAAGATCTGCAAAAACTTCCATCAATTCATCACTGGTTTCGCCCATGCCAAGCATGATACTTGATTTGGTAACAATATGAGGCTTGGTTTTTTTTGAATGATGAAGAACGGCAAGGCTTCGTTCATAGATCGCCCTGCCCCGCGCCTTTTTGTACAGCCTTGGAACAGTTTCCATGTTGTGATTAAAAACTTCGGGATCTGCAGAAAGCACAATATCAACAGCCGCCATATCACCTTGAAAATCTGGAGTAAGAACTTCCACAGCGGCGCCAGTCTTTTTTCTAACTGCAAGTATACATTTGCGAAAATGATCAGCGCCTCCATCGGGGAGATCATCCCTGGTAACGGAAGTTATGACAACAAACCGCAATCCTAATCTAAAGGCAGCTTCTGCAACGCGATCGGGTTCATCCTCTTCCACATGCAGGGGCTCGCCCTTTGGGACCGAGCAAAAACCGCAGGGACGGGTGCAGACATTGCCAAGCACCATAAATGTTGCAGTTTTTCTGGAGTAGCACTCTGCCCTATTTGGGCAACGAGCATTTTCACAGACTGTCTCAAGTTTTAACTCATCCAGCAAAGATTGCGTAAACGAATTCTCATTGCTCACAGGAAATTGCTTTTTCATCCAAGAGGGCAATCTTTTCCCGGGAACTGGTTTTTCGATTGTATCAAGTGGCAACATAAATTGCTTTTCTCCAAAAGCGAAAAGTATCTAAGATAAGTTTAGCGAAAGCATGGCAAAAAACACAACCATATGTAAAAAAACTCTGCGTTTTAAACTTTTACAATTTGAGGGAAGACAACAATCAAGAAAAATGATATTATTTCCCAATCTTTAACCATTCATCAGGAGTTTATGTTATGCGTTTATCTTTAGCCATGTCGCTATTTGCAGCTTTAACAGTTTCTTTCACTTCCTGTGCCTTTGCCCAAGAAAAAAGAACTATCGTTAATATTGAGACATCCCTTGGAGATATCAAGGTAGAGCTTAACGATAGCGCAGCACCCATTAGCGTTAAAAACTTCCTTTCTTATGTAGACGAAAAGTTTTACGATGGCACTATTTTTCACCGCGTTATTGCAGACTTCATGATTCAAGGTGGCGGTTTTGAAGCCGGCCTTCAAGATGCCAAAGTGATCTCAGATTTCGAAAAGAAACAAAAGAAAACTAAAGCCCCGATCAAAAATGAATCTGGCAACGGGCTTTCTAATGTTCGTGGCTCCATCGCCATGGCTCGTACCAATGTTTTAGATAGCGCAACCAGTCAATTTTTCATCAACACTGTAGATAATGCCAAACTTGATCAGCCAAAATACTGCGTGTTTGGCAAGGTCGTTGATGGCATGGATGTGGTTGATAAAATCCGCAAAGTTGAAACAATGGCTATTCAAAGTCAAATTGGCGATGTGCCAACCAAAGATGTAGTCATCAAATCCATCACTCGTGTTAAGTAACCCCCATTAAGAAAGAATGAGAAATATCATGGCGAATCCAAGTGTTAAGGTTAATACATCCAAGGGCGAATTCACTATCGAACTAGATGAAAAAGCTGCTCCAATCACTGTCAAGAACTTCTTGTCTTATGTAGAAGACAAGTTCTTTGATGGAACCATTTTTCATCGGGTCATTAAAAAATTCATGATCCAAGGTGGTGGTTTTAACCCCGGTATGAAACAAAAGGCAACCAAAGGAAACATTAAAAACGAATCCTTCAATGGGCTTACCAATCTTCGGGGCACGATTGCAATGGCTCGTACCCCAGACCCTGATAGCGCTTCGAGCCAATTCTTTATCAATGTTAAAGATAATGGGTTTTTGGACAAAGCCAATTCAGGCGATGGCGCTGGTTACTGCGTTTTTGGCAAAGTAACCTCTGGAATGGAAGTCCTTGATACCATTGAAGGTGTACAAACCGGAAACAAAATGGGTCACGGCGATGTTCCAAATGAAGACATCACAATTTTGTCTGTAATTAAAGCTTAAGTAAAACTTATTTGGTTTAAGGGGACTGTTTGACAGTCCCCTTTTTTATTTACGGTTTGATTAGCACCTTAACATAAACATGATTTTTTCTATCGCCAGTTTCGAGAAAAGTTTCCATCAGGGTATCGAGAGAAGGAGTGACCTTCCCGTTCCATTTGGAAATCAAATTGGAAGTTACTGAAACAGGTTTATCAAAATCGATCTGTGATTCACCTTTGGAATTTTTACCAAACAAGAGATAGAAGTTTTTCATACCGTAGGTTTTTATTGTAACAGTATTGGTGGCAACATCCGATTTGGCAAAGAAACTGGCAGGCTGAAGATTTTGCTTCCAAGTTTGCGGGTAATTAAGCCTATTTTCATTTATTGTGTCAGAACCAATCCAATAAAATTGATTATCACAAAAGCGGGTTGATTGAAATTCATTACCCAAAATAGAACCGCCACCATCTGAGCCTAATTGATTCATTGGAAAAACACGGGATTTACCTCGCATCCAATCGCAAATAAAAGGTAATTCCGCAGAAAAGAACTCTACTCCACGCCCCTTATACTGACTCCAAATGGAAGGGTAACCGCGTGGCATCCAGTTCGTGAACATCTGTCGTGTTTTAAGGTTTGTATCACCCGATCGGTCTCCATTGACCACATAAAACGGCAAATACTGCCCGTTACGCCAATACTTTTCAATGAACATATCAAGAATAGTGGTGCTCATGGGAATAACCCCCGCAAATTGATCTGGGTGAGACAATCCGAGATCGAAAGCAACCGAAGCACCCTGCTCATAACCAAAAAGAAAAACCTTATCGGGATCTACAGGCGAATTTAATCGGGCATCTCGAAGTATATCAAGAACAGCAAAGTGTTCTTTATCCGAAAAAGCATAACCAATGCCCCCGATTTGCCAATGATAACCTAAAAGAATAAACCCATACTCATCAGCAAAAGGCGCCCATTTTTCCAACATTGAATCAACAGATTCATTGGTGCCAGGAAAAACAACCAATAACGGGTAAAGCCTGTTTGGGTTTGCATCAGCAGGATAGCGAATGGAATATTTAGTACCTACGCTTTTGCCAGAGGTAAGTTCTTTTTCTATTACTTTGCCTGAGGGCTTTGAATCAATTGGCAGGATAGTTTGCAATAAAACCTGCCCTACTTCTTCTGCTTTCGCAGAAGGATATTTGTTTAAAAACGCATCAAATGCGCCCTTTCGTTTCTGAGAATTTTCTGCCTTAATAAAATCAATGATAAAAGTCCTTGTTAACCAAAGCCTTTTAGCGGAAATCGGATTGGGATCCGCTGAAGAATTACCCATAACCCAACCACTGATTGCCAAGGAAGCTGCTTTTTCTAATTCACTAGAAATCGCTGCGGAACTATCATTATTTTTTTGTTTTGAAATGCTTAAAAAAGCATCCAGCCTGTCGATAGATTCTTCCGTGATGATTTTTTGCAGATTATCAACTGCTTTAATAAGAACGGGGTCTGCTTTTTTTTCTGAAAGAGCGGAAGACAGATAAACAAGGTTTTTTTGAGCTAGAAGAAATTGTTCCAAAGCTTTTTCAAGCTTTGATTGCAATGACTGAATTTCGGTAAGTATTTTATCTTTAGCTTCTACCATTGGGAATGAATCAAGTAGTTTTCTGGCTTCTGAAAGTCGACCTGCGCCAATGATCCGTTTTATTTTTTCCAACCTTTCCCTGCCACGAAGGGATTCGATTACCTCCTGAGCTTTATCGGTCCGGTCTTTATGCTCGGGAAGATCCTTGGCCAAGGATTTGAGTTCTTTTTCACTATCTTCAAACCAACCAGCCTGAGCGAGAAAATCAACTAGCTTGAATCTGCGAGATGCCATTTCTTCGGGTTTAACTTTATCCGTGTTTTGAAAATCAGGATGGGATTTAATTAAACTGATGACTTTTTTCGAACCTAATTCCTGGGTTAGATACATAGAACTCCAAACAAACTTACTTGCAGCATCCACCCTGATAGAATAAGAGGAAAGATTCGATATGTGCTGAAAAACGCCAACCAAACCAACAGGACTGCGGTATTTTAAGGTGCGCTCCCATTTAGAATCCCAATCGGTAGCCTCAACTTCTGCCCAGAAAGGGGGAGCGCCTTTACCATTTGGGATATAAATAGCTTTATTATGAATCCATCTTTCTTCCTGAATAGGGTCGCGCTTATCAAGGGTACGAACCAAATTGGGGTTAAAGTAAATACGCCTAGCACCATCATCGACCATGTAAAAACCTTTGGGAATGATCACGGGCTCTTTACTAACGGGGTCGAATTCAGTAACACTTTCGCGCTTCACCGTACCTTGCAAAATGAAACCGTCTTTTAAAATGACAATATCAGCAAAAACAGAACAACAAAGAATCAACCCAATCAAAACAAGAGATAAAGTTCTTAAAGCTATATTCATTTGAAAACCCATTGAGCTTAAGCCTGCCTTATTTCAAGATTCTTTTTTACAATCATGAACATAAGGCTATTATAAACAGTTGATGAACAAGGATAACTTTAACATGTTTTAATGTTAAAGTTATTCTTAATAGGGGAAAACAATGCCAATTCATTTTCGATGCAAGTACTGTGATTCTAAACTTAGTATCACCCGAAGAAAAGGCGGCCTGCAAGTTCAATGCCCATCGTGCTACAAGTATGTAAAAGTTCCTGCAGTTGCCGATGGCATCCCAACACCTGCTAAAGTAAATCCCGAAACAGTTGTGCCTGAAAAAGCACCTTTAACAAAAGCAAAAGAAAACGCTTTAGAGTCAATGAATCCAGACATGATACTCGCAACCCCTTCAAAAGGTATGCTTTCTCCACCGCCGCCACCTGTGTATTTTGATGAATTCGATGATGATAACCCCATGTTTGATGTTGTGCAATTAACCTCATCGGGCCAAGAATTCACAGGCCCAATACCCTGGAAAAAATTATTGCAGTCGAAAAAAACCATTTTAATCATTGTGATAACATTCATAATTGGTTTTCTAGCTGGTTTAGTGATTCATTCCCTCGCCAAAAGTTAACGCTTTTTCCGTACACTCTTGAAAACGTTTAGGGCCAAAGAGACTGTTTAAAAAACTCGCAGATTAACAGTCCTTGCGCTAAAACAGTTTCAATAATGAGGATTATTACAAAAATAATGAATTTGCTCGGTATGCCGAGTAGTTTTGTAGGGATTAGGGCATTTGTTCAACAATTATATTAAAGTTAATTTTGCTCGCCAAATAGCTTCATCGTAGTTTTTGAGCGATATTATAAATGAAGGTATTTTATAATATCAATGACTTGCGAAAATTTAAACAAGGTGTGGCATGCAATTACTATCTTGCGCAAAAAAACAAATGACCCTCGGATTACTTATGGCCTTCTGCGTGAATACATTCCTTCATGCAGAACCTTTCCCTATCGATTCCACGGAACTATTTAAAAGAACATTTCTTAATCGTGGAGATGAAGATCGGAAAAACAAACTTCTACTCATTCTTAACAAAACAAACGCCCTAGGGGATTTAAGCAAAATTATTCTTATGCCAGATTGGCAATACATCGAGGGAAACAAGAGAATTTCAGATATCAATGGTGAAGTTCGAACAGCGGTAATCCAGAAATTCAAAACAACTGGTTTGCAACTACTTAAAGATGGCCAAGACGAAGCAAAAACCGATTTGGCAATCTTGATAGGCGAAACTGCCTCTGCCAATCTTGTTGACGAAACTTCAGAATCACTGGACCAAATTGCGCAACGAAGCCGTTTTCTAAGAGCAGAACTCAGCACCTTATCGCCCCAACTAGCATTGCTAACCAAAAGCAAAAACCAAAAGGTGGTAATTGCTTCAGTTATGGCATTGGGAAAAATAGAGTCAAAATCAGATTTATTTGCTGCAACTATTTCAGATCTGATGGAAATAAAACCCGGTAATACCTTGGCAATCCGTCGAGCTGCTGCTGAAAGCCTTAAAACTAGACTGAGCACGGTTAGCCAATTACTTAAACAAATCCGCGTGGTACGCGAGAGAGACAATCTAGACTTGGTGAATGATCTATTAACAACAAGCAAGTTATGCTTCCCGCTAGGTGTTCGTGCCCTAAAAGATAAGGATTTTATAGTAAGAGAACAAGGCACATTGGCCTGCAAGCAAGCAACATCAACCTTGGCGGATGTTGATTATATTATTCCAATTCGTGAAGCAGAAATGACCATGCTGGAAAGGCCCGACATTATCGCACAACGGACAAAAAGCTTTAGAGATGGGCTCGCCTTCGAATTACCCTTGATCAACTCATTTCGTGACAATATGCGCGAACTAACTGATCATGCGACAAACTTCGAAGCAGATATTTTTGTTCGAATTGCAAGCTTGGATGTTGTAGAAGATCTTGTAGTAATTCGAAAAAAACTAATAGAGTTTGAATCAGTTTTAAACAAACTCGATACCCTTGCAGGAAATGCCCCAAATCCAAATCCAAAACTAATCACACACGACATCATTCCTGACGGAAATGATTTCAAGGAAATCATTGAAGATTTGATCATGGTTTTATCCGATACACATTTAAGAATTCGATTAAATGGCGTAGATATTATTGAAGGTTTTTTAAGTATGCCTGATATTACTGCAAGAATCATAAATGAAAAAGAACTCTTTCTCTTTAGAAAACTTGCAAGTGTTGCAACCACCGACTCAAACCTTATGGTGAAATATGCAGCGGTACGGGCACTAGGCCGATCTGCCCCATTAAAACCCGAAATTGCAGTACCAGTGCTAGCAAAATGCCTTCTTGACGAAGACCTCGACATTCGAATTGAAGCTGCAAAAGCATTGAACAAGTATGGCAAGGAAGGTGCAAAAGCAATTCCCTCGTTAGAAAAAATGATTGCCCGTGGCGACTCTGACTCTAGGATTGCGATGATGAATGCTGCAGTAAGTTTAGGCACGGATGGATCACCTACCCTTAACGCTGTAGCAAAAAACCTTCAATCAGAAGAACCAAAGGTACGAATCAAAGCAGCGGAAACATTAGGGAAGTTTGGGAAATTAGCAGAAGCACAAATCCCCACGCTGCAAAAATCTTTAAGTGATGAAGATTCAAATGTAAGAAACGCAGTGAGTTCAGCGTTATTAAAAATCCGCTTCGGATCGTAAGAATAAAAAGGTTTCTGCTAAATTAAAACGAAGGCTCGATGACTGCACTCATCGAGCCTTTGCAATTTTTGCTACTAAGAGGATCAGCGCCAAAAGCATGAATTTGATCACGCTTAAATTCGGCATGTTCCTTGGAAGTGGTGAAAACAATCGCCCTGCCCTTTTTATCGACTTCAACTGCAAGCTGAAAGCCTCTTTCCTGTGGGTGTCCAAACAAAGTTTGCAGCATGTGAATCACATACTGATAAGTATGATCTTCATCATTTAACAAAATGACATGATAGGGAGGCAAAATCCTCGTGTCATTTACAACTTCTGGTTCTGTGAAAGTGGGCATAAAGATCCTGAAAAATCAAAGGTTGATTATGCTTTGCGATGAACTGTGACAATCGTAATATCATCATGAGGATAAAGCCTGCCCACAGTATGCTTTTTGATTGCTTCCACAATACAGCTAAGCACATTTTTAGCAGAAGTATCTGTTACCCCGAGAAGGCAATCCCTCAACCCATCCCTGTTTCTTTCCTTACTAACAAACGGAACATCGCCAACAGTCATGGCATCGGGAACCCCGTCAGAATAAAGAATCATGCATTGATTGGGTTCTAGTTGAAACTCAGCGAATTCGTAAGGAAAACCATCAAGGATGCCTAGCATAACGCCCGCAGTGTCAAGACTGACGGAATCATAAGGAGGCGACCCGTCACCCTTAACAATAATCGGTGCCATATGGCCTGCATTAACCACGGTCACTTTGTGATCAGGGTGTAAAACAGCAAGAATCAAAGTAACAAAGCGATCAAGCTGGCTTGTATGGGGATAAAGAACATCATTAAGTTTTGTGATGGCTTCAGCCGGTGATGGCTCCATTAAAAGAGCCAAGCGTGTTTCGGAAGAAAGCTTTGCCATGAGAAGAGCAGCGGGAATACCTTTGCCTGCAACATCGCCTACCGCAACGCCCATGCGATTACCGGACATGGGAATAAAGCCATAGTAATCCCCACCAATTTCTTGGGCAGGCTGGTAATGAGCAGCAAAATCATAGCCCGGAATCTCGGGGAACCCTACTGGTAGAAAGCTTTTTTGAACTTGATTTGCAAGCTCAAGATCGCGCCTGATTCTTTCCTGCAAGAGTGAGCTTTGATGGAATTTGGCGTTTTCCATTGCAGCACCGGCTTGATTTGCAACGCCCCAAAGCAATTTAAGATCGTCTTGAGTAAACTTCTTGCTGCGATCCTGCGTATCAACCTGAATAACACCAAAAGCCTGGCCAGCAACACCACACAAAGGCACGCACATCACAGAACGGATTTTAAAATCAACAATACTCTGGCTGGTTTGCATCCTGCTATCTTGGCTGGCATCATCACTCAAAAATGCCTGCTTCTGCTCCAAGCACTGCTTAACAATACTTTTACTAAATCGTGCGCTGGTTTCATCTTGTGGCCTTCGAGTTTTTATGACCCGGGGTATAAACTTATTCGTGTTTGTATCACCCATGATAATAAAACAGCGATCAGCCTGTTTAAATAACTGAAACATGCAATCTACCGTGGTGGGCAAAAGCTTGTCCAGCTCCAGCACCTTGCTAAGCGAACTTGTAATTTCCAGCAATAGCCTGAGTTTTTCCGCAGGTTGTGTTTCAAGTAACTGTTGGCTACTTGCATTAATGGTTGCATGAACTGTACTGGAGGTATCTTCGCCCTTATCATCATCCATATCGAGGGCGGCTAGATCAGCACTTTGTTTAGATTGAAAAGCAACAACAAAATCACAAATGCGAATTTGATCATTGTTTTTAAGTGGAACTCTACCTGTAATCTGTTGCTCGTTCAAAAAAGTACCATTACGGCTTTTATTATCTTCAAGAAAATACTGGCCTTGAACTCTAAGGATAAAGGCGTGTTCCCTACTTACCGAAGTAATAGGAATGATAATGGCGCAATCGGGATTCCGACCAAGGGCAAAGCGGTCGCCATTTAAAGAAATTTCGTTACCTTCGTTATGGCCCTTCAAGATTTTCAGCACACTCATGGAGTCATCCCTGCAAAGAATAAAAATCGAACATAAAGATATATAACATTAACAGTTTACAATACTTGGAAACCAATCACTTTGCAAGAATTGGATAAAGAAACCTTAAAGACTTGGGCTATAAAAGTAAAAGCTAAATAGGTTCAAGCTTGACGACCAAATCACCGCCTTCAACCTGGCCCCCAGCTGAAACGGTAATAAGCGAAGCAATACCTGGTTTTTCGGCACAAACCGTGGTTTCCATTTTCATGGCTTCAAGCACAAAAAGCTTCTGCCCTGGGCTAACTTCTTCGCCAGTTGCAACTAGCATTTTCGAAATAACACCAGGCATTGGTGCAGCAATTTCCAAAGGATTACCCGGAGTTGCCTTGGGTCTTGCCGCTGTTTTAGCGGTTAATGATTTATCAAGGGTAACAACTTCACGGGGTTGCCCATTAAGTTCAAAAAACACCGTTCTAGTGCCATCTGCATGGGGTTCACCGACGGTAAGGTATTTTAGAATGAGGGTTTTGCCTTGTTCGATTTCAATACTAGTTTCATCCCCTGGATGCATCCCATGAAAGAAAACTGGGGTAGGCAAAACACTGGTATCAGAATAGCGTTTTTGATGTTCAACAAATTCTGGGAACACTTTTGGGTAAAGGATATAACTAAGCACTTCCAAAATACCATGGGAGATGCCAGTGGTCTTTTCCAATTGCAATCTCGATGCCTCAAAATCTGCAGCAGGAAGAGAGGCACCGGGTCTGCCAGAAATCGGCTTCCTACCCTTGAGAACTTTTGTTTGCAAAGCTTTAGGAAATCCCCCCAAAGGCTCGCCCAACCTTCCTTCAAAAAATTCCACCACAGACTCGGGAAATGAAAGCTCGCGCGTTCCATTTTCAATGTCATTTGTGGTTATACCATTACCAACCATAAATAAAGCCATGTCGCCTACTACTTTGGAAGTTGGCGTCACTTTGACAATATCACCAAACATAAGGTTGACTTGGGTGTACATTTCACAAACTTCGCGCCAACGATCTCCAAGCCCCACCGCTTTGGCTTGCTGATAAAGGTTGGTATACTGCCCGCCCGGCATTTCGTTGATATAAACATCTGCGGTTGGGGCTAATTGCCCGGTTTCAAAAGGTGAATACATGGCACGAACTGCTTCCCAATAAAGGGAAACCTCATGGAGTGCTTCACGATCTAAATCGGGGTCACGATCTTGAAACTTAAGAGCCTCTACCAAAACATTGAGGCTGGGTTGGCTCGTCATGCCAGAAAAAGGAGCCATGGCTGCATCAACCACATCAACAGATTCAGAAGCTGCGAACAGCAAGGATGCAACTTGTCCACCTGCACAATCGTGTGTATGAAAATGGATGGGCAAGGAAACTTCCTGCCTTAATGCGTGGACCAGTTTTTGTGCCGCCCATGGTTTTAGCAGCCCCGCCATATCTTTGATTGCAATGATATTTGCGCCAAGCTTCTCTAATTGTTTTGCCAAATCCACATAGTAGGCAAGGTTATACTTAGAACGCTTAGAGTCGAGAATATCTCCGGTGTAACAGATTGCAGCCTCACAAATCATGCCAGAATCTCGGACAGCATCGATGGCAAGCTGAAGGTTGGGAATTCCATTAAGCGCATCAAAAACGCGAAATACATCAACCCCTGCCATGCCAGCTTCCTTAACAAACCGCTGCACTACATTATCTGGGTAACTCGTATACCCGACAGCGTTGGCAGAGCGAAGTAGCATCTGAAACAGAATATTGGGAACCCTCTCACGCATCTCAGCTAAGCGATCCCAAGGGGATTCCTTGAGGAATCGCATGGAAGTATCGAATGTTGCACCGCCCCACATTTCGAGCGAAAATAGACCGTTTAACCGGGCTGCATAGAAAGGCGCGATCCGTAACATGTCCCGGGTTCGCATTCTAGTCGCCAATAAGGATTGGTGAGCATCCCTAAAGGTTGTGTCAGTGATCCAGAGCTTTTTCTCTTTTCTCAGCCACTGAGAAAACTTCTCAGCTCCTAGCTCTTTAAATATGTCTCGGGTACCTCTGGGATTGTTTTTCCCAATGGAAGCCAACACCTTTGGGCCTAATTCTGGCTCTTGCTGCACCGATTCTTTTGCACTATTGTTGCGCTTGATATCAGGATGACCATTAACAATAATTTCGCCCAAATATCGCAGCAACCTTGTTGCCCGATCTTGACGAAAAGGCAAATCCAGCAAAGTCGGAGTTTCATCAATGAATCTTGTGGTACACAAGCCATTCAGAAAATCCTGATGATTAACCAGATTGATAAGAAACGGTATGTTCGTTTTTACTCCACGAATCCTAAATTCATTCAGGCTTCGAAGCATCCTTCGGGCAGCATCTTCATAGGTGAGAGCATTGGCGGTAACCTTCACCAACAAAGAATCATAAAAGGGATTGATCACAGCCCCTGTAAATGCAGAACCTGCATCCAGACGAATTCCCATTCCACTAGCAGAACGGTAGTTGCTTAATTTGCCATAATCCGGAAGAAAATTGTTTAATGGATCTTCGGTAGTAACTCTACACTGAATCGCATAGCCTCGCAGGGTGATATCTTCCTGCTTTTTAAACCCGATTTCCGGACTGCCCAGAGTCAAACCCTGCGCAACCATGATCTGACTTTTAATAAGATCAACGCCAGAAACTTGCTCGGTAACAGTATGCTCGACCTGAATACGCGGATTCACTTCGATGAAATAAAACTTGTTGGTTTCCGCATCCACCAGAAACTCAACCGTAGAGGCGTTATCCACGCCTGCTTCGCGACCAATAGCGATGGCTGCATCTAAGATGCCTTTTCGAGTATCAGCATTTAAATTGAATGCCGGCGCAATTTCAACAACCTTTTGATGCCTGCGCTGAACCGAACAATCGCGTTCAAATAAATGAAATAGATTGCCGTGCTTATCTCCTAGAAGTTGAACTTCGATATGCCTGGCTTTCCGGATAAATTTTTCGATAAAGACATCAGATACGCCAAAAGCTGCGCCAGCTTCCCGTTGCGCCTGCTCCAAGGCATCTTGCAATTTAGCCTCTGACTCAACCACACGCATACCCCGTCCGCCCCCACCCATAGAAGCCTTTATGATCACAGGGTATCCAAGTTTG
>CAXNFS010000028.1:0-19031 GCA_964201235.1 Gemmataceae bacterium | reverse complement strand
AGGGTGATGGAAGCCGGCCCAAAAATGGAAAGACGAATTGCAGCGCTTCGTATTATTGAAGCTATTCGCATGCAAGCTGCGTTTGATAAAGCTTGGCCCGATTCTCTTGAAAAAGTAACCATTGTTCCAGTGCCTACAGATCCCTTTACCGGTAAAGCTTTTGCCTTCAAGAAAGAAGGTAAGAAGATTACAATTACTGCAGTGGTACCTGAAGGAGAAAAACCTTCAGCCCACAATAACTTCACCTATGAGTTGGAACTCGAGGATTAAACGATGGCTTTGCTGGGTGCGTAAATATCATTCAGAGCCGGAAGTGTTAGCAACGGTGGAACCAATGCGTTGTTACTAAGGTCTGGCCAGTAAAACATGTCAAGTAAATGCATGTATTGCGACTGCGATTGCCCTGAAAGGGCTAAATGAGATAGCCCAGGGCAACGCCCTGGGTACCGTGTCAAAAAACCAAGCCCTGAAAGGGTGAAAGGCGTTTTTAAACCATTGCGCCCTTTCAGGGCTTGGTTATTAGGGGATTGGTTGCCCGGGGTTGCGCTCCGCTTCCACCCCGGGCTATCTCATTTCACCCCTTCGGGGTTTAAGAGCCGAATTGATTTGCCCCGCTTTCTTTTCCCATTTATTTTCGCGAGGGGGGAAAGGCAAATTCACACCAACAAGCATGAAGCGCAAGCGAAGAAAGAATCTCAATGAGAGGCTCTGACACTTCCGGACTAAGAAATTGTGGGTAATTGAAAGATATGAAGATGGTATAATTAATCCTAGTAAGGAGTTGTATTATGACAGCAGAAGTATTAGCGACAGTTGAAAATGGACTTTTAAAGCCTGATGCTGCACTTCCATTCCCAGATCAAACCCGTGTCAAGTTGACAATTGAAACGGTGGCTCCCGAATGTTCCTCTCTTGAAGCATGGAATCGATTGCAACAAATCATTCACCAGAACCCCATTGCTGGAATAGCGGAAAAGTTCTCCCGCAAAGAATTACATGAATGCGATTGATACTAATATTTTCGCCTATCTATTCGACTCAAGCGCACAGATCCCTTTACCGGTAAAGCTTTTGCCTTCAAGAAAGAAGGTAAGAAGATTACAATTACTGCAGTGGTACCTGAAGGAGAAAAACCTTCAGCCCACAATAACTTCACCTATGAGTTGGAACTCGAGGATTAAACGATGGCTTTGCAGATTATGATGGTGGCTTTGGGCTGCGCACTTGGGGGTGTTGCTCGTTTTCTTTTAGGCAAAGGGGTTAACGCCCAACCTTGGGCCAGTGATGGGTTTCCTTGGGCCACCTTGATCATTAATGTTGCAGGTTCCATTTGTCTGGGCATTGTTGCAGAGTTTTATCTTGAAAGAGAATCATCGTCTTTTCGCATGGAAACATATCTTCTTTTGGGTACAGGGTTTTGTGGTGGGTTTACCACCTTCTCTAGCTTCAGTCTCGAAATGCTTAATCTTATCAAGGCGGGTGCAATTCTTCCTTCCATTGCCTATGCCATCAGCAGCGTGTTGCTTAGTTTGTTAGGAGTATTCATTGGCATGCATGGTACGAAAGCACTATACCCCCCCAATTAATTTGCTACCATACGCTTTGTCTGAAGTAAGCTGATTTAAATAACAGGAGTTTGATCTAGTGAACGATACCAGTCGCCAGCAAATATGGGTTATGCGTCATGCTGAAACAGCCTGGAGTTTAAGCGGCCAGCATACCGGGTTAACTGATATTCCCTTGACTGCCAAGGGTGAAAAAGCTGCGGCCGAATTAAAGCCTTGGTTAAGTAAGATGAACTTCAGCACGGTGTTATCAAGCCCGCTGACCCGAGCGATGACCACTGCAAAACTCAGTGGGTTGGAATCACAGGTGCAACCTGAACCCCTGCTTTTGGAGTGGGATTATGGTGCTTATGAAGGCTTGAAGACGGATGAAATTAAGAAGCTGCACCCGGGTTGGGATATTTGGCGTGATGGTTGCCCCAAGGGCGAAAAGATTGAACAGGTGCATTCAAGGGCGCAGCAGTTGCTTGAGAAATGCTCGAAGATTGAGGGTAATATCGCACTCTTTTCGCATGGTCATTTTTCACGGTTCATCATTGCAACCTGGCTTGGCCTGCCTGCGCTATGTGGCAGCAATTTTGCAATTCGAGCGGGTAGCGTAACCGTGCTTGGCTATGAACATGCCAACAAGGTGATCTGGAGTTCAGGCAGTTTGCCCGAAGGCCCCGGTGTGGGGCGCTAAGGTATTTAACTTTTAAAGCGTTGGGTTTATTCTTCGGGGGCGACGGAAGCCCAGAGGTAATCGCCATTCATGCGGGCTATGAAGTCCGCACTGATTTCCTTGGGGCAAGCCGCTTCGCATTCATACTGGTTGGTGCAGGCGCCAAAGCCTTCATCATCCATTTGCGAAACCATTTTGCGAACTCGTGCAGTGCGTTCGGGTTGGCCTTGCGGTAGCATCCCTAGATGCGAAACCTTCGCAGCAACAAACAACATTGCGGAAGCATTCTTGCATGCAGCGACACATGCGCCACAGCCAATGCATTCTGCTGCATCCATGGCTTTATCGGAAATCACTTTGGCGATGGGCAGTGCGTTGCCATCGGGTGCGCCCCCAACATTCGAGGAAATATAACCACCCGCTTGGGTGATACGGTCGAAGGCTGAGCGATCGCAGACGAGGTCGCGCAGCACTGGGAAAGCTTTAGCACGCCAGGGTTCGATTACCAAGGTTTGGCCATCGGTGAAGTTGCGCATGTAAGTCTGGCAGGTAGTGCCTCGGGTTGGGCCATGGGCCCTGCCGTTGATTACTAAGCTGCAACTGCCACAAATGCCTTCTCTGCAATCATGATCGAAGGCAATGGGTTCCTGACCATTAGACATCAACCCATCGTTGACGACATCGAGCATTTCCAAGAAAGACATATCTGGGAAGATATTATTGGCTTGGTATTCAACGAAGCGCCCGGAGTCGGTGGGGTTCTTCTGACGCCAAACTTTAAGTGTTAGTTTCATTATTTGTAACTCCTCACTGCAAGGTGGACATTATCGTATGTGAGAGCTTCTTTATGGAGGTGCGGCTTGTTGCCCATGCCCTTGTATTCCCAGGCAGAGACAAAAGCAAAGTCCTGATCGTTGCGCGTTGCTTCGCCTTCTTCGGTCTGATATTCTTCTCGGAAGTGCGCGCCACATGATTCCTCACGGGCCAGTGCATCTTCAGCAAGAAGCTCAGCGAACTCAAGAAAATCAGAAACTCGTAAAGCGTATTCGAGGCCCTTGTTCATTTCTGCACCAGAACCTGGTACCGATACATTCTTCCAGAAATCTTCGCGGATGGCAGGGATCTGTTGAAGGGCAGTGGTCAAACTCTTTCGGCTTCGAGCCATGCCAATTTCATTCCAAACCACCTTGCCCAGTTCACGATGAATGCTGAGCGGGCTGCGATTGCCCTTGATGGAAAGAATTTTTTTGATGTTTTCGTTCACATCGTTTTCGCAGCGTTTGAAATCGGGATGAGCGGTGGTTACATCGCCCGGCTTAGTCGAAGCGAGATAATTCGTAATGGTGTAAGGTGCGACAAAATAACCATCTGAAAGCCCCTGCATAAGCGCACTTGCGCCTAATCGATTGGCTCCATGATCGGAAAAATTCGCTTCACCCAAAACAAACAAACCCGAGACATTGCTCATCAGGGTGTAATCCACCCATAAGCCGCCCATGCAATAATGCACCGCAGGGTAGATGCGCATGGGTGCTTTGTAGGGGTTTTCGTTGGTGATGTGATGATACATATCGAAGAGATTACCGTAGCGTTCACGAATAAGGTTTTCGCCTAGGCGTTTGATAGCATCGGTGAAATCGAGGTAAACGCCTCTGCCACCTTCGCCAACGCCTTTGCCTGCATCGCAAACCTCTTTAGCAGCACGGGATGAGATATCACGGGGTGCGAGGTTGCCGAAACTTGGGTACTTGCGTTCAAGGAAATAATCGCGCTCTGCCTCGGGGATTTGATCGGGGCCTCGCTTATCGTCTTGTTTTTTGGGCACCCAGATACGGCCATCATTACGAAGCGATTCGCTCATCAAAGTAAGCTTTGCTTGATAGTCGCCTGTTACAGGTATGCAGGTCGGGTGGATTTGGGTGAAGCAGGGGTTTGCAAATAAAGCACCCCTCTTGTGGGCACGATAAGTAGCAGTAACATTGCAACCGACTGCATTGGTAGAAAGAAAGAACACTGGGCCATAGCCGCCTGTCGCAAGCACGACAGCATCGCCAGCATAGGATTCGATTTTGCCTGTTTGGAGATCGCGAACGATGATGCCACGGGCTCTGCCATCGATGGTGACGAGATCGAGCATTTCGGTACGTGGGTGTGATTTAATTCTGCCTTGGGCAATTTGCCTAGCCATGGTGCTGTAGGCGCCCAAAAGAAGTTGCTGGCCTGTCTGGCCTCTGCAATAGAAGGTTCGGGAAACCTGTGCGCCACCAAAGCTGCGGTTGTCGAGAAGGCCGCCATATTCGCGGGCAAATGGTACGCCAAGTGCAACGCAATGATCGATGATTTTAACGCTCATCTGGGCTAGGCGGTAAACATTGGCCTCGCGTGAGCGGAAGTCGCCACCCTTGATGGTGTCGTAAAAAAGGCGCCAGATGCTGTCGCCATCGTTTTGATAATTCTTTGCAGCATTGATACCACCCTGGGCAGCGATGCTATGAGCTCTGCGTGGTGAATCTTGGAAGCAGAAGGTTTCGACTTGGTATCCAAGTTCAGCAAGCGATGCAGCGGCAGATGCGCCTGCTAAGCCTGTGCCAACGACAAGGACTTTGTATTTGCGTTTGTTCGAAGGGTTGATCAGCTTCATATTTGATTTGAAGCTGTCCCACTTTTGTTCGAGCGGGCCTTCGGGAATTTTACTATCTAGGTTCATCGTCCCTGGATCCTCTCCTTATTTTACCCATCCCATTAGGATGGAAACAGGAATTGAACAATTGCCAATTACAATAATGCCCGCAATTCCATAACCCAAAGGGAGAACGAGATTGCGAACCCAGCCCCGTGCTAGCCCAAGCGATTGCAACCAGCTTCCTGCGCCATGGCTTAAATGCAAGCCTAATGCGAGTTGAGCAAGAATGTACAATCCGCTTACCAATGGCTGCTGGAAGCCCCTTACCACCATCGTGTAAATATCAAACTTATTGTGAATATCGCGGGCAATTACTTCCTTATGGTTATCAGGGTCTATTGCTCCAACCGTGAAATGCGCAATGTGATAAACCAGAAACAAGAAGATTACGATGCCTGTAAGCATCATATGGCGGGAAGCCCACGAAGCCTGAATGGTACCATCTGCACCATAAGGAACTGGTCTGGCGCTGTTGTTTTTTTTTCGAAGTACAAAAGCGAGTGTCATGTGGATGGAGAAAATAGCAACGAGGCCAATGCGAGCAACCCAGATAAGCACACCATGACCCATGGTTTGTAGAAATTCACCATATTCGTTGATGGCTTCTGGGCCCATGAATATAAGAAGGTTGCCGGTCATGTGGCCGAGCACAAAGCCGATGAGTAATAGGCCTGTAATGCCCATGAAGAATTTATAGCCAATCGAGCTGGATGGAATCGGAACAAAAGAGCTCATGCAATCCTCTCGCTAGATCAGACAAAAAGTCACTTAAAACAATAAGAAGCCGATCCTACATTAAGTATTTATAGTCAATACTGCAATTGCAAGCGAGATCATAACGGCTGAATCTTGGATAATGCTAAAAACCGTTGAAAATGTGAAGATTTTTCGGGTTTTTAGCAGTAAAAGTGCGAAATTTATCTCGTTTATTTGGGAATATCAGCGGGAGGAGTTTTAATTGGGTTGGGGTTTTCGATAACAGAGCGAAGTTTAAGCGTGTTAGTAGTATCGCCCCCGGTGATCAGGAAGAAATGGCTATCGGTGGTGCCAGCATTGATATTAAGAACGGGGTTAGCATCTGCGGTGAAGTTGGCTTTGGAAATGGGCAGCCAATCATTGTTGATATTTTTGATCCAAGGGTTGAAGAATTCTGCTTTGCGAGCGAAGGTGGTAGAAACCTTGTCGCGTTTGAAATCTTCGATGAAGGAATAATAGCCTTTGAGGTTGGCGCCGCCTGTGATGGTGGAAAAAGAAACCATGTGGATCCACTTTTTTTGTTCGGAGTGGAAGAAGTGCCCGGAGTAAACGGTACGGTTACCTTCAACTTTGGAAGAGACAAGGAAGCGCAGGGTTTCGCCTATTTTCCAATCGTAATCATAAAATGATTGCCCACCCGTGCCTTCGCCTCCGAAGCGTCCGATGCGGGTTTTTTCATCTTTATGAATAAGCTTGGTGCGTTTATCTTCTTCAACTGCTTTGGGATCGTTCTGCCCAGAGTCCCATACAGAAAAGAGGATAATTTTCTTCCCGTTCGCGAGTTCTTGTACGCCGAAGTATCCCTTGTTCCAGCCGCAAGCCATGAAGTAGGTACCGGGCGCGGAGGAGACAATTTTCATCTCGATGTAAAAAGAGTTGCCTTCGGGTGCAGGGTAGCCTAGATGAACCGATCTGCAAGCGATTCCCTTGAGTTTTTCATCAGCGAGTAAAAGAGCTGGAAGCAATGTAAAAATCAAGAGTGTAAATGTGCGAATATGGGGCATCCTATTTCCTTGATGTTAAATGAATTGCAGCTGAAAAGGCAGGGCTGTTATTTTCCCTGTGCTTAGGCGGTGGGCAGTTTCACCTTATAGCGTTCTTCTGCTATCTTTTTGATTTTACCTAGAAACTCGGGGTAGGTTTTAAGTACCCTGTCGAAATCTTTCTTGGCAAGAATAAAGATATCGCAATCAGAAGTTGCGCGGATACTAGCGGTACGGGGTGTGGCATTAAGAAGACTGAGTTCCCCAAAAAAGGCGCCATCGCTCATGGTGTTGATTATTTTGCCCTGATCATCCAGAACTTCGACCGAACCACTGGAGATAATGAACATTTCGTTACCAACCTCGCCTTTTTTGATGATGAAATCACCAGGGGCGTAGATATCGGGCCTAAGGTTGATTGCAAGGTTGTAGAGGAAGATCTTGCCTGTGTCTTTGAAGAGCGGGATTTTTTCAAGCACATCACGGCTGACCACTTCCACCCAGTTACGGCCATCGTTCTCGATGAGGTCGTAGGTTTTCTTGGGGCCCCATCCCCCTGCAGGATAGTTGGGGAAGTCACCTGCGGGTTCTTTTTCCCAGACATCAAAAATGGGCTGGGCAATGCGCCAAGCTGTTTCAACCAGATCGGTTCTGGAGAAGAGGGTGGCATCGCCAATCATGCAATTATAGAGAAGGACTTCGTAGCCTGTGCCTCTCGAGGATTCGAAAGATTCGCTATAATCGAAGCGCATGTTAATGGTTTGGGTGGACATGGTTGGTCCGGGAGATTTGCCTTGAACGCGAAGTTCGATTCCTTGATCAGGCTGGATATGGAAGAAAAGACGATTAGGAATTCTAGCGTTGTTAGCAGATTGACCCCTGCCAAGAATATCGGGTGGGTTTTTGAATTGGACCATGATTTCGGTGCCTCTTTTCCAGAGGTTTTTGCCTGAGCGGAGATAAATAGGCACGCCATCCCAGCGCCAATTATCGATGAATAATTTTAAGCATGCGAAAGTTTCGGTGTTTGAAGTGGGGGAAACATCGGCTTCTTGGCGATAGCCGGGAGCTGGGGATTCATCCCATTTTTTACCTGGGCCATATTGCCCACGAACGGTGTGGGTGCGAACCATCTCGGGAGTCATGATGCGAACAGCATCAAGGAGTTCAGATTTTTGATTTCGGATGGCATCAGGCTTGAAGGAAGAAGGAGGCTCCATGCAAAGGTAGGCAAGCATTTGAAACATATGATTTTGGATCATATCGCGCAGCACGCCTGCAGTTTCATAATACTTACCCCTGCTTTCAACTCCCACGGTTTCCATGACGCTGAACTGAATATGATCGATGTTTTCTTTGTTCCAAAGCGGTTCAAAAATACCGTTGGCAAAGCGGAACGCGAGTATGTTTTGTACGGTCTCCTTGCCCAGATAATGATCGATGCGGTAAATCTGTTCTTCGTTCCAATGCTTTAAAAGCAGGCGATTTAACTCGACAGCGGTTTTAAGATCATGACCGAATGGTTTTTCGAAGATCGCTCTGACCCAGCCTTTTTCCGAATTCTTAACACCTGATGATTGAAGGTTGGAGGAGACCAGTTCAAATACTGATGGCGGTGTAGCCATGTAAAACAGGGTGTTGCCTTCGGTTTTTAATTTGGCTTCGGTGGCGTTGATTAAAACTGCGAGCCTTTTGTAAGCTTCAGGGTCGGAGAAATCGCCTTGGGTGTATTGAAGTTTTTCGACAAATTCATTCCACTGGTTTTCGTCAAAGACTTTGCGTGTGTTGAATTTTTTAATGTCTTCGGTCATTTTTTTGCGGAAACTCTCGGTGTCGAGGCTGTCAAAAGCAATGCCGATGATAGCGAACTCGCTGCTTAAAAGTCCGCCACAATAAAGGTTGAATAATGCGGGCATGAGAAGGCGCTTGGTAAGGTCGCCCGATGCGCCAAAGATGACCATGATACAAGGATCTGCAAGGCGGTCGGAGTATTTGGTAATGCCTTCTGGGGCTTGAACGATTAAATTAGGGGCCATGAAAGGGAACTCCTGCAAAACAAAAATAAATACCAATAATAATGTGCTAATGTATCAGAAAGAATATGAAAAGTTGCTGAAAAAATATGACTATTTTGCTTTGGAGGCGAGGGCATCTGCCTGGGTGATATTTTGTTGAAGAATTCGTGTGATTTCAGAGATAGTTTTGGGGTGATGGTGCAATTCCATGTGCCTTTCCTGAACAATCGTAACGGTGTCTGATTTGGTTGCAAGGGCACTGGTAAGAGGTACAACGGAGTCGCCTTTTCGGGATTCAAAGAGTTGATTCAAATCGCCTGCAATGGAATGAACTTGAATATGTTCGGAAGGCCGGAGGCCTTGAAAAACTTTGAGGAACGGATTTTCGAATCCAAGCATATCGATGCTGTTGGGCTGGCTTTGGATTTTGAAAGCAGGGAGAAAAGCACTGGGGTTTTGCTCGTTGAGTTCGGAGCGGAAATTTTTCTGCCACGAGGGCGTGTGGGCAATCAGGCTGCCTAGCCTACCTGTGGGGGTGAAGCTAAGGGGTGAGCCATTATGAGGTGTCCCGATGTAAACCACATGACTGATATTGGGATTAGGGTCAAAAAAAAGAGTCTTCCTTGCAAGTTCAAGCACCGTGGGTTTGCCTTGAAGTTCATTAAAAGGTACCCTGCATAAACCAGAGTAAAGCTTGTCATCGCTATAAACTACTTGGAGCTTGGCGAGAAGGCCGCCCATGCTATGGCCTATAAGCACCATGCGCTTGAGGGCTGGGTTCTCGTTTTTTGGATCTAAGTGGTGGATGGTGCGTTGCAGGTTTTCGCGCAGATCTGTGCCGTTTAAAAGGATGGACCCAGCTGTTGGGTACATGTAAAACCAGAATTGATAGCGTTCTTTGATGCCTGGGATTTGATCAAGTTCGTTCATGGTTTCCATCCAAGTTGCAGGGGTGGAAAGCAAGCCGTGAACAAAGACGACAGGAATTTTATCGGGGTTGTAGGGCTCTGCCATGTACAGGCCTTGGAATTTGGATTCTCGGTCGCCATCGAGGAAACCCATGATCCACAGTTTCGAGCTAAGATCTCTTTCTAGCATTTCCTGATAAGCAGCAGAAAAATCGCCTGCCAGGGGGATTTCTTTCCCGCTTACTTTAATGGTGCTATAGGCTCTTGAGTTTACAACTTCAATCCTACAAAAACCTTTTTCAAGATCGTCATTGGGAAGCACAATTATGGTAGCACTCATTGGGTGCCCAAGATTGTGATAAATATCAAGAGGATCTGAGCTTGCATTTGCATCGGGGTGGAAGATGACGGGCAGGCCAGCGCCTTTTCTTACATAATAATTGGTCAAGTTATAGTTGGTATCGGTCTTTGGAACGGTAATATTTCGAAACAGATGAGTTCGGTTTGGGAATCCATGAGAGTAAACAGGGAAGGATGGGATTTTTTCGTGAACGTTCCATTGCCCGTTCATTTGAAAACCCTTATCTCTGGTGCCATCTTCCAAAACTCTTGCTAGGCAGGCCTGATAAATATCGGATGCTCTTTGCGTTTTTGGATTATCAAACCCTTCACGATCTAGGATTCGCCAAGCAAAGCAAGCAGCGTAGGCATAGTATTCCACGCCGGAATAAATATCGGTGTTGTCTGTAAGATCTGCCTTTTCAAACGAAAGTTCCATCATCGATTCGAGGTCGGTGAGGTTCAGGTTTTTTTCTCTGAGGGCTCGTAACAACGATTGAGGGTTGGCTTCTGTAAGCTTTGAGGGTAAATTTTGCGCAAGCAAATACTGTTCGGTTTGTTGTGTCCAGCGAGAACTAGGCAAGGGGTAATAACTGAAAGAGCGTTTGCTTGAACTCCTACAACCAGCAGATAGCAAAAAGCTTAATAGCAGCAGAAATAGTACCGGAAATCTTCGTACCTGCACATGATTCACAAGCATGCTACCTTTGCTAAAAAGAACAATAAAACGATATACCGAGAGGAGAGAAGTTCCAGCAAGACCAAATAAGCAAAAGATCACACATTAGGTTGTTTGGCAAGGTTGTGGAAAGATGGGCTTTGCTATTGCTGGTATGGAATTGATTTTTGTTGTTTTCGATTATGGTCAAAGTTAAAATATATTTCTCTCCTTGATATCCTGCCTTTACAAAAGTGGAGACATCTATGCCCTCTATCAATAAAAATCGCACCTCGGGATTTACACTCATAGAGCTTTTGGTGGTTATTGCTATCATTGCAATTTTGATAGGGTTGCTTCTTCCTGCGGTGCAAAAAGTTAGAGAAGCAGCAGCTCGCATTCAATGTAGTAATCATCTAAAGCAATTAGGCCTTGCGTTTCATAATCATCAATCAGCCAACAATGGGGGTTTGCTGTTGGCATATGTCGAAGATCAATGGGCGACCTGGGCCGTGTTGATATTGCCTTATGTAGAACAGGAAAACATGTACAAGCAATGGGATCTTAAAAAGCGGTATCATGTGCAACCTGCAGCAGCGAGAGAGAAAAATGTATCGCTCTTTGTTTGCCCTAGCAGAAGAAGTCCATCATCTTCTTTAAGTAGTGGAAATGATAGCCGTACTAATCCAACCTTTGGGCAAATCCCTGGATCGGTTTCGGATTATGCTGCAAATTCCGGAACTGATATATATAACTTTGATGGTGTGATTGTTCGTTCCCGGGCAGCAAAGTCACCAAACACCTATATCGGCGGAGTTACCTACAACCCGGTACAATCCGACCCGAATGCGGTCATTACTACTCAGGAATCTTTTCAGTCGGTCAGGCAATTCAGGGATATCACCGATGGCACATCCTCCACCATCGCCTTTGGAGAAAAACATCTGCAATCCTCCAAAAACCTTGGCAGCGAAGGCAGTGTCTTTAATGGAGATTATCCAACCGTTTCTGCGAGGTATGGTGGTTGGTCGGGCACGCTTAACCCCGCAACTGGTAAATACACCAACGAATATAACATCGCAGCAGACAAGGACGATGCCTATAACGCCATCTGGCGTTATGGCTCCTGGCATAGTGGGGTTTGCAATTTTTCTTTTGTTGATGGCAGCGTTAAATCAATCAACAACTCTATATCCGTATTAACATTCAGAAGGTTGTGTGTTCCGGATGATGGAGAACTGCCCGGTGATTATTAATCGTAACATCGCTTTGCTTCTGATTCTTTTTTTGGTGCCGCTGGCAGGTTGTTCTTCCGAACTTAGAACCTACCCAACACAGGGTAAAGTTGTTTATAAAGACGATGGCTCGCCTTTTATGGGCAAGATTTACTTCGAAGCGGTTAATGCTCCCCACACTCGATCGATGGCAACCACCAAAGCCGATGGCTCTTTTTCATTAAGCACCGTTCGAGAAGGTAGCGGTTCGGTAGAAGGTGAGCAGGTGGTTCGGGTAGACATAGACATGCCCGATACCCCAGATTTCAAGAACCGATCCAAAGTTGTAAAACTCCAATACCTCGACTTTATTTCCTCCCCAATTCGGGTGAATGTTGAACCTAGCAACAGTAATTATTTCATCATTGAAATCGAAAGACCTGCAAAGTGAAACAGTCCCTATCTCAATTATTTAAACAGGAGCAAGTTGTGATTCGTACCTCTTTTTTTATCTCTCTTATTTTGGTTCTAGGATGTGCGGAGGGCGTTAAAACCTACCCCACCACGGGCAAGGTCGTTTACAAATCTGATGGCAAACCCTTTCAGGGAATCGTTTACTTCGAGGAGGTGAAGCCTCCGCACACGCGTTCGATGGCGCAAACCAATGCCGATGGCACTTTTTCTTTAAGCACTGTAAAGGAGGGTGGCGGCGCAGTGGAAGGCGAGCAGGTTGTTCGAATTGATGTCGATCAAACCGATGAAGCCCAGATTAAAGATAAAGCAAAAAACATTCATCCCAAGTATCTAGATTTTTCCACATCGCCATTGAAGGTGAAAGTGGAGGCAGGTAAGGCGAACAACTTCACGATCGAGTTGGATCGACCTGGGCAAAAGTAGGACCATAAAGATTCGTAGGCTTAGCCTTGTTTGGGCAGATGTTTTTTTGCGAATGCGCGGTAGGCTTGCCAATCGATAGGGCTCATCGAATGTTTGCCTGCTCGGATGAAGTAGCCTAGGGTGCCGTCTGAGAGTTTTCCCAACTCGGGCATGTTGGGTGAGGCGAGGCCGTTTGCGCCTACGAATTTGTAAGTTCCCTCTGCAGCTTTAAGCACATCAAACTGGCCTTCGGGGTTAGCCCAAGTATCTTCTACAGCGTTGGTGAAAAGCACAGGTCGGGGCGCGCAGAGTGCGACTAGGCAATTCTGATCAAAGGGGAGTTTATCGGTCTGGGTGTTGAATTCTTTAAACGCATCATTGAACCAATGTGGGAAGGAGGTGTTGATGCGCTGTACGGATTCGCCAATTTTTCCTCTGCTAGGTGCGGTGCCTCCGCAGCCCGCTTGATTAGGAATTGCCATCGCTACACGCTCATCAAACGCAGCGGTGAGAAGGGCAGTTTTACCTAATCTAGAATGGCCCACGACAATAACGCGTTTGGGATCAAGCTCGGGTTGATTAACGAGTACATCAATTGCCCGCATGATGCCCCAGCTCCATGCTGCGACGGTGCCCCAAGCGTTTTTGCCTGTGGGTGCGATCCCCGCTTTTTCGAGATGAGGTTGGATACCCATGCGTTTATCTTTTACATCGGGATCAACATCGCCTGCGTAAAAGGTTGCAACTGCAAAGCCCTCTGCAAGAGTTTCTTCAATGTTCCAAGTATCTTTCTGGGCACCCCGGCCTTTTTCGGTCGCTTGATTGTTCACAACCCCAGGGTAGCGATCATACATCCAAGCGGTCGGAATCTTGATCGTAGCATCATCAACAAGCACATGGTTGCCTGCGAAGTTCATGCCGATGAATACAGGAACTTTTTCTTTGCGCTCTGCGGGGATTGCAAGAAGCATTTTAATGGTAGGAGTTGAAGGAGGGCCGAAAGAGATTTCGATTTCCTTGAGGATGCCTTTACCTGCGAAAGCTTTGGGGTCGTGGGACAGAACTTTGCTTGTGACTTCAACGGTTTTGGTGGGGTAGTAACCATACATGTAATGTTGGAAGAGTTGTTTAAGTTCGGGCCTGCGCTTGTGGAACCAAGCAGCCTTATCTGCAACCTTAGTGCCATCAAGGAAGATCAGAGGGTCGGGCAGGTTTACTACCGAGGGTAGCTTTGTAATATCGGGCAGGGCAGGGGTTTCTGCTGCGAATGCAAAGGGGGTGCAAGCCATGGAAGCGAGGAAGGTTCTACGGTTCAACATGATTAAACCTTTCGAGATGCTATAAGTTTTAATTAAGATTCTTTGCGAACGCCTGCAGCCTTAAGTTCTTCGAGTTGTTTTGCAGAATCAGCACCGAGTGTGTTCCCTGCAAGGTAAAGCCTGAGGAATGGCGCGAAGCGTTTAGCCGCTGCAAAATCGGCCTTGCATGAATCCACCAAAGGTTTGAGGTCTGCAATCTTATTTCGTTCGATGATGAGCATGCGAAGGTCGGTTTGTTTTGATAGTGGTGCAAGATCTGAAACTTGGTTATCGCTGAGGTCTAAGGTGGAAATCCGGGTGACTGTGGCCAAGGGTGCAAGGTTAGATATCTGGTTTTTAGGAAGCGAAAGAGAAGAAAGCTTTGCGAGGTTCTTTACACTCGAGATGTCTGAGATTTTGTTGTTACCTAGGTAGATGGCATTGAGTGCGGTAAGTTTTTCGAGTGCGGCGATGTCTGAGATTTGGTTGCCTGAAAGTTCGATGTACTGGAGTTTGATCAACCCTGCAATAGGTTTGATGTCTGCAATTTTGTTGTTAGCGAGGTCGAGAGATTGCACATTGGCAAGATCTTTGATGGGTTTGAGGTCTGTGATTTGATTGTTGGAAAGGCGGATAAGGGCAAGGTTCTTGCACTTTTCGAGCCCTTGAAGATCTTTGATGGATTTGCCTGGGGCTTCGAGGATGAACAGTTTAAGGAGTTTTTCTTCGGTGAGTTCGCCCATGGGTTCCTGGATGATCCTGCGGATTTCCACTTCAAGGGCTTTGTCAGTAATGGGGCTAGCAGCTTGTATTAATGGGGAAAAGATTACCAACAGAAGAAGTGTGGGAATCAGTTTTGAATATATTGCATGAATCATGGTAGGCCCTTAAAAAGCAGGTCAATGGCAGGTTTGAAAAACAAGGAGAGCAGTGCCAAGCCCTGCAAGCACTCCGTTTTTAATAGTTTCCTCGATTTTATGCTCGAGTGCAAGAACCCAGTTGGGAAGAAGCAATTATTAAAAGCGTTCGATGAAAACGACGGAAGTATCATCGTGCCTACCGTTGCCCTGGGTAAAGGCATTGGAATCATCAAACAGGGCTGCCATGACTTTTTCGATGGGCTCTGCGACATTCTTTTTCATGGTTGCAGAGATTCCAGCGATGCCAAATTCAACATGGACTTCAAGATCGGGGAAAGCTTCCTGCAAACCATCGGTATAAAACAGTAGTCTACTTTTGGGTGGGATGGTGAAGGAATGTTGCTCATATTCAGCGCCTTCAAAAAGCCCAAGGGGCATTCCCCCCACCTCTTCATCTGAAACATTTCTGACTTCGCCTGTTTCCATTGATTGAATTAATGGTGAGGGGTGCCCTGCAGAGCACCACTGAAATTCATGCGTATCACCATTAAGAATGCCATAGGCAAGGGTTATAAAACCACCATCTGCGCTTACGATAGCTTGTTCGCAAAGGTTTCTATTTACGGTAGCGACAAAATCCGATGGTTTTAAATGTTCATCATCTTTAAGCATGCGTACGAGGGTATGCATGGTGATCACCGACATACAGGCTTTCATGCCGTGGCCCGAGGCATCGCCAACTAAAACCACAAATTTATTCGATTTCAAACCGAATAGGTCGTAATAATCGCCACCCGCCATGGTTACAGCTTGGCCCCCAAGCACTTTGACTTGGGAAGGTTCGTAGCGTGCGCAGGCCCGGTAGCCAACGGGGGGTTTGATGTTTTTCGGAACGATGGTTTCTTGTAGCTTGCGTACCGATTCGACTTCTTCACGAAGTTTTTCAGCGAGTTTTTGTTCGCGCTCTGCTTTAACGGATTCAACCACACTTTCCATCATGGCGTTCAGCAGGAAGAGGAAGTCGCCATTAGGGTCGCGCAAGATGTACGATTTCATACCCGCCATCATGTAACGGGCCAAGCGGTAAATATCTTCGGACATACACCCACAAACAATCGGCGTCTGTGGTCTTATTGCCCGGATTTCCTTGAATAGCTCAAACGAGGCTTCCAAATCTGGAAACCGGGTGGATAGCAGCACCACACTTAAATCTTTGATGGATAATAGGCTGGCACTAAAATGCTCTTTACTAGTTGCAATGGTGATATCGTTATCGCCCGCCCCAAGATACATTGTCATGAGATCAACTTGTTCAGTATCTTCCCATCCGATTAGAATTTTCACAACACGCTCCAAAACAAAAAAAGAATGAATTACTTATTTAATCATTATATTTAATTCAAAAGTATAATGCCTGATGATTTACAAAATTATTATGGGTCATGGAATGGCAGTCAACATAATGTCAGGAGAAGATCAATCAACTCTGATGATTTTTTTGCTTTCGAGCTTGTTCCATCCGAAGTAGAAAAGACCTCCTAGAAGCAGGGTTACCAAGCCCAGGACGATAAAAAACCAACCAGCTGAAAAATAAAGAAACAACCATCCCGCCGAGGCCATCAGGCAGGGCCAGGGATAAAAGGGAACTTTGTAAGGCCTGTTGAGTGTGGGTTGATTTCGTCGTAATAGCATCAAGCCTATGATCTGGCCCAAAAATTGTTCTAAAATTCTGGTGGTGATCAAGGCGGTGATAACTGATCCAAGATCGAAAAAAGACCAAAAGAGAGTCAATCCTCCAACCAGTAGTAGGGAGAAGTGGGGGATATGGTGGGTTGTGTGTACGCGGGCAAGGCCCCTGAAAAAATGCCCTTTTCTTGCAGCACTGTAGGGAATTCTGGAATACCCAAGCAATGCTGCAAAAGCGGCTCCCAGGCAACTCCAGACCAAAAACAGAGTCATTAGGATGGCTGCACCCTCGCCATGCAGGGTTTTCATGAACTCCGCAGCCAGACTGAAGCTGTCGACCTCGGGCGAGTGGATGGGGATTTTTTTCCAATCAACAACGCTGGTCAGGGCAATGTGAACCATCAGGAAAAGTGAAATGACCGTGACACTGCATATGAAAATGGATCTTGGGATGGTTCTACCAGGGTCTTTTACCTCGTCACCAACATAACAGATGTTGTAATAACCTAGGTAGGAATACATTGCGAGGATCATTGCCTGACCCAGCCCGGAGGAAAAGCCACCAAAGCCGGGCCAATCCTTTCCGGCGAGTTCAAACGCCCCCTCATAATTGAAATGAAGGATGCCATCGATAATTATCCAGAGAATTGCAACCAGTACACCTGTGCTGAAAACAATCGTTAGTTTTCCAAGGATCTCGACTTTTCTATAAAGCAGAAAAATCAGAAAAGCCCCCAATGCAAACGCAAGCAATCGTGATGGACTGATGCTCCATGCAAGGTCAGTGCCATTTATTATTGCGAATTTCCAGGTGAGTTGCTCGTTCCAAGATTGAATATCCGGATGAATAGCGGCGGCAAACTGACTCATGGCAATTAAGCCAGAGGCAACCTCAAGCGGACCACTCAGCATGAATTGCCAGATGAACAGGAAAGCCATCAATTTCCCCCAGCTTTTTTTGCCAAAGCCTTCCAGCAGGTATAGGTAGGATCCACCTGAGCCGGGAAATGTCGAACCGAGTTCGCTCCATATCATCCCGTCAAGCAAAATCAAAACACCCGCTGCAACCCAGCCTAGCAATGCCAAAGGACCAGGAAGATGGGCCAGCATTAGGGGTATTGTTACAAATACCCCGGCACCCACGACCATGCTGATGTTAAGTGCGGTTGCCTGGACCAGATTGAAATGCTGCCTGAGTTCGCTTTTTGAAGGATTGTCAGTCATTTCGCTCATAGGTTTGCCTTTTAGAATTTGGGATCTTCCTGTTTCCCTCGTACCGGATTAATGGTTATAATCTCATTACCCTCCTTTATTGCAATTGTAAGTTTTGGAGTTTATTGTGATTTTTAAAATTCAGCCATTCATCATCTTTTTTGTTTTTTTCACAGCGCTCGGTTTCACCCAAGCTTGGCAGAAAGATTACAAAGACCAGCTCCCTTTCATCCCCCCCAAAACCCCGCAAGATTCACTCAAATCCTTCAAAGCCAGACCAGGTTTCAAGATTGAGCTCATTGCTTCAGAGCCTCTCATCGGTTCCCCCGTTGCAATGGACTTCGATGAAAATTCAAACCTCTATGTCGCTGAGTATCCCGAGTATAATGCCTATGCCAACCCTGATTTTAAACAGCAGGGCCGTATCAAGCTGCTTCAAGATTCCAACAACGATGGCACCTACGATAAAAGCACTATCTTCGCTGATAACATCCCCTACGCTGCATCTGTCTTTTGCTACGATGGTGGCATCTTCGTTGGCGCTGCTCCTGACATCTGGTTTTTCAAAGACACCAACAAAGATGGCATAGCCGACATTAGGAAAAAAGTTCTCACAGGATTTGGCAGAGACCACGCTGGCGAAGCCATGCTCAACTCTTTTCGCTGGGGGCTTGATAACCGCATTCATATTTCCACAGGCATGGCGGGTGGCGAAATCCGCCTAGGCGATGATTCCAAAGGAAACTCCACTCAGGTTCGTAATCAAACCATTCTTCTCGACCCAACGACCCTGAGTTTTGAAAAAACCAGTGGTGGCGGCCAGCATGGTTTTTCGCTCGATAATTATAACCGTGCTTATATCTGCAGTAACTCTGAGCCCGCACAAATTCTTGCCTTCGATACTCGCTATTTGTCCCGCAATCCTTATGTTCAGGCTCCTGCACCTGCCGTTAACATCACTCCGGGAAGTAAATTCACTCGCATCTTTCGCATCAGCCCTGATGAACCTTGGCGTATACTTCGTACCGATCTTCGCACCAAAGGGGTTATCAAAGGATCTAACGAGGGTGGGAAAGTTTCTGGGTTCTTCACAGGTGCCACGGGCATCACCTCTTATCGGGGCGATGCTTTCGATCCCAAACACCTGGGTGATATCTTTGTTGGCGAAGTTTCGGGCAACCTCATCTATCAGGCTAGGCTTGATGATAAGGGCATAATCCCCATTGCCAATCGTGCTGAACCCGAGGTCGAATTCATCGCAAGCGCTGACAATTGGTTTCGACCCGTGCAGATGGCGAATGCACCCGATGGCTGCCT
>CAXNFS010000027.1:0-19289 GCA_964201235.1 Gemmataceae bacterium | reverse complement strand
ATTGATGCGCCTTTCAGTCATAATATTGCATGTGGCTTACGCAAGATCTTAATAGGTGAAAATGCTCTCGAGAATGAAAGCATATGGAACAAGATGTACAGGCGCACCATGTACTTCGGCCGAAAGGCTGCGGGTATTACAGCTATGGCTGCAGTCGACATGGCACTTTGGGATTTGAAAGGGAAGGCGTTCAACCAGCCAATTCATCGATTGCTGGGCGGGCAGCATCACAAAAAACTGAAGGGTTATGCCTCGATTCTTTTTGGCCGTGATGGGAACGAGACAGCAGACATCGGCAAGAAGTGGGTAGATGCGGGTTACAGTGCGGTTAAGTTTGGGTGGGAACCGATGGGCACTTCGGAAGCGGTGGATATTGATCTGGTGCGGGGTGCAAGAAAAGGGTTGGGCGATGCCACGCTGTTGATCGATGCAGGATGTGTTTACGATGCACGTACTGCATTAAGAAGGGCCAATGCCTTTGCGGAGTTTAAGCCCGAATGGTTTGAAGAACCATTACGCGAGGATGATATCGAGGGATATGTATGGCTAAGGGATCGTTCACCTATTCCGATAGCTGCGGGCGAAGGGGAGTGTGGGCGGGAATCGTTTAGGCCATTTATTGATCAGAAGGCGCTCGATGTTTATCAGGTTGATATATCACGCTGTGGTTTTACAGAAGCTGCATATATTCGTGCAAGGGTTGAAGAAATAGGCGCTCGCCTTTGCAACCATTGCTACACCAGTCCGCTTACTGTTGCTGCCAGCCTTCATTGGCTTTCCACTTGCAAAGATGCATTCTTGTTCGAGGATTGCGTTGAAGATTCGCCATTAAGGCATGAGTTGACTTTAGAAAAGGTGCAATCGGTGAACGGGTGGATCGAGGTACCGGATAGGCCAGGCTTGGGTGTAACCCTCGATGAAAAGTTTGTAAAGAAGTACTTGGTAGCAGAATCAAGATAACTAACATAAGGATAGTAGTATGAGCCGTGCAAAGAGCGAATATCGGTACGAGAAACTTACTTGGCCTGAGATCAACGATGCGGTCGATCTGGGCAAGGTCTGCATCATTCCATGTGGTGCGGTGGAGCAGCATGGGCATCACCTTCCACTGGATGTTGATTTGGTTTGCCCTGTGGGGATAGCGAATGGAACAGGGCGGGAAATTGCTGATAAGATGCTGGTTCTTCCTGTAGTTGCGTATGGATATACGGGCCATGTGATGGATTTTCCGGGTACCATCAACCAAGATTTTGAACACTTCATGCACCATGTGCTTGATATTACGAAGTCGCTTGCCTATCACGGTTTTAAAAAGATTATCCTGTTGAATGGGCATGGATCGAACATGCCTAATCTTGATTTGGTGGCCCGCAGGACAAACCTCGAGACAGATGCAGAATGCAGTGTCATCGCCTGGTGGAACCTGCTTACTGTGGATAAGCAGTTCATGCCCCGGTGGAGGCAGAGTAAATTCCCTGGTGGTTGCTCCCATGCCTGCGAACTTGAAACCAGCCTTTATATGTATCTGGATGGCGACAATGTTCGTAAGGACAAAATCAAGAGTGGCACCATAAGTTTCAACAATGAAGAGAGCCCATTTAACTGGGTTGATCTTTTTGGAGCAGGGCCTGCGACTGTGGTTTCGTGGACTAGCAGTTATTCAGATACTGGTGTGCTGGGCGATGCGGAACTTGCGACCCCCGAAAAAGGCCGTGAGGTTTACGAGGAATCTGTGAAACAACTTGCACGCTTTGTGCCCTGGTTTAAAGACCGCCCCAAGGATGTCAGGCAGGATTTTCATCGTAAAAAACCGACCATGCCCATGCCTTGGAATCAACATTCGATCTAATCGTATAACCCTATTTTAAGAATTCATCCCTGGAGATATTGGAATGAAGATTGTTGACTTGCGCATCACGGGACTAGCGGGTGGCACCGTCGAAGGTGGTTGGGCCAAGGAGCTAACCCCCGAGGATAATGTTCACACCATTGTTGAAGTGCTTACTGATGGTGGCTTGGTTGGCATAGGGAGCACCTTTACTAATAGTGAATTAGTGCGGGCTGCTGCCAAGTTGCTCAAGCCTTTTTTGATAGGCGAGCGAACCGATGAGCCTGCACGCATCAGCGAAAAACTTCGCCAGAATATGTTTTGGCAAGGCAGAGGAGGCAGCATAGAGCATGCCATCAGCGGTATTGATATCGCCCTCTGGGATTTGTTTGGGAAAATCACCAATCAGCCTGTTTCAAGGCTTTTGGGTGGTAACTATCGCACGCAGATTAAACCCTATGGTTCGCTTCTTTTTGATGAAGTGGAACCGCTGAAAGAGAAGCTTAAAGCTGCAATGAACAATGGGTTCAAAGCGATCAAGCTTGGGTGGAAGCCATTTGGTCGCAGAGATTTTCAGACCGATGAACAGTTGGTTCGCACTGCAAGGGAAACCATTGGGCCCGATGTTGAGCTCATGATCGATGCGGGTGGTAGCGAGGCTTTCTGGCCACATGGTTATAAGTGGGCCCTGCGCACTGCTCAGATGCTTGCTAATTATAATGTGGTTTGGTTTGAAGAAGCACTGCCCCCGGATGATTTTGCAGGGTTTAGCGAATTACGAAAACATTCTCCCGTGCCCATTGCAACTGGTGAGGTGCTTACCCGCAGGCAAAGCTTCAAGCCACTTTTTGAAATGCAAGCTGTGGATGTTGTTCAACCTGATTGCACCAAGTGTGGTGGTTTGACCGAAGCTTGGCGCATTGCATGGATGGCGTATGATCATAATGTGCTTTGGGTACCCCATGGTTGGAATACTGCAATCGGGTTGGCAGCAGATATACATCTTGCCTGTGCCATGCCTGTTGCCAAGTATGTGGAATTTCTAACTCCTTCGCCTTATGTTGATAATCTGATCAAAACGCCTTTCCGCCCAGATGCCAATGGTTTGTTGACCCTGCCCGATAAGCCGGGGCTGGGGATAGAATTAGATCCTGATGCGTTGAAACAGTATGGAGTGCATGGCTGATCTGGTTGATGAAAATATTGAGCTATTTAGGTAATGAAGAACATGAAGAAAATAAATCGTCGGACAGCCATGAAAGCAACAGCAGCGGGGCTAGGTGCTTTGTCTTTGGTACCAAATACTACGGTGGGGCAGACCCCTGCAAAGCCTTTTGGAACAGAGTTCCCGAATTTGGAATCGCTGACAACTGGGAAATGGTGGGCACAGGAAGTATCGCCTAAGAACCAGACAAAAGCAAAGGGCAAAGGCGGTGGTGCAACCCCTGCCCCAGCCATGAATGTTGCCCGAGAAAAAGTCATTGCGTTTGCTTTATACACCCATCAAAACGGGGTGCTAAAAGTCTCAGCACAATTATTCCCGCTGATGCCTGAAGAGCTTCGCAGCTCCCGCTTTGAAGTATTGCAGCAGGGTAAATGGGTAGAGGTATCGCGTGCAGAGGTTTTCTATCCCGGTTGGGATGCGCATTTCCGTGTCGAAAAATGGGACAACACCAAGGATGTTCCTTACCGTGTGTGTCATGGTGAAAAAGCAACTTTCGAGGGTTTGATCCGCAAAGACCCTGTGGAAAAAGATGAGATCATCGTTGCCAATATGTCTTGTAATTCAAGTCGCACTGTTGGCATGAGACCCGAAATTATCGAGAACCTAAAGCTGCAGAACCCTGATCTCCTTTTTTTTGGTGGAGACCAAACGTATCGCCATACGGAACATACCGCAGGTTGGATTGAATTTGGTTTGCAGTTTCGCGATATCATCCGAGATAGGCCGACTGTTTGCATACCGGATGATCATGATGTAGGGCATGGCAATGTGTGGGGTGAGAACGGGAAGAAATCAGTTACGCCCGGCGATGCGGATGGTGGATATCGATACCCAGTTGAATATGTGAATCAGGTACAAAGGCAGCAATCGTGGAACCTTCCTGACCCGGTTGATCCCGCGCCCGTTGACAGAGGCATTGGGGTTTATTTTACACGCATGACTGTTGGCGGAGTGGATTTTGCAATTCTAGAAGATCGAAAATTCAAGACCGGGCCAGATGGGAAGATTCCCAAGATGGGCCCCCGCCCTGATCATATCAATGATCCTAAATATGATCCCAAAACGATCGACCTTCCGAACCTGCAATTGCTGGGTATCAGGCAGGAAAAGTTTTTGCAAAACTGGGGCCAGGATTGGACGGGCGCACAGATGAAGTGCGTTCTTTCACAGACGGCTTTTTGTGGTGCGGTGCATATGCATGGTGGACGAAACAGCAGATTGCTTGCAGATTTAGATTGTAATGGTTGGCCCCAAACCCCACGCAATAAGGCCTTGGAACTTATCCGCAAGGCATGGGCGGTTCATCTTTGTGGCGATCAGCATCTTGCTGTAACGGTCAAGCATGGCATAAAAGAATTTGGAGATGGCCCTTATGGTTTTACTGGCCCTGCCTTGGTAAATACTATTTATGGCCGTTGGTGGCACCCGCTTGATGAGAAGGCTGGCCCCAACCCTGTTAAAGGAAGTTCGTTACCATGGACGGGGGATTTTCTTGATGGCTTGGGTAATAAGATTTCGATGATGGCTTACGCCAACCCTGAAGATATCACGGATGAAAAAAAGCGTTCGGATGGATATGGTATTGTTAGGTTTAACAAGAAGAGTCGCACCATCACTTTTGAATGCTGGCCTCGGTTTAGTGATGTAAGAATGGGGGACAAGGCACAGTTCCCAGGTTGGCCCATCAAGGTTGCAATGGATGCAAACGATGGCAGAAAAGTTGTGGGCTATCTTCCGGAGATGGTTTTTGAGGAGGGTGTGAATGGAGTGGTTCAGGTGGTCGAGGAAAAAACCGGCGAGGTTCTTTACACGGTGCGCACTCAAGGTGGGAAATTCTCTCCAAGGGTTTATGCGGAAGGAAAGTACACCGTGAAAGTTGGCAAGGATAAACCGGATGCTCAAACATTGAAGGGGTTGGAACCAATGCCTGCTAGTAATTCAGTCCAGAAAAAGATTAAAGTAACACTTTAAGGAACCATTTAATGACTCACATACTGAGGCATAAGTTGGCGTATATTGTTCTTTTTATGGTTGTGATATTTGGAATGGGTCATGGCATTGCAAGGGGAGAAGATATTGCCTTAGCCAACCTTCCGGAGATTATTCGAACTGCCGCTGACAAAGCAGTGCCTAATGCCAAGTGGAATAAGGTTGTGAAAGATACAGATGGAAAAAATAATTGGTACGACATTTCGGGGATTGATGCAAAGGGTCGAAAAATTTGTGTAACAGTTGAACCTAATGGCGATATTGACGAGATAGAAACAGAAATCAAATCGCAGAATACTCCTAAAAGTGTCATGACCGCTCTTAGGGGAAGGCTTCCTAATTTTAAAATTATCGCTGTTTATGAAATTCGCGATGATCAAGATAAGATCATTAGATATGACATAGATGGAAAACGCCTTAGGGATAAGGAAGATGTAACTATTTCTTTTACAGTGGACGGTAAATTCATCAAACTCGATGAATAAATATCAGGTTTTTTTCTATTGTTAGCCTCCTATGTTCGCCAACCTTGCTATTTCTTTTGATCGTTAGAAGCTAACTTTCAGTTTCGTAATTAAGTAATGTCTTTAAATAAAGCCATTAATGCTGTTGAAGGTGTTGGTTAAAGTGCTAGTATTTATGTGTGAAAGATATTGAGATAAATTGCTCATTTCCCTCCTTCAATTGCAAAAGCAATTCCTACAGGGTTGAGTTCATCCAGTACTTGTTTTTATCGCAATTTAAAACAAATTCAGGATGAATTTTAGAAACTTTATTTCTTTTCAGGCGTTAAGTAAAGATGCTTGAAATGATGCTTGGATCGTGGAGGGGTTTTGTTTGATGCGAATAGCAATCATCGGTGGTGGCCCTGGTGGCTTGATAACAGCCTATTACCTTCAAAAGCGACTTCCCGGTGTTTGCAATATCACACTCTATGAGGCAAGCGGGCGATTGGGCGGGAAAATTATCACGCGCAAATTCAGCCAGGGTTCTAATACTTATGAAGCTGGGGCAGCAGAGCTTTATGATTATTCCCAACTTGGCCCAGATCCCCTTAAAGAGCTTATTGCAGAGTTAGGATTAACCACCAGTGCTATGCAAGGCCAGACTGTGGTGGTGGATAATCACATCCTAAAAAATTCAAAAGATATTGAATATGCCTTTGGTAAAGAAACAAATAAAGCTTTACGCAAGTTCCGTCGCAAAGCTAGGGAAGCAATCAGCCCTGCAGAATATTATGAATCTGATTGGAAGCAGGATAATGCTGATCCTTATTCAAAACACTCTTTCCGATGTTTGTTAAACAAGGTGAAGGATGCTCATGCTCGCCGATTGATCGAACTTACCGTGCATAGCGATTTGGCGACCGAACCAGAAAACACAACTGCGAGTTATGGCTTGCAAAATTTTCTGATGGACGAATCAGATTACATGAAATTATACACAATCGATGGAGGGCTCGAACGCTTGCCCCAAGAGTTAGCGAAGCAGCTAAATGCGAATGTTCTTCTGAATCGAACGGTGTTGCAGGTAGAGGGTTCAGCAAATAATACTTATCTTGTCACCTCGCGCCATCAAGGTAAAGTTGCAACGGAAGTTTATGATTATGTGGTGGTGGCTTTGCCTAACAATTGGGTGATGGGAATTCAGTGGGGTGGTGAACTTCTTCAAAAAGCAATGCGTAAACATCATGCCCATTACGATTACCCTGCCCATTATTTGCGGGTAAGTATCCTGTTCAAGAAACCTTTTTGGCGCAGCGAAATTTCGGGTTCGTATTTTATGGTCGATGCTTTTGGTGGATGTTGTATCTACGATGAATCATCACGAGAAACCGAGGGCGAGTATGGGTCGCTCGGTTGGCTTATTGCTGGGGAGCAAGCTTTAACCCTAAGCAACTTAAATGATTCGCAGCTCACCGAACTTGTTTTGGAAAATCTGCCCGCCTGCCTGCAGCATGGTAGATCATTGGTATTAGAGTCGCAGGTGCATCGCTATGCGGGTGCGGTGAATGGCTTACCCGGTGGTCGTCCGCTTCGCGAGACCGATTCGCGCCATCTCCCAGAACCAACCAAGCATAGTCGCTTGTTTGTTGTGGGTGATTACCTTTTCGATTCCACGATTAATGGGTGTGTCGATTCCGCAGATGTAGTTGCTGAATGCATCATTGAAGAAATCAAGATGCCTCAGGCTCTAGTGACGAGTCCAATCCCAATATTGGCAATCTCAGCAGATCCCATTCACTCGAAAAGTTGATCAGGGGTTGTCTAAATGGCCATAGATAGTATTCGCATTTCCTTTGTAAATGAAGTCCCCCTTGGCGTAAAGCCTCTTCGAGAATACACGCAACCACGAAAAATCTATGCAATCGAAGCTGCAGAAACTGCTGCCCATGCAGGTTTTGAAGTTGTTTTCGGCGAAGCGATGCACGAAAGTTCTGCAGCGATTTCAATAAAACAAGATAACATCGCAATCTCTTGGCAGCGAAATCAGGTTCATGTGTTCTGCCCTGTTGAAGCACGATTGGAAGTGCTCACGGCACTTGCTGATTTCGGATTTTATGAAGGCGAACTGCATCGTTTGGAAGCTGATGTAGAGCTTCAGGAACCCCTAGCAGAAAAAGATGTCGAGTTCGCACATCGCATTCATCATCGTAATAAAGAGCATTGGCAGCGCTTTGGCGAAACCATCGAGCGCTTCACTCGCGATCGATTGATCTACGCAAGGCTTTGTTCGCAGCTTGCATTTCCTTCGACTACTCTTTCGCCTAAAAGCAGGCAGATCGTTTCCAAACTATTGCGGGAAAGCAATATGGAAGATCGGCTCGAAATGTACAGCGATAGGCTGGAGGCGCTAGAAGAACTTTACGAAGGGGCGAACGATCGCGTTGCGGATTATCGCTGGTATCGGGGTGGGCATTTGCTCGAGTGGACTATCGTTATCATTCTTATCTTTGAAGCGTTGGCAATGTCTTTAGAGTTTGGTTTGCATATTTATGAACTTAACAGAGATTCCACAGCAGAAGTTGCGGATCTATCTGAAGAGTTTGAGGCAAATATTATTCAAGTTGCAAATGATCGCGTGACATTTGTTAAAAACTCTTTGGAGCCAAAAACACTTGGCGTTGCCAAGAATCTGCGGGTGCAGGAAGGCCGGATGGATCGAAAGTCGGGCGAAGTTACCCCGGGATCAACCTTGGAAAAGGGGCTTGGTGATGAATCCTTTCAAAACATCCCCATAGCTGGAATCAAGGCAATGTTACTGACAGATTCCAAGAATGAAAAGATTGCTCAAATCCAGGTACTGCGGGCCAGTAGCAAAAAAGCAAAGTGAAATCCGACTGCTTTGATTCAAAGAGTTATTCTTAGATTCCTTGTATCGACTGTAATTAAAAAACATGAGGAGTGATCTTGTTATGAAATACCTTTCCCTTTTATTTTCTGTTCTTGTTTTGGCACCTTTGAGCGCCCAGACGCCTGCAGAAAAACCAGCACATCTTTTTATTCTTTCCGGGCAATCGAACATGGCGGGGATGGATCCCAAACTTGGGTTGGAACCCGAAGGCGCTTTACTCTTTCCCAATGCTAATGTCGCCTATATCAAGGTGGCTGCTGGCGGTCAACCCATTCGCTATTGGGTTGCTGAGTGGGATGAAATTGCAAAGAAACATGGGGTTGATGTTGAGAAGGCTCGTGCCGCGGATAAAAACAAAGGAACGATTTATTATAAGCCGATCTTGGATCAGTATGCAGCACTCTTGAAAAAGTACCCTAATCCTGCATCGGTCACCTTTTGTTGGATGCAGGGCGAGAGTGATGCCAAGAAGAATCTTCAGGAACCCTACAACGATGCCTTGAAGCAACTAATCACCAACCTTCGCAGGGATCTTAAGCAACCCGAGATGAAGTTTGTCATTGGAAGAATCAGCGATCATAAAAAAGCCAGTGATGCCCCGTGGGAAGCGGTGCGTCAGGGCCAGATGAACCTTGCAAAGAGTGATCCTCTTGGCGCTTGGGTGGATTGCGATGATCTTAATAATAAAGAGAAGAATGGGGTTACTACGGATGATCTTCATTACACCAAAGAAGGTTACGAGCTTTTGGGCAGGCGATATGTTCGTCAGGCTAAGTTGCTTATTGAGGGAAAAAAACCAGCAGAGAATGGCCGGCCTTGATCGGTCTTTGAAAAACTTTCTTGCTAGTGTGCATTGCATCTTTGATAATGTGATGATGTTGTTTATATGGGATTTCATTTAGGAACCTAATCATGCCAGTTATTAAAAAGTTGTTGGTGATTGTTGCACTCATGGGCTTTCTGCCTTTGTTTGCTCGCTCCGAGGAAAATGCTCTTTCTGATTCGGAAAAAAAAGCAGGATGGAAATCCCTCTTTGATGGGAAGACAACTAAAGGTTGGCGCAACTATAAGAAACAAGAAATCAGCAATGGTTGGCAGGTTAAAGATGGCGCATTAACTCGTGCGGATAAAGGTGCGGGCGATATCATCACCACTGAAAAATACGAAGAGTTTGAGCTTTCGCTTGAGTATAAGATTTCTAAGGGCGGAAACAGTGGCATCATGTTTCATGTGATTGAACAAGCTGGGCCGCCTTGGCATTCAGGCCCAGAAATCCAGATTCAAGATAATGTGGATGGGCATGACCCACAGAAATCAGGCTGGCTTTATCAGCTTTATCAACCAGCAAATGATCCTAAAACTAAGAAGACCCTAGATGCCACCAAACCAGTTGGGCAATGGAATCATGTCAACTTGATCATCGCAAAGGATAAATGCGAACTGAATATGAATGGCTTGCGGTATTGGACTTGCAAGCTTGGCAGCCCTGATTGGAACGAAAAACTTGCCAAGAGTAAGTTTGCGAAATTAGAGATGTTTGCCAAGGCGGGTCAGGGTTTTATTTGTCTACAGGATCATGGAGACATGGTTGCTTATCGCAATATTAAGATTCGAACTTTAAATAGTGCTGCTCCGGTTGTGGATCCTGTTGATGGGAAGAAAAATGTTTCTCTAGCTCCTGCATTTCCCAATGTGAAGTGGTCAGGTTGGGATGAAGTTGACGAAAAGGGTAAAGTTCAACCTTTGAGGCCGATTATTATTACCAATCCTGGTGATGGTACCAATCGGGTTGTTGTTGCTATGCAGCAGGGGCAGATTCATATGATTCCGAATAATTCCAAGGCTGAGAAATCCAAGATCTTTCTGGATATAAGTTCGAAGGCGCGTTACATCGACAAGGAAAATGAAGAGGGGCTTTTGGGTCTTGCCTTCCATCCTGATTATAAAAAGAATGGCGAATTCTTTGCCTATTACACGGTGAAGCATACGCCACATTTGTGTGTGATTTCCCGATTCAAGGTTTCCAAGGATAATCCTGATCAAGCTGATGCTGCTTATGAAGAGGTTCTGATCGAAATCCCACATCCTTTTTGGAATCACAAGGGTGGCACCCTCGCATTTGGCCCTGATGGTTATCTTTACTGTGCGATTGGGGATGGTGGCGATGGTAATGACCCCTACAACAACGGGCAAAACCTGGGCACGCTTCTTGGCAAAATCATTCGTATCGATGTTAATAAAAAAGATACGGGTATGAATTATTCGATTCCCAAAGATAATCCTTTTGTGGGCCAGAAAGCCGCGCCTGAGATTTTTGCCTACGGACTTCGCAATGTATGGCGCATGGCTTTTGATAAAACCACGGGCAACCTTTGGGCTGCAGATGTGGGTCAGAATCTGTGGGAAGAAATCAACATTATAAAGAAGGGTGGCAATTATGGTTGGGCTATTCGTGAAGGTGCCCACCCCTTTGGAAATTATGAATCTAAATCCGCCCAAACTCTTATCGATCCTATTTACGAATACGATCATCAGGTGGGCAAGTCTATTACCGGTGGTTTTGTTTATCGGGGCAAAAAGATTCCCGAGCTTCAAGGGCACTACCTTTATGCAGACTATATTTCTGGCAAGGTTTATGCCTTGAACTATGATAATAAAACCAGCAAGGTTTTGGGTAATTACTCTATTCCAAGCCCGATGTTTCCCATCATCACTTTTGGTGAAGATGAGGAAGGCGAAGCTTATTTCGCAGTGGTTACTGGCAACGGTAAAGGTATCTACAAGCTATTACCTGGCGAAGTCGTAACTCCAAAAGTTTCTGGCACTAATTCGGTTGTAGAGCCTTCCTCTGATTTTAGTGTGAAGAAAGAACGCTTTGGAAAACTTAAATATATGTTGAGCAGGCTTAAGAAGTAAGCAGGCAGATTCTTTTGGATTTTTAAATATGAACTCGATTAAAGTTGCAGTGGTAGGCACGGGTTTCATGGGGTGGGTTCATATCGAGGCTCTTCGAAGGCTGGGCATCGGCATCTCGGGTGTGCTTGGTTCGAGCCCCGAAAAAACCAAAGCCTTTGCACTAAAAACCGGTATTGCAAAAGCCTATGCTTCTTATGAAGAAGTTCTTGCAGATCCCGATGCTGGTTCTGTTCATCTGGGCGTTCCCAATAAGTTTCATTTTCTGATGGCGAAGCAGGCTCTGGAAGCGGGCAAGCATGTGCTTTGCGAAAAACCTCTCGCTATGAACACAGCAGAATCTGCTGCTTTGGTTGCGATTGCTGCCAAGTATCCCAAACAAGCTGCGGGGGTGAATTACAACATCCGCTATTATCCTCTTTGCATCGAAGCTAAAGATCGTATTCGCAAAAAAGAGCTAGGGGATATCTTTCATATCACAGGCAGTTATTCTCAGGATTGGCTCCTTCATGACACGGATTACAACTGGCGCGTGCTTGATTCTGAAGGGGGCGAACTTCGTGCGGTTTCCGATATTGGTACACATTGGCTCGATCTGATTTATTTCATTACAGGGCTTGAGGTGGAATCGGTTTGTGCGGATTTGCAAACCGTTCATCCCGTTCGTAAACGGCCCAAGGGCGAGATCGCAACCTTTCAGGGTAAGGGCCAAACTTTTGTCGATACGGAGAATATTCCTATCACCACGGATGATTATGGATCCATTCTTTTGCGCTTCAAGGGTGGGAAGAAGGGCTTGCTTTGGGTCTCGCAAGTTAGTGCAGGGCATAAGAATTGCCTGAGGTTTGAAATTGCAGGTTCAAAACAAGCAGTCAATTGGAATAGCGAAAAACCAAACGAAATCATGTTCGGGAATCGTGATAGGGCGAATGAGATTCTGCTTCGTGATCCTTCGTTGCTTGGTAGTGATGCGAGGAAGTTTGCAGATTATCCGGGCGGGCATGATGAGGGCTATGATGACTCGTTCAAGATGTGCTTCAGGGGTTTTTATGATGCGATTGCATCTGGAAAAACAGGCCCCGATGCACAATATCCAACCTTTGCAGATGGGCATCGTGAAATCGTTTTGTGTGAAGCCATCCTCCAAAGCCATCGTGAACAACGCTGGATTAAAGTAAAAGAGTAAACCAATGCAACTAGGATTTGTCAGCGCAATCGTCCCGGAGTTATCTTTGGAGCAAGTCTTCAAGCTCGCTTGCGAAGAAGGTTATGATTGCGTGGAATTGATGTGCTGGCCTGTGAGCAAGGCGGAACGCCGTTATGCGGGGATTACCCATGTTGATGTGACCGACTTTGATAAGAACAAAGCGAATGAAGTTAATGCTCTTGCTTCGCAGTATAAGGTGAAGATTAGTGGGCTGGGTTATTATCCCAATCCTTTAGCACCTGACGAGGCAGAAGCAAATACCGCCTGTACTCACATTAAAAAAGTAATCGAGGCAACTGCGCTTTTGGGCATCAAGCAGATGAATACTTTTGTGGGAAGAGATTACACGAAAACAATTGATGAGAACTGGCCTCGTTTTCTTGCGACTTGGAAGCCTTTGGTTGAGTTTGCGGAATCATTGGGCGTGCGCATTGGTATTGAAAACTGCCCAATGTCGTTTGGTAGGGATGAATGGCCTGGCGGTAAGAACCTTGCGATTTCCCCTGCGATATGGCGTAGGATGTTTGCTGATATTCCGAATTCTAACTTTGGTTTAAACTTTGACCCTTCGCATTTTCCCTGGCAGATGATGGACTACCTCAAGCCGCTCAATGAATTCTCCAAGCGTATTTTTCATGTGCATGCAAAGGATGTGCGGGTTGATAGAGATCGCATTGATGAGGTTGGGATTCTTGCATACCCGAAGGAATATCATGTGCCCAAACTTCCCGGGATGGGGGAAGTGAACTGGGGAAAATTTTTCTCGGTGTTGGGTGATGCGGGCTATGTTGGCCCTGTTTGTGTTGAAGTGGAAGACAGGGCTTATGAAGGTTCTTTGGAATCACGCAGGGCTGCGCTTACGCAAAGCCATACCTTCTTGCGTAACTACATTCCAAGGCGCAAAGTTTAATGTCTGCGAATCAAATACTTGCTGGGATTGATCTTGGTGGCACCACTATTACTGCGGGGCTGGGTGATCTCAATGGTAATATTTTGCTGCAGCGTAGCATTCCTACACTTTCAGAAAATGGGCCTGAAGATGTTCTTTGTAGAATGGCATCTCTTGTAAAAAATCTGGCGCAAGAAGCTGGCTATAAACCTAGCGCCCTTGGTATTGGGATTCCAGGCTTGGTTGATCCTACACTTGGCAAAACCCTGTTCCTACCAAACATGCATACTCAATGGCGGGGCGTTTGCGTTCGTGAAATACTTGAAAAATCCTTGGGGTACTCGGTTCGTATTTTGAATGATGTTCGCACTGCAACATTGGGTGAGATGAAATTCGGGCTCGGGAAAAATGTTTCCAACATGGTTTTCTTTTCTGTGGGAACTGGCATAGGTGGCGGAATAGTCATTGGCGGGAAACTTCTTCTTGGCCCCTTGGGTTCTGCAGGGGAAATAGGCCATCAAACCATTCTTCCCAATGGGCCTTATTGCGGGTGTGGGAATCAAGGTTGTTTAGAGGCGCTATGCAGTGGGCCAGCAATCATTGCAGAGGGCGTTCGGCTTTTTAAAAGCGGGCAGGCTCCGAAGTTAGTTCATATTTGCGCAAATAATATCAGCAATGTTTCTCCCGAAACTATGGCACAGGCTGCTAAGGAAGGTGATGAAGCGGTGAGTGCAGGGATATATCATATTGCAACACTTCTTGGCATTGGTGTTGCCAACATGGTAACTTCGTTGCATCCGGAATTGGTGGTGCTGGGAGGCGGGGTTTCAAAAATGGGCGACCTGCTGCTTGTGCCTGTGCGAAAAGTTGTTAAACAGAGAGTGCGGATGTTTCCAGTGGATGATGTTCGGATTGAATTATCATCGGTGGGAAAGGGTGCGGGGTTGTTGGGTGCGATTGCACTTGCGGATTTTAAAAACTTAGGAGCTGGAACTGATGAGCTACACTTATAAAGATATTTCAAAGATGATCGATCATTCTCTTTTGACCCCGACCCTCACGGTTCAGGAGTTGGAAGCGGGGATCGCCCTTGCGATTGATTACGATGTTGCAAGCATTTGCATCATGCCTTATTACCAACGAAGGTGTGCGGATTTACTCAAGGGCACGGGAATCAGGGCCAGTACTACCATTGGGTTTCCACATGGTGCAAACACTACTGCAATAAAAAAGATGGAAGCTGAACGAGCCATCGCTGATGGGTGCGAAGAACTTGACATGGTGGTGAATATAAGCCAGGTGTTGAGCCAACGCTGGGATTATGTGCGCGAGGATATTAAGGTGGTGATCGATGTTGCACATAAAGCGGGGCAGAAGGTGAAGGTCATTTTTGAAAACAGTTTTTTGAAGGATGAGCATAAGATCAAGCTTTGCGAAATCTGCAGTGAATTGAAGGCGGATTGGGTGAAGACTTCCACGGGGTATGGTTCAGGCGGGGCAACCATTGAAGATTTGATTTTGATGCGTAAGCATGCTGCCCTTTCGGTTCAGGTTAAAGCAGCGGGTGGCGTGAGGGACTTTGCAAAAATGTTGGAAGTGCGCGCTTTGGGAGTCAGCAGGGTTGGTGCTAGCAGAACCAGAGAAATGCTGGAGGAGTGCAGAAAAGTAATGGGACTACCTGTTTTGCATACTGCACCTGGCACAGTTGCTGGTTATTAACACCAGAAGCACTCAGATCAATTAAATTTGCCTAAGTTGCGGGATCGACGCAATCTTTTTAATCGATATATTCGACACTCTCATTAATTTTTGCTATAGATAATAATGTGGATCTACGCAACTTGCGTAGATGCTGTGTTGTTGTGATCTTTATAAGTCGATTGTTAGATGGAACTGCTCACTCTTTTAAGGTTTAAAACGATGTTAAAATTTAATCGCGTTAGTTTCTTTTCTGTAATTGGAGTTGCGACATTGTTTACAGGTCTTGCAGGATTTGCAAGAAGTGAAGAGGCGGTGAAAAATATCACTTTGGCTGAAGCGCTGGAGTTGATGAATGCAAACCATCCAAGAATACATGCAGCGGAAGCGAGTTTGAGGGGTTCGGAAGCGGGAGCACGCGGGGTACAAAACCTTCCTTTTTTCGCCAAGCTTTCGCCAGATATGAAATACAGAAAACAACAGTCCCAGTTGGGGATAGATGTTGCCGATGCTGGGTTAAGGCAGGAAATCAGGGACACATCCTATGGAGTAGCGCGGAGCTACTATTTAGTTATTTATTCGAAGCAGCAACGGGATCTGACCGAGCAAATGCTCGATATATTGGGCAAGAACATCAAGGCGCTTGAATTAAAGATGGCTCTCAAAAAGACTCCTGAAGACGAAATCAAACTTCAAAAATTAAAGTTGGGCTATGTTGAGGCTAAGCACAAGAATGCATTAGCTGCTACGGGATATGAAAGAGCCAAGGCATTATTAAGAGAAGAAGTGGGTGGCAGAAGTAAAATCGGCCTTATCGAGCCCAAGGAAACTGAATTCCCTTCTTATAATCTTTTAGGCTTACTTACCCCTGAATTTATTGAAGAGATGATTGATAAAACTGCTGCAGTCCGTGAAGAAATTATTAAATCTTCGAAGGCATCGCAAATTCTTGCATTGGAAGTGAATGCCCAGAGATCTGCTAGGTTTAACCCTAAGTTCAGAACTTTTGCAAGTGGTTCCGATTTGCATTACATTCCGATTGGCGTGCAAGGGCGTGGCGAAAACTTCACTCCTGAATCCATTACCATTGAAATGCCTTCTACTCTTGTGGGTAAAAAGAATGATCGTGTTGCAAGGGCACAGGCTTTTGCAGATCGGGGCGCTGCAGTTGAGGAAAGCACGAAGAACTTGATCAGGCTTGAAGTGCGAAATGCATTCCAACTGTTGGTGGAAACCCGCACCAGTTATAATGAACTTAAGAAGGTTGAACCGGAGTTGAAAAAAATCATCACAGAACTGCATGATAGTTCATTCAAGTTTTTGAACCCTGATAATGCTGAACTGTTTGAGAAGGCAGGAAATATGCTTGGTAATTACAACCGTGCTAAATTCATCACCATGGATAATCTTGCAGATCTCGAGCGCATTACCAGCGGTAATTTCAGTGTTGGGCTTACCTGCCCTGCGACCATCACCAATGATGGTAAACGGATTAAATAGTCCAGATTATTACTTCATGCCCAATATAACTCTGCATGCGGATGGTATTGTTCTTCCCATAAGGGCGCAGCCCGGTGCTAGAAAAAATAGCATTAATGGCGTACATGATGGTGCGCTTAAAGTTTCAGTCCAAGCTGCGCCTGAAGATGGTAAAGCCAATGATGCCATCATGGAATTGCTGAAGAAAACATTAGGCATCAAAAGAAATCAGATTGAAATCCTATCGGGCCAGACTTCTCGAGATAAGAAATTCCTGGTCCGGGAATTGAAGCTTGAAGAACTGGCACAAAAAATCCGCACATTGATCTAGCGAAAGGATAAGCTATTATCCTTTGAATTCATGTGCGGTTTTTACGAAAGTTTCGAAGTTAGCAACGGGGGTGGTGCGATCTACTCCATGGTTGAGATTTAAAATGTGTCGGGTTCCGCCACCTTTCCGCAGACATTCTTCCACTGCAATTTTCACTTCTGCGGGTGTTCCCGTGCGCAGGATGTTTTCATCCACATTACCCTGAAAAACGAGGTGGGGGTATTTATCCCGGGCTTCTTTAAGATCGTTGCGCTTACCCAAGCTTATGATATCTGCGCCTGTTTCAACTTGTTTATGAAGGTAGGGGCATTCCTTGACAAAAAGAATCCGTGGCGCACCTGTAGCACCTGCAAGAATTCTGCGATGAAAAGGCTGGGCCCATAAATCGTATTCCTTTTCGGTTAGCATACCGGCCCAGGAATCGAAAAGTTGATACGCACAAGCTCCGTGAGTAATCATGGTTTTTAAAAAACCAATGGTTGCAGAGGTAAGCCTTTCAAGAAGTTCATGCCATATGATGGGCTGTTCTTGGATGAATTTTCGTGTTGCGTTGATATCTTTGCCGGTGCCTATGCAGTAGGTAGCAACGGTGAAGGGCGCGCCTGCGAAGGCTAGGATTGGCATGGGTTTATCCAAGGTTTTTTGGACTTGGGTAAGCATGCGGGTTACATGGGAATAGGTTTCGGGTTGTGGATGGGGATTTAGTTTTAAAACTGCTTCGAGGGTGCGAACGGGGGAAGCGGGAACCGGGCCGATATTGGGTTGCAAGGAAAAAGGCAGGCCCATGGAAACAGGCAGGGTGGTGATATCATAAAAAAGAATCACCGCATCAACTCCAAACCTTACCGGTAGGATTGAGGCTTTTGCTGCTAGTTCTACATTTTCAGAAAAATCGTAGAATCCAAGTCCGGAGCGGATTTTATGAAATTCAGGATCCCAGCGCCCGGCTTGTCGCATTGCCCAAACAGGGACTCTTTCGATTGCTTCGCCCCGTGCAGCGCGAACCAATAAATGATCTTTATTTTTTAATTCTGTAACAGCCATACGACTACTCCCAATCTCAGGTAGGAACCTAAGATTAATTTATTAGGTTGGAGTCGATTTGGTTCCCCAATAAAGTGTTGCGATGCCAAAAGTGAAGGGTTTCCAAGTTACTTGTAGTAATCCTTGGTCGCGCATTTTTTGGGCAAATTGCTCACCATCCGGGAATTGCAGCACACTATTGCGTAAATAGTGGTAGGCATCATCCTTACTTTTGGAAAAAAGCTGACCCAGAAGGGGAAGCATTCGCTGGAAATAAAAAAGGTAGAGGTTGCCCAAGAACCAGCCTTTGGGGCGTGAAAATTCGAGGATTGCGACTCGTCCACCTGGTTTTGTTACCCGTATCATTTCCGAAATTCCTGCTTCCGTATCTGAGACATTTCTTATGCCAAAGGCCACCGTTGTCAGCTGGAAGTGATTTTCTGAAAAAGGCAGGCAGAGGGTATCTGCTTCGAGGAAAAATATTCCCAATCCCCTCTTTTGGTTCTTTTTGTAAGCAGATTCAAGCATAGGAAGGCAGAAGTCGCTGCCAACGATTTTGATTTTTCCTTTGGAAGCGGCGTGATAAGCCAATGCGAGGTCGCCTGTACCCGTACAAACATCGAGAATTGGATCGTTGCCCTCTGGGGGAACCAATTTTGTCATGCGATTGCGCCAGTAGCGATCGATGTTGAGGCTAAGAAAATGATTCAGGAAATCGTACCAAGGCGCAATGCCTGAAAACATTGCACGAATACGCTTGCTATCTTTGTTGAGTTCCACCGTCATTAAAATTTCCCTCTCTGTACAGGTAGAAGACCGTAAAAAGGGGATGAGTGCCAACAAAAAAAAGAAGAGGAGCGGTTAGGCTCCCCTTCTTTCAGTTGCACTTTAAAGATAAATTTATCGTGCATTGAAAAAGACTAATTAAGCAGCTTTCTTAGGTTCTGCTTTTTTATCTTCTTTCTTAGGTTCTGCCATTGGTGCAGCAGATCCGCCGGTGCAACCATTGCAACCGCTGCAGCTCTTGGCGCTACGGTTGAACAACTTGTGTCCGCCACCGTTGCAACCATTGCAGCTCTTAGGTGCGCGGTCGAACAACTTGTTACCACCACAGCAGCCCTTAGGAGCACGGTCGAACAACTTGTGTCCGCCCTTGCAGCCATTACAGCTGGTCTTTTCAACAACTACGGCGCCGCTGCAACCTTTGCAGCTCTTGTGTCCGCCAAGTTCAACAACATCAGCACTGCCACTAAGGGCAACCAACAATACAACACTGTACATTTCACATACTCCATGAAAACCAGGAACCTTTTAACCCCTTCTACCGATTCAGAACAAACCCACAGCGGGCCT
>CAXNFS010000026.1:0-19604 GCA_964201235.1 Gemmataceae bacterium | reverse complement strand
CCCATGTCATAGCGGTGTGCCCGAAAAGCTCTAATGTTTGCCATCAATCCAACTCCCTAGTGAATGAAATATCCCTGTGACTGGTTATCATAAGGCCATAATACATAAAATAGTAAGTGAAAGGTAACATAGAAAGGTACAAGCACATGAACGAGGAAGAACAATCGACAATTTTGCAGAAAAACCTTGATAAAGTCGAGGAAAGAATCGCATCTTCGTGCGAGAAAGTTGCAAGGAAAAGAAACGAAGTAACTTTGGTAGGGGTGAGTAAAACAGTAGATTCATCACTCACAAAACTTTTAATGGAAAAAGGGATTGATCAACTGGGCGAAAGCAGACCCCAGGAACTTTGGAACAAAGCTTCGCATCTTCCCAATGCACATTGGCACTTCATCGGGCATATGCAACGAAATAAAATCGACAAAACCCTCCCCCTTATTCATCTGTTTCATTCGGTGGATAGCCTGCGACTTTTGCAAGCGCTTGAAGGGGAATGCGAAAAACAAAACCTGAAACTTGATTTCTTATTAGAAGTGAACATCAGTGGCGAAGAAAACAAGCAGGGGTTTGATCCTTCTTTAGTGCTAGGATTGGCCAGTGAACTTATGGCATTAAAGCATTTACAATGTCAGGGCTTGATGGGGATGGCTGCTTATGCTGCAGAAAAAGAGAGTTGCAGGCCAGCGTTTCAATTGTTGAGGAAGACACGGGATGAACTTTCGGACCTTTTAGGGAAAAAGCTTCCCGAGCTTTCGATGGGGATGAGTAACGATTTCGAAATTGCTATTGAGGAAGGGGCCACGCTAATCCGCCTAGGCAGCATACTTTGGGAAGGGTTGGAACAAAAGTAAGTGTTCACAGGTCGGGGTGAAACGCAGGGGTAAGTGATCTTTACGACTCGAGCGCAGGGAAAAAGAGAAAGCAAATGATGTTAAGGCAGAAACATGGCTTTTTCTTTGCCTAGTATTAGAAAATCCCTTAGGATCTTGCTTGTGGTAAAGAATTGATGCATCAATCATCTTCCCGCCTATTGAAAAGAATCAAACCGAGGTAGTAATGCGTAAGATCCCATTTTTAGTGTTGTTTATTTTCGCTTGCATGATGATGGCTCCCATGGGTGCTAACGCTCAGAAGGTGGTGCCATTTCCAACGAATGCTGGGGCGCCCACTTTAAAGCCAATTTTCCCTGCTGGTGCAAAGCGCGGTAGTTCGATTACGCTGAATCTTACAGGCACCAATCTTGCTGGCCCGATTAAGTTCCTTTCTTCCTTCCCATGCAAAGCCACGATTCCTACCGAGAACAACAATGGTAAAGATGCAGCTAAGCTTGCAGTCAAAATTGATATTGATCCAACTGCACCAATTGGATTTCACACTATTCGCATCGGAACTGCCAAGGGTATTTCCAACACACGCATCCTTTGCATTGATGATCTTCCTGAAGTTTTGGAAGTCGATACAAACAAAAACAAGATGACGCCTCAGGTGGTAGTTTTGCCTTGTGTGGTATCAGGAAAGATCGATGCAGAATCGAACGACTATTACAAAATCAGCGTTAAAGCTGGGCAGGAAGTCAGCTTTGAAGTATTGGGTAGAAGACTGGGCGGTTCAATTGATCCACAGATCAACTTGATTGATCCTAAGACCATGCGAGAGTTGCCTAAGAGTCATAGTAATGATTCCCCAGGTGCGCAGACCGATCCTAGATTGCGTTATGTCTTTCAAAAAGAGGGTGATTACTTGGTTGAAGTGCGTGATGTTAGTTATCGTGGCGGAGATGATTTTCATTATAGATTGCGCATGGGTGATTTTCCTTTGGCAACTTCACCCATACCGATGGCAATGAAGCGTGGCACCAAAGGCAGTGTAAACTTTGCAGGCCCTGCGGTTGAATCTGCGTTGCCCCAAGAAGTTGTTGCTCCGGCAGATCCATTGCTTGATAGCATCTGGATTGCGCCTAAGGGAAAGAGTGGACTTACAGGCTGGCCTGTTTGTGTGTTGCTTTCTGATCTTACTGAAACCATGGAACTCGAACCTAACAACGAACCTGCCAAGGCGAATAAGATTGCGATTCCTTCTGCAATCACTGCGCGCCTTTTGGAAAAGGGTGATCTCGATCATTTCTCTTTTACTGCCAAGAAGGATCAACGATTAATTATTGAAGCTACTAGTCAAGATCTTTATTCACCCACGGAAGTGTACATGGCGTTGAAGGATGCCAAGGGCGCAAAGCTTGCAGAGACTAACCCTACGGGTGCGAGTCGTTTTGATTTTAAAGCCCCAGCAGATGGCGATTACACTATTGCTGTGGAGCACCTGCATTTATGGGGTGGGCCAGCAGAGATCTATCGCCTTAGCATCACCAATTATGAACCTGGGTTTGATATTTCTATTGGTGGGGATCATTTTGATGGCCCTGCTGGTGCACCATTTTCCGTGCCTGTAAATGTAACCCGAAGGGATTATGCAGACACGATAGAGGTTTCTGTCGAAGGAACCAAAGGTATTACGGGGAAGCTTAGTATACCTAAAGGGCAGCCAGCGCAACCCGGTCAACCTGCTGGGAACCTCAACTTTGAAATCGATGAATCGGTTGCTGTTGGTCCACAACTGATTCGCATCGTGGGAACTGCTACCATTAATGGTAAGCCTTACAAGACTTATGCAAGTGTTCGGGGTGCGATGAGCACATCGCTCGCAGGGTTGCCAATTCCCCCACGAACTTATTGGAATGATATCGCTCTGGGAGTCTTGCAAAGGCCAGCATTTATGCTTTCGTTGAAGATCGACCCAGCCACCATTGCGCCTGGTAAGAATGCATCTGCGACGGTAACTGCTAGTCGTGCTAAAGATTTCACTTCTGAAATTGTGATCACGGTGGGTGGATTACCTGCTAATGTCACTGCCAAGGCTGGCCCTATTCCCGCCAACATGAATGAGGTGAAGTTTGAAATTACCTCAACAGAAAAGGCTGCACCTGCAACGCCTTCGATAACGGTTACTGGTAAAGCAAAAGGCAAGGATAAGGAAGAAACTCATACCTCGCCTGGAATTACACTCACGATCAAGAAATAAAGTCTACTTACTTAGGGAAGCATCATGCGAAACATTCGTTGGTCTGCATTAGCCATAAGCTTAATGTTGTTGCAGGTATTGTTTGTCTTTTCTCAAACGACTATCAAGTCTGTTGATGAAACCCGCAAGGCATTCAAAAAACTTTTGGATCGACCAAAGCTTCCGCTTGATGTCAAACAGATATCGAAGACGACTTCTGGATCTTACACTTACGAAACAGTGGATTTCACTAGCGATAAAAAAGCTGATGGTTCCTCTGAGCGGGTTCCAACTTACATTGTTTCCCCTACTGAAAAGAAAGCCAAGCTTCCTGCAGTGATCATGCTGCATGGCACCGGGGGCAATAAAGAGAGCCAGAAATCTTGGCTTGAAGAGTTCGCAAAGCGTGGTTGGATTGGTGTAGCAATCGATGCAAGACATCATGGTGCAAGATCGGGTGGCAAAAAAGGTTCAGAGGCTTATAACGAAGCAATCACTAAAGCTTGGCGCACTCCTAAAGATAAACCACAGCCCATGCCTTTTTACTTTGAAACCTGTTGGGATCTTTGGTGCACCGTTGATTATCTTTTGCAACGCGATGATGTTGATCCTGCGCGCATAGCGATGGTTGGGATTAGCATGGGCGGAATTCAAACTTGGCTTGCTGCTTCGGTAGATGAGCGGGTTTCCGTCATGGTTCCTCTTATTGGTGTTCAAAGTTTCAAGTGGACTTTAGAAAATGGCAAATGGCAGGCGAGGGCCAACACCATCCGTAAAGCTCATGAAGCTGCAGCTTTGGATATGGGTGAGAAAGAAGTCAACGCCAAGGTTTGCAAAGAGCTTTGGAACAAAATCATCCCGGGTATTTTGGAAGAGTTTGATTGCCCGAATATGTTGAAGTTATGTGCGCCTAGACCCATGTTGATTTTAAATGGCGAGAAAGATCCCAATTGCCCGATTGAAGGTGCACGCATTGCTTTTACAAGTGCCACCGAAGCATATAAAAATGCAAATGTAGCTGATAAATTAAAGATTGTGGAGGCTGCGGGAGTGCCTCATACTGTAACCCCTGAGTTCAAGGTTGAAACCTTGGCTTGGCTTGAACGCTGGCTTAAGTAATTAATTATAGAATTGGAAACGAACATGCGAAGAATGATTCCGATGATGATTGGGATGATGTTGGTTGCGCCTTTGATGTTGTTGCAGGCGCAGGAACCTAAAGCTCCGTTTAAATACAAAGATGCTTCGCCTAAGAAGCATGAAATCAAGGCGCGGGCCAGTCAGATTGATCCCAAAGCAAAGCCCCACCCTGAGATTGGTTTTGTGTTTGAAAAAGATGGCAAGGTATCTGATTATGAAAACGCTTGTGTAGATACCCGGGTGCCTTCGCAAGGCAAGTTGGTGATATGGCTGATGGGCCATAATGCCCAGCTTTTTGATCGGGTTTCAAGCTATGGGCTTCATGCAATCCAGGTTCATTATGCAAACGGTTGGTTCGGCGAGTTTGGTAAAGAGCCCGCCCCTGCGGATGATAAATTCCTAGGTAAGATTCGTTTGGAAGCAGCGACAGGCGAAGACTTCAGCCCAGTGGTAAATATCCCGAAGGCCGATGGCATGATGGAGCGTGCATACCAGTTTGTGAAGTATCTTGAAAAGAAAAACCCTGAGGGGAACTGGGGCTATTTTATTTCTGAAGATGGTAAGGGCCTGCGTTGGGACAAGGTTATTATTTCGGGTAGCTCGCATGGTTCCACCACTGCAGCGCGTTTTGCAAAACATCAGAAGGTTGATCGAGTTGTTATGTTTTGTGGCCCACGCGATCAATATGAAACCTGGCAGGCGCTTCCTTCTGCAACCCCTGAAAATAGATATTTTGGTTTTAGCCATGTGTTGGATGGTGGCTGGAAAGGCGATCATTATTGCAGATCGTGGGAACTGCTTGGGCTTAATGCTTTTGGTCCGATCGTTAATGTGGACAAAATGCCTGCACCTTTTGGTAACAGTAGAAGGCTTATCACCGATGCAGATGTTAAGAACGATGATAAAAGGGCGCATAGTTCGGTGACTCCCGGTGGCGCTGCAGTTAAGGATGCCTCGGGTAAATTCATTCATGAATCAGTTTGGAAATATCTCTTTACACATCCTGTTGAAATAGTGGGTGAGGCAGTTGCAGCAGATCCCAATTGCAAGAAGGATTTGCGTTCCCCCAAAAAGAATTAGATTAAGAGGCTTCAATTATGTTTCTGATTAGAACTTTTCTATGCATTGGGGTTTATCTTGCACTTGGTTTTACCCTGGCAATCGCTGAAGAACCTTTGACATTGAAACTATGGCCTGATGGTCCGCCTTCGAAGATGAATCCAAAGTCGGAAGCTACCAAGAAGCTTATTGATTCTTATGGCAAGCCCGGGCCCAATCGCATTTCTGATGTGCTTGAACCAACCATCACAATTTACAAACCTGCTAAGCCAAATGGTGCCTCGGTGATAGTTGCGCCAGGCGGTGGCTACATGTTTCTTTCGTGGGCGCATGAGGGCACGCAAGTTTGCGAATGGTTGAATACTCTTGGTGTTACAGGAATATTGTTGAAGTATCGAACGCCAACCCGGGATGAAAAAGAAGTGTTCACCATGCCTGTGGAAGATGCACAGCGGGCGCTTGGTTTGGTGAGGAATCATGCAAAGGAATGGAACTTAGACCCAAAGCGAGTTGGGATTTTAGGTTTCTCTGCGGGTGGGAATTTAGCAGGGCATGTTTCGTGGGATCGGGGAGAGCGAACTTATGAACAAAAGAAGGGATTGGATGATGCGGGCAGCCCGGATTTTCTGATCTTTATTTATGGTGGTGGGTTTCTTCACAAGGATGATAAAAGCAAGTTCCGTGATGGGTTTAAAGTGCCTGCAGATGCGCCACCCGCCTTCTTTTTGGTCGCTCATGATGACAAGCTAAACCCCGTTGAAGCTGCGATGCTTTATCTGGAATATAAGAAGCAAAACCTGAGTGCAGAACTGCATATTTGTGCGAAGGGTGGCCATGGTTTTGGCATGAGAAAAGATGTTCACCCTATCAATGATTGGCCTCAAAGATGCGCAGAATGGCTTAAAAGCATGGGCTATTTAGATTCGAAATGATCCTGTCTTAATCTTCTCTTAGATTTGTCTAACTCTTCACAAAACTCCTATTTCTTTATCTTTTTGAATAAGATACGATCCAAAATAGGTTAACAGTTGTGAATTATTCTATTATGGAGAAGATGATGGCAACGGCTTACGATGAAATCCAGTATGTTAGTTTTCCTTATCAGCAATCTCATCCTGACAAGCTTGCTTCCGTAGCTAAGTTATTGGGCCTGAATCCTCCCAAAGTTGAAAATGCAAGAGTGCTTGAATTAGGCTGTGCCTCGGGCAATAACTTGATTCCCATCGCAGAAAACATGCCCAACGCAAAGTTCGTTGGTATTGATTATTCTGAACCGCAGATTGCAGCGGGCAAGAAAACTATCGCAGACTTAGGCCTTAAGAATATTGAACTTCGCCAAGCCAACATCATGGACATTGGGCCCAAGGATGGCATGTTTGATTACATCATCGTGCATGGTATTTTCTCTTGGGTTCCGAAAGAAGTTCAGGAAAAGATTCTTGAGATCTGTAAGAAAAACCTGACTCCAGATGGCGTTGCTTATGTCAGCTACAATGTTTTGCCAGGCTGGCGTATGCGTGGCATGATTCGCGACATGATGCTTTATCACATCAAGCGATTTGAAACTCCCCAGCAGAAATTGCAGCAGGCCCGTGGCTTGCTCGAATTCTTGGTGAAATCTGTTCCCCAAGATAACAACGCATATGGCTCGTTTCTTAAGAGCGAACTCGAATTGCTTCGCCAGCAATCTGATAATTATCTTTTCCATGATCACCTCGAAGAAAATAACACACCCTGTTATTTCCACGAATTCATCGAACGGGCAACGGTTCATGGCCTTAGCTACTTGGGCGATGCTGATATGCGAACGATGGCAACTCATGATCTTCATGAAGAAGCCAAGAAATTGCTTACCACTGCGCCTAATCAGATTGAATCTGAACAGTACATGGATTTCTTGCGCAACCGCATGTTCCGCATGACTCTTCTTGTGCATTCAGGCAAGCAGACTGTGCTGCAGGTAAACACCAAACTGATTCGTGATTTCATGATTGCAGGTACACTGCGCGTGAAAGAAAACGGCCCAGAGCTTCATAGTAATGAGCCTGAAACCTACATTGTGCCAACTGGTGGCGAAGCTACTGCGCGTGATCCACTCGTTAAAGCTGCAGTTCGCGTATTGAATGAATCATGGCCCGAACGAATTTCGTTTGATAAATTGGTTGAGCTTTCTTCAAAGAAACTTGGGCTTCAGGTGCCTACTGATCAAGCTGGGCTTGACCGAGTTGTTGATCAGATTGGTTCTGCACTTTTGTTGTTCTACACCGGCCTGCCTATGGGTGCGATTGAACTTTCGCTTCGCCCTCTGGGTGTCACCCGTGAATTCCTTGATAAACCAAAGGTTCCTGCGCTTGTGCGCAAGCAGGCAGGTATCGATGGCGTGCTTACCAACATTCGTCATCAAACCATCAGAGTGGGCGATTTCGAAAAGTTTGTATTGCCTTTGCTCGATGGAACTAGAAACAAAAAAGGTATCCTCACGAGCCTTCAAGAGTTGGTGCAAAAGCAACAGCTTCAGATTCGCGAGAATAACATCCTGATTGTTGACCCTGATAAGGTGTTGTCCATACTTGAAAAGCAGTTGGATCAGGTAATTCTGATTCTTGGTCTTAACAGCCTTTTGCTTTCAGGCAAGTAACACTCCGCCAAAACTTTTGTGTTTTGAAAGGCCCTGTGAATTATTCATGGGGCCTTTTTTATTAGCTCATTAACTTTGAGATAAAAGTGCGAATGCGAGAATTTTCAGGGTTCTCGAGAATCTGCTGGGGTGGGCCCTCTTCCACCACTTTTCCTTCTGCAAGGAATACAACTTTGTCTGCAGCTTTTTTTGCAAACCCTATTTCATGTGTCACCATCAACAAGGTCATTCCTTCGTCTTTCAGCTTTTCTAATACATCGAGGACTTCGTGCTTTAGTTCCGGGTCGAGAGAACTGGTTACTTCATCGCAAAGTAAAACTTTTGGTTTCATTGCAAGCGCCCGGGCGATCGCAACCCTTTGTTTTTGCCCTCCTGAAAGCTGAGAGGGATAATGATTTGCATGGCTTTCTAGGCCGACTTTTTTTAATAGTTCCAATCCAAGATTTCTTGCATCAGCTTGGTTGTGCTTTAGCACTCTTGCCGGTGCCTCGGTTACATTTCCTAACACACTCATGTGAGGGAACAGATTGAAATCCTGAAATATCATGCCTTGTACTTTTCGAATTTCCGAAGAAAACGGACTGAATCGTTTTCCATTCGAGGCTTCAAGTTGATGATCCCCGATCTGGATGGTACCTGAATCAATACTTTGTAAGCCGTTCAGGCAGCGTAAAAAGGTCGATTTTCCAGAACCACTTGGCCCAATAATAACCACGGTTTCGCCAGATATTACTTCCAAGGTTAATCCATCAAGTATTGGTCGTTTGCCAAAGGTTTTGCATATTTCGTGCGCTTTGATATTCATTGCTAGCGCCTCTCTGGTGCAAGTTTTTTTTCTAATGCCCTTGCTAATCTTCCCAATGGTACGGAAAGGGCAAGGTACAACAGCGCAGTTATCAATCCAAGTTCCACAAACTTCAAACTCGACTTTGCCAGTATTTGATACTGTTTGTTGAGTTCTACCAAAGCCACAACGCTTGCGATGCTGGTATCTTTAAACAATGCAACGAGATCATTGGTAGTGGTGGGCAAAGCGATGCGCATTGCCTGGGGTAATATTATTCGCCTGAAAGTAAGGGTTTTGCCCATGCCTAGGGATGCAGCAGCTTCCCATTGCCCTTGGGGCACGGATTGTATTGCTGCTCTGAATGTTTCCGCTTCGTAAGCAGCATAGTTTAATCCCAAACCTAATGTTGCTGCAATAAATGGGCTTAACGCAAGCGATATATTCAACCCTGAAGACTCTGCAATTGCAGGTAAACCAAAGTAAAGGAAAAACAAAAGCAGTAGAACTGGGATGCCTCGGAAAAATTCCACATACAGCAACGCTAAGCTTTTTAACCAAGGTGTTCCATAAAGCCTGGCTAGAGATAAAGGCAGCCCCAGCACCAATGCCAATGTAAAACTACAAAGCGTGAGTTGGATGGTTACCCAGGTGCCTTCAAGCAGCAATGGTAGGTAGCGATCAATTGTCCAAGCTTGATTATCTTCGAGGATAGAATGTGTGATAGCATCGGGCCTGCCTTCTTCTTCGAATAAAAATCCCGCGCTAAGTTCTTCTTGGCATTCATCCCATAAATTCCATTTAACTAGAATCGATCGTAATTTGCCATTGGCTTTTAGGGCATCGATTGCAGCATCTACTTCCTTTGCAAGTGTTTCACTTTTTGGATGAAATCCGATGGCGTAGAAACCCCGGGCAGTTGGTTTGCCTGCAAACTGCAATCGTTTGTTGGGTAGTGCGTAGGATATCGCCATGGGTAGATCAAGAAATACCGCATCAATACGGCCTGCGGAAACCAGATCAGCGTAGGCTTCCGTTGATGAAGAATAGGTTCGGATGGGGATTTTAGCTTGGTTTAGCAGGCGCTCGGCTTGGGTGCCATCCATGGTGCCTACGATGGCGCCTAGGGTGTTTTTACATCCGAGCAAGGTGTTGAATCTTTTTTCATCGGCACGGGTCACTAATTGCTGGCGGTATATGTAATAGGGTTTTGAGAAGCGTATTTTTTCTTGGCGCTCTTCATTGATTTCCAGCCCATTCATTGCGAAGTCAAAATCGCCTTTCAGCAATCCTGGGATTAAACTATCAAACGCATACTGTTTAAATTCGATTGGCCTTTTTAATTCTTCTGCAAGGGCATTAATGATATCCAGTTCGAATCCGACCCGGCCTAGCTTGTTATCTCGGTAAACATAAGGTGCGCCACCTTCTTCATCCGCAGCCCATATTAAGGGTGTGGGCGGTTGAGCCAAAGCTAATAGTAACATTAAAGGTATTTGTAATAGCATGATTAAAGCCTAGCAAATGTTTTAACAATCAGAATCACGATTTTGGGTGCTTCGGTTTGCCACTTTTGCAAACTCCTGCCTTACTAATGGGTTGAACAGAACTAGCAAGCACCATGCTGCGATAACTTGGCCTAAGCCACAAGAACCAGCGCAGCTGACACAAGGCATTGCGCAATAAAGGACCCCAAGCATCACCATGCCTAGGGAATTAAATTGGCGCATATACCAACCACCCATAATCATCAGATATGATCCGCCTAGGAGGAAGCAAGAGTACCCTGCATTGATCCAGATGGTTTTCTTTTGAATTTCTTTGATGGAGAGTTCTTGGTTATCGAGGTTGATGGCAGCTTCGGGCATGATTTTTCGGGTAATATCTTTAGCTTCTTCGTAGTCGCGTTCAAAATCTTCGATTGGAATTTGCGAGATTTGTATGCTGCGCAACATGATCACGGAACCCATAATTAGGTTGATTCCGCCTAATCCAATTAGAAAAAGTGCAGGGATTTCTACTTTTCGCTTCGCCAAGGCGTTTAGCCAAGCTGCCTGGATATTCTCTTGGTCAGTTTGGATTTTACCCAATTCTGGTGATGAATCTTCCCAAGTTTCAACATTTGTGAATTCTGGAAGATTCCGGTTGATTAGGATGATTATCACCGCAATGATCAGGATTATTAGGATTAATTGCAAGCCTGGCCCCATATTTTCTCTTGTACGATCAAACGGATCGAGTCTAATAAATCGATTGTAACAGAGGTTCCTTTAAGAAACATCCAAGGAAATCCGGCAAGATGGGAAGTCTGTGGCTACAATATCAATAAGGGATTTTATGGTGCTCCTTCTATGGGAGTCATGCTAGATCTCTTGCATATGATAGGATCGCTTGTGGAAAATAATAATACTTGGGTACCACCTGAAAAAAATCTGCTTGGCCCGTTGGATCTTCACCTTTTTAATGAAGGGAACCATAGCAGGCTTTATGAAAAGCTAGGTGCTCATCCTTTCACTCTTGATAACAAGACCGGGTTTCATTTTTCTGTTTGGGCCCCTTCTGCGCAATCAGTTAGTGTTGTTGGTGATTTTAATAATTGGGAGCCTGGCGTTCATCCCATGCATCTTGTAGGCAGTTCTGGGATCTGGGCGGGCTTTGTTCCTGGTTTGAAAAATGGCGATCTCTATAAGTTTCATATTATTTCCAATCATGGGGGCTATCAGGTTGCAAAGTCTGATCCTTTTGCTTTTGCGATGGAAATTGCGCCCCGCACTGCTTCTGCGCTATGCAATCTTTCTTATGCTTGGAATGATTCTTCATGGATGGATGAGCGTAGAAACAAAATCGCTCATAATGCTCCGGTTTCCATTTATGAACTTCATTTGGGTTCTTGGAAAAGAGTTCCCGAAGAGGGCAACCGCTGGCTCACTTACCGTGAACTAGCGCCGCAACTTACCGAGCATATGTTGAAACTTGGGTTTACTCACCTCGAGATTCTGCCTATCACCGAGCATCCTTTTTATGGCTCGTGGGGTTACCAAACTAGCAACTACTTCGCACCAACCAGCAGATACGGCTCGCCTCAGGATCTTATGTATCTCATCGATTATCTTCACCAGAATGGCTTGGGCGTTATTCTCGATTGGGTGCCTTCCCACTTCCCCAATGATCAACATGGACTGGCCTACTTCGATGGCAGCCATCTCTTCGAACATGCAGATCCCAAACAGGGCTTTCATCCGGATTGGAAATCCTGCATCTTCAATTTCGGCAGACATGAAGTTAGGTCGTTTTTACTTTCCAGTGCCTGCTTCTGGCTTGAACACTATCACATTGATGGTATACGCGTTGATGCTGTTGCATCCATGATCTACCTTAATTACAGCAGAAATGACGGAGAGTGGATTCCGAATCAGTATGGTGGTAATGAAAATATGGAAGCCACCAGTTTTCTTCGAAAGTTTAATGAAGAGGTTTACTCCAGATTTCCTGATGTTCAAACCTTTGCTGAAGAATCAACTTCATGGCCCATGGTTTCTCGACCTACCCATTCTGGTGGTTTAGGTTTTGGATACAAATGGGATATGGGCTGGATGCATGATTCGCTTCGCTACACTGCACGCGATCCGATTCACCGCAAATGGCATCAAAATGAACTCAGCTTCCGTATGCTTTATTGCGATCAAGAAAACTTCATCCTGCCTCTTTCCCACGATGAAGTGGTGCATGGCAAGGGGTCACTCTTAAACAAAATGCCCGGCGACTATTGGCAGAAGCTTGCTAACTTGCGTTTGTTGCTTGCTTGGCAGTATTCCCAGCCTGGCAAGAAGTTAATTTTCATGGGCGCAGAGCTTGGCGTTTGGGCTGAGTGGAATCATGATTCAAGCTTGGATTGGAATCTGCTTAATTCGCCCGAGCATCGTGGTATCGAAAAGTTTGTCGCTGATCTAAACCATATGTATAAGAATCAGCCCGGCCTTTATGAAAAAGATTGCGAACCCTCCGGACTCGAATGGATTGATTGTTCGGATCACGAAGGCAGCGTATTTGCTTTTCTTCGCTGGGATCTCGATGGGGCTAAGCCTGTTCTAGCGGTTTTTAATTTCACCCCTCTAGTGAAAGATGGATACAGGGTGGGTGTTCCTTTCGGCGAAACTTGGCTCGAAATCCTTAATTCTGATTCACCTTATTATGGTGGTGGCGGCAAGGGTAACCAAGGCCGTAAGCAAACTCAGGAAATGTCTTGGCACAACCGCCCTTATTCCATGGAGCTTACCCTGCCCCCTCTGGGAGCGGTTTTTCTAACACCTGAGTAATTTTTTTATCTGCGCATTATCAGTACGATGTTTACTACCAAACTGATAAATAGCAAAGTACCTAAGGACGCAAGAGTTATCATCACCCATTGGGGCAATTCGGCTTCATGGATATGATCGTGCTCTTCTTCGCCTTCTGAAAGTGCTGCAAGAGAAGAGCTCATTTTCTGCCTTGCAAGCTTCGGGGGCATATCGTTAATAAGGCATTCAAGATCTTTTATTAATGCTTCGGGCGAACCATAGCGCATGTTGCGATCTTTGGCCATCATCATTTCTACTACTTCGCCCAAGCCTGCACTTAGACTATCGTTCAAATGATCCGGGGGCACCAGTTCAGCCTTCTCGTGCATTTTCAGAACTTCCATTACCGTGTTGCCTACAAACGGCGGTTGACCCGTAACCATGTGGTAAAGTGTTCCACCCAAGGAATAAATATCGGCACGGGTATCGATATCAGATTTGCCCTGAACCTGTTCGGGTGCGATGTAATTTGGGGTCCCGATGATCATCCCTTTTTCGCGGGTGTTGGCTGCCTCATCGGTATTTTCACGCGCCATCCCCAGATCTGCAAGCTTAGCAATTCCATCAGATGTCATCACAATGTTTGCGGGCTTGATATCACGATGCACCAACCCTCGCTTGCTTGCATGGTCTAGTGCCTGCGCTATCTGCAAAATAATTTCAATTGCTTCTTTTTCTTCGTAGCGCTTCTTCCCAGCTTTCATTTCATCTTGGATGGTTTTCCCATCGATGAGCTCCATCACAAAATAATGAAACTTCCCCGCAGACCCGATATCGATTGCTTGCACGATATTGTTATGGCTTAACTTTGCAGCAAGCCTGGCTTCGCGTTCCAACTGGGCGAAGAACCCCGCATCATTGGTTTTCTTTCCCTTCAGCAGTTTGATTGCTACATGGCGGTTCAAGCGTGTTTGCAATGCTTTATAAACTACGCCCATCGCACCCTGGCCTAATTTCTCAAGCATTACATATCCGGGGATTTGCTGGCCTACCAATAGTGTTAGGTCTAATTGCGCTCGCTCTGCTTGTGCCTTTGTTAGTAAGCCAACTGATGAAAGTTTTTTAAGGTACCCTTCCGCGCCCAAGGTGCCATCGGGTGCGTGTTTTTTTACTTCTTCGTTGGTCATCAACCCACGCGATACTAAGCCATTTGCCAGCTTTTCTTCATCAAGTCGCGCATCAGAGTTGCTAAGTTTTTCTTTTTCGCTCATGTTATTATTCTATGAATATTTGGAGAATTCCCGAAGTTCTTCATAAATGGAGGCTTGCTTACGCTCACATCACACTGCTATCATTAGTATGTATTGTAACTTTAAAGGATGTTTGTATTAAAATTTAAAAGGTTTTTAATTCTATCTCCTTGATAGAGGTATTTATATGGGTTCTTCGTTAGCCTGTCCTCTTGATTCTAGTGTTCTTGTTTTGAACAAGATGTTTATGGCGGTTCAGATCATCAATGTCCGAAGGGCATTTATTCTTTTGGTAAAAGAACAGGCAGAGGTGGTCAGTACCGAGGATGGGCAATATTCGACTTATGATTTTTCGAACTGGCTTGAGGTTAGTGACTATCGGGCGAGATTTTTCCGCAAAGAAGAAGATGATTGGGTTCGAACTGTTTCTTGCGAAATTCAAGTTCCCAGAGTTATTCGTCTGACAGAGTACGATAAATTTCCAAAGCAATCCGTTAAGTTTAATCGCAAGAACATTTTTGCCCGCGATAACAATACTTGCCAGTATTGTGGTAAAAAGTTTCCGATGCCTGAACTCAGCCTTGATCACATCCTGCCCCGGAGCCAGGGAGGAAAGAATTCCTGGGAGAATATTGTCTGCGCCTGCGTTTCTTGCAATGTTCGAAAAGGTGGCAGAACTCCAAAGCAAGCCAGCATGAACCTGATTCGCAAACCAGAAAAACCCAAGCGCAGTCCTTCGCTCAGCTTGAAACTTAACAATACTAAGTATCAATCTTGGCGTACCTTCCTTGATAACGCCTATTGGACTGTTGAATTAGAATAATTTAATCGACTAACATGCCGTTTTTTGCAAGCGTCTTCAACGCATTTTCCACCTGATGCTGAATGATTTCTCCGACTCTAGTTGCATCAGCTTGCGCCCCGTTATCCTTCACTACAATCTTATTTTCATTAACAAGATTTTTAAATTTGTTAATTATCTCTAATATTGTTGTTTTGCCATCCAGCATTGGTAAAAGAACTTTTTCAAAATCCCCGAGCCTGATCATTTGATGCCTTGGGTTTGTTACCATGCCTAAGGTGATTGCCTGTATCTGGGCTAACCTGAAAGCTTTGGGTTTTGAAGAGATAAGCGAAAATGTCTTTATGGGCCTTGTTGTAAGTTCCAGCGAACCTGCAGGCAGAGAAGTATAAGCAGTAATCAATGTCTGCCCTATGTGTGCGGTTACCTGCGCAATTTCCTCTGCAGCCACGGGTGGTTTTGATCCAAGTTTTTTACATGCGCCTTCAATGATTTCTGCTGTAGTCATGGAGTTTGGGGTAGATTCAAACAAACATAACAACGCTGCTTTGATTAGGGGTTCAGTGGTGCCTATGGTGGTTCCATCATGAGTGATGAAATTGGCAAGATTAGCTGAATGCAAATCCATATTTTGTTCTGCAGGTGTCAGGTTTGAAATCACATTAAAATTTACAATAGCTGCTGAGTTTAAGTTGTAAACAGGGTTTTTGTTATCATGCACGATCAGAGAAGTACGGAACATGCGATTGCGTAAAAAATCCATGTATTGCTCTGTCTCGATCATGCTAGGCGTTTTGGTTAGCAATTGCTGGGCTTCAGGAGTCAGGTCGCGTGTAGACATCGTTCGAACATCAGAGTCGCCAAGGTATTTCAAACCATGGCGATTGGCTGCAGAACTAAACTCATGGAAATAAACGGGGAAGTTATTCTCTTCTAAAAACTCGTGGAAGAAGTAACCATCGTTTTGTTTCTTAAGAAGCTCCAACTCGGATTGCAGGAATATTCCATAGGGGTTTTTGTCGCCTTGAACCGATTTTGATAAGAATTCCAATAGACCTTTTGCCTGGCTGATTTTAGAAGCATTGTCGGGAAACTTGGACGAGTGATAAAGCATCATATCGCGGATCATTCCCCGCATATGCCATCCAGGAAGCACATTATAACTGATGTAAGCTACGCCATCGGGTGAAAGATTCTTCTTGGAAATCGCAAGGATCTTTTCTTGTACTGGTGCGGGCACCCACGAATAAATCCCATGGACAATGATGAAATCAAATTTTGTTTCTTCGTTAAAATCAAGAATATCCTGGCAACGAAATTCAATGTTGGTAAGCGCAAGAGCTTTTAACAGCTTGTTGCCTTCATCTATTTGGTTTGCAGATAAATCGATACCCAGAAAATTAGCCTTGGGTAGGCATTCCGCCATCGGTACTAGGTTGTTACCTGAAGCACAGCCAATTTCTAAAACCTTGCAGGTTTCAACATTAGGAGATTGTAATCCAAAAAGCCTGGCGATCGTTGCCAACCTATCCGGATGCGTTTGCTGAAATGGAAAACTTTCGTAGGGAATATCATTATAAGAAGTGGTTTTGGATGTCTGATTCAAGGCGATCTCCCGATAAAAACAACTGGGCATTGAAGGGCAATTTTCCCTTATCCCTACTATCGGTATATCTTTATAAAATCTTTGAAGGATTTTTAAAAATGGATTAAAGTTTGGAAGTTGGGTAAAGGGGCTATCTTGGGTAGGTGCCTTTCTTATATATACTTATTGCAAGCTGTTTCTATCGGGCCTATAATTAAGTTCCTGCTTGTTATTTCATGTAAACATTACTTCAAACTTGACTAAGATAACCAGCCACTCCATTACCCCGAGAAGATCTTTGAAATACGCCATGGTTATTACTTTCATTGCGAGTTTTCTAACCTCAGGGGTTAATGCGCAAGAGGATCATGCACTTTTTTTTAAGTCTTATTGCTTGCGTTGTCATGATGCAAATAAACAGAAGGGCGAATTCCGGCTCGATTCCCTCTCCACAGACTTTTCTGATATTTCGGTAGCGCAGCGCTGGGGCGAAGTTTTGTTCCGCATGAGTTCAGGAGAGATGCCCCCTAAAAAGGAACCACAGCCCAAGGCCGAGGAACTTGGCAAAGCGGTGGATTGGCTATCTGCCAAAATCAAACAGGGCGAGGCGACCCGAATGGCTAAGCGTGGCCCTGTATCTCATTACCGATTAAGCCGTGATGAATATGGCTATTCGATTTATGATTTGCTTGGCGTTTATTATGATGTGAATCTTCCCGGAGCCTTTAATGAAGATCCCCGCTGGCATGGTTTCAACCGCATCGGTTCCATGCTTTCGCTTTCTCCTTCCCATGTTGATCGATATTTTAAAGCTGCTGAAACTGTGCTTGAAAGGGGTTTTCCGCTTAAAGAACCAGTTTCTACCAAAGGTCGTAGTGAGCCCAATGCTGGTAATCGCTGGTTGCTTTTTCCCGGGATTCATCGTGGTAATATCCGAGCAAGTGCCCCAGGCCTTTATCGCATCCGTGTTCAAGTTAGCGCCCTGCCTTCTTTTAAAGGAAGACTTCCTCATCTCTCGCTTTGGCATCAGGGTTTAAAAAAATCCATAGTTGGTCAGGATGTAATCGCAGCAGAGAATAAACCAACCATCGTTGAGATAGAAGCATTTCTACCTGAAGGTAGTTTTGATCTTACAAACGAAGTTCCCGGAATGTTGTCGGATGGGCATACTCTCAGCCTTACAGATGTACCTTTTGTAAGCACTAAAGAAATGCAATCCACGCGGCCTCAGAGTTACAAGCTGTTTGATGAACAGGGACGGTCGATATTTCCATTATTGATTGTGGACTGGGTCGAATTGGAAGGCCCGATTTTATTGGATGCGGATCGTAAGAAACGCGAAGGAATGATCCCTGCAAAAGAAGGTGACTTGGCGGAAGCGCAAAAGTGTTTGAATTATTTCGCATCCAAAGCTTGGAGGCGACCTGCAAAAGAAGATGAAATCAAGCGCCTGATGAAAGTTATCGCAGATGAAATGGCTGCAGGTGAAAAGTTTCGCTCCGCATACATGGCTGCCATGGTGGGCGTGCTTACTTCCAAAAACTTTTACTATCTCGAAGAAGGTTCTCCCGTAAAGAAGGTTCCAAAGGTTAACGATTGGGAACTAGCTTCCCGCCTATCGTATTTTTTTTGGGGCTCAATCCCCGATGAGCATTTGTTAGATGCTGCCCGGTCAGGAAAACTACATCTGCCTGAAGTTTTGAAAACTCAGGTTGCCCGCATGTTGTTGGATCCAAAAATCAAGCGCTTCACCGATGCCTTCCCGCAACAATGGTTGCAATTGCACAAAGTGGGAATGTTTCCCCCCGATTCAGAGCTTTATCCCGATTACGACAAATGGCTTGAAAAAAGCTTGGTGATGGAATCGGTTGGGTACTTTAACGAGGTGTTTGATAAAAACCTTTCCCTGCGTGAATTCATTCACTCTGATTGGACCATGATGAATTCTAGGCTTGCACTTCATTACCAAATGCCCCCGTTAAAAAATCCAGAGATGCAGCGAATTGGTCTAAAGCCAGAAGATCATCGGGGTGGATTGCTCACCCAAGCTGGTATTCTCATGCTTACATCTGATGGCACCAGGCATCGACCAGTACATCGTGGCGTCTGGGTTTCAGAAGCTATTTTTGGTAAAACTCCACCGCCCCCTCCTCCTAATGTTGAACCGCTGGAACCAACCCCTCTTAATAAACCCAAAGCAACCGTGCGTATGCAATTGCAAGCTCATACCACTCATGCATTATGTGCTTCTTGCCATCAACGGATTGATCCACTTGGATTTGCCTTCGATAATTTCGACGCTATAGGCCGCTGGCGAACCGAAGAAGTTATGAAGTCTGGCCAAGGAACTACTCCCCCTGTGAATGCCAGTGGCACCATGATGGATGGACGCACTTACAATAACTCACTCGAATTCAAGCAACTTCTACTGCAGGATATGGATCGCTTTGCCTTGGCCTTTGTCGAACAACTTGCAACCTTTGCACTTCGCAGAGCCATGACCGTTGACGACATGGATCAGATCAAATTAATTGCGTTAGCTTCAAAGAAGGATGATTACAAACTTAAATCAGTGATCGAGAATCTTGTGGTTTCAGACCTTTTTCAGAAGAGATGATATACCAACAAACCTAGGAATTCTTTTATGAACATTCTTTCACAAAACTGGCTAATAAGTCGCCGCCATATGCTTCGTGGCTTAGGTGTCACCCTTGCTTTGCCGCTTCTAGATTGCATGGTTCCACTTCGTGCTGCTGATGCCCCCATGAAGGCAAAGCGCAGTGTCTTTATTTATCTTCCAAATGGCGTCAACACTGTTGATTACCAAATACGCGAATCTGGACCAGATTATAAATTATCGATGCCTTTGCAATCGCTTGAGAAACATCGTTCCAATATCACTCCCTTCAGTGGTATTCATCATCCAAACGGGCTTGGCCATCATCATAATTGCAAATCCATTTGGTTGACAGGTGCCAAGATTGGCCCTTCAGAACGCAACACCATTTCAGTGGA
>CAXNFS010000025.1:0-20184 GCA_964201235.1 Gemmataceae bacterium | reverse complement strand
ACGCTCATTGAAATCAAGAACTGGAACTACAACTGGCAGGACGAGTATTACTATGAGCGCCCCTTCAAACTGCCTGCCGGGACTCGACTCGATGTGGAGGCTGTCTTTGACAACTCGGATAGCAACCCTTCCAATCCAAGTTCACCGCCGAAGCGAGTGACGTGGGGCGAAGGCACGAAAGACGAAATGCTGTTCTGTTTCTTCCTGCTCTCATCCGAGAAGACCGAGGACCTGATTCACGTCGTATTTGATAACTTGAAACACGACACCAAGCAGCCACGCAAAACGGTAGAGAAAAGACCGTGACGACATTGGCAGCGGTCAGATCACCGACGAACGACATCGAAGAATAACTGCGCCCAAGGAATAATCCAGGGATAGCTCACGATGATTATTAGAAACGTCGAAGTGATTCCCCAAGGAACTTCGTTGCTACGCTGATTGAGCATACGGGGCAAAGCATAGACCAGCAGCCAAAGCATTTTGTAGATTACTTGAATCAGAAGCAAAGCTGACATTGTTATGGGAAAGAACAACCCTAACACCGACCCAATTAAGATTGCAGTCCACAATGATCCTAGAAGCGTTCGGAATCCTTCCCTCTCAGGGAACTTTCTCTGGCAGGCTAACTGTCCTCCCTTTTCGCCGCCAAGCATCGTCATAAGGCCAATTGGGATTAGTATGATGATGTTAAAAATGTAGGCCAAAACCAATGGCGTCATTTCGCCCCCTCTTTCTGCACTACCTTGATCGAATCAATCCGTATTCTTCGGTTCATGATTGCCCTAATTCATCAAATTAATGCGCATTTATAACACATTCGTAAGACATTTCCAAATGAAGTATAGCACTTGAGTAAGTGAAGATTTGGATGATGCAGCCAAAACCATAAAGATGTCTGCCTCTCTGTTAGTAGTAGGTTTCCCACTATAAATTGAATTGGCGTGAAGATCAGTTCGTTGTGAGGTTAATGGCGAATGAACGTAACTAGCATTCTTTCCCTGCCTCGGAGTGCCTGCACGAAAACAAAGGCGATGCTAATAAGAATGACCGGGTATAAAATCGCAGGTTATTCAGATCCCTCTGTTTTTATTTGCCCACATAATTGCAATTAGAGAGTTCTAAATGGTACCGAACATTTCTATGAATCGATTTCAAACCATAGTCAATCGGGTCCCCAAAGTAGCTATTTGCTGTATCTTCAAGCGGGATGGTGGAACAACTCAGAACTATAGGATTAATTTTTTCATTCATTTTTAATCCCAAAGCAAATACTTACTTGTGAGAATTCGATTGAATTGATTTAGTTCGGCATAGTAAATAGTCCTTGTTTTAAAGCCTAAAAGGAGATTTTTAAAAGATGCAGGGGCAGAGTGCTGAGGTTGATGGCTTTTTAAAATAAGGAGTCTGGGTTGGCGAGATAAAATCGTTCCGGTTTGAAATCAGCTGAAAACCATTCTTTACTATTGCTTCCAGCTGAATCAAAGTTATGATACTCGCTTGATTACAGGGATGTATTTCTACTGTTAAATTTCGTTACTGCATGGAGGCAGTTTTGCTATGGCTTCATTATTACCTATTGTTGATCAATCCTTTGTCGCTGCGGTAAAGTACCGTTCCTTGGGGTTGGAAGTCAAAGCCGCCAAAATATTTCGCTCTTTAATGCGCTTTCAGGATCTCCCAAGAGTGATGGCAGAACAAACCCAGCTTCATTTGGGTGAAATTGCTCTGAATCAAAAACGCTTCAAACAAGCAGCACGCCATTTATCCGTAGCCCTCTCCTATAACGAAAATAATGCAACCTATCATCTGCTGTTAGGTAAAGCGCTTGCAGCGGGTGGTAATGGCAATTTGAAACAGGCGATGATTCATTTCAGGGCCTGTCTGAAAAATGACCCAAAAAATGTCAAGGCACTAAGATTCCTAGGTGTCAGTTTGATTCATACCAATAAAGCAATAGTTGGAATTGGTTTTTTAACGCGAGCCTGCAAATTGCAGCCAAGCAATCTTGAACTTTTAAAATTATTGGTCAGGCATCTTCAAGAACAAAATTTGCACGACGAAGCCAGGGCCAGCATAACCAAGGCCTTATTTCTTAATAACAACAACCCAAAATTTAAATGTTTATGGAATAGCTTTTTGTTCCATGAGGCGAGAATCAGCCAACAAAACACCAATGATCCCAGCTTAGAACAAAGACAAGTAGTTCTACCATTTCTAAAAGTAGTGACCAAGAAAAAGAACCCACCTGCCCAAGGAAGAAACGATGGCCCTGAATCGTTGCCTACCCCGCATGCAAATCGTTCCAAGTGGAAGAAGAACCAACGCAGGGTGAAGTAAAACTCCATCAACCCTGTTTGAAGAATTTTATAGAAAGCACCATGCCGATGGTTTTCGGGTTATGGTGCTTTTTCATTTAGTTGGCACAGAATTGCAAAATACGAGCAGCATTGCCCGCACCATTAGTTTCTTTCGCAATCACAAGTTTCAAAGTATGTTTGCCCGGCTTAAGATCTGTGCCGAACATAACGGTGCGTGGGTAATGCAAGCCCTTGCTATAGGAATGTAATAAGTCCACAGGCTTGGGTTCTGAGCCATCGATGCTTGCAAGCACGATACCTGCATCGGGTCCAGCCACGATAAAAGCACCAATTGCGGTGCCTTCAAATTCCAAGGTGATTTCTGCGCCAGCTTCCGAAGCGTAAAGAACAGGAACCGAGGTGAAGCGATCGCGTTTACCACCTTGCAGAGATTTCCAATCTGGTACGCCAAGAGTCCAGCCCGATTTAATCACAGCATTCTTGGGGTCAATAAACCTTCCTGCTTCGTAGCTAAGTGGGTCTAAGGGTGCGGGCATTTCATGGGCCTTGGGTGAATCAGTTTTTCCCCATGGGTTTTTCCATGCCTCGTTGAAAAGATTGTCGATCATGGTTGCAGCGATTGCATTGCCAAAAGGTGCTGGATGTACGCCACCATATTGTTTCCAGGTAAGGGAGTTTGCGGAAATTTTTTCTGCAACTTCTTTAGCAAGGTTGATGGTGGAGACTTTGTAATTCTTGGCGACGGATTCATGGGCCTCGATGGTCAGGGGTATTTTTCCATCCTGAAGTGTTTTCAGCATTCCCTCGTTTACAAAAAAAGTAACGATGATATCCATGTTAGGATTTGATTTACGGGCGTGCCTGATAATCCCTTCGAGTCCGCGAATGCAATCCTTACGTGAGTGATGGGCATCTTGATCATCATTGACTGCAAATTCGATGAAGAACAAATCGATGGGTTTGGTTAAGACATCGCGTTCGAGGCGAAAAGCGCCTGTGTTGGAACAAGTCGAGGAAATACCCGCATCAATAAAAGTAAAGTTGGTTTCAGGGAAACGCTTTTTGAGTTGGTCTGCAACCATCGGGCGATAGCCATTCATTTCGGTAATCGATCCACCCATGAATGCGACATTGCCCTTTTTATTTTTGAGGAACTGGATGCGCGAGTTGTCTAGATTCCCTCGAAATTGAATATTGTTTTCCGCAGCTTGAGAGTAATTCAAGCAAGGAAGAACCAAAGCGAATAAAACAGTTAGAAAGAATCGTGTGGTTTTCATTTGTAATCCTCGGTTAATGGGTAGGTGGAGTGAAGAGTAGTTGTTTTAGCGAACCTTTTCTTCACCTTCAAGTTGGTTATCAGTCCAATCGGAAACAAACATATGGCCTGGGCTTTGAGTGATAAGGAAAGGAATCTTGGAAGCCACAGCAACAGCTTGTGGTGTAACTCCGCAGGCCCAGAAAACAGGGATTTCGTTGGGATGAATCGTAACACTTTCACCATAATCAGGGCAGTTAATGTTGCTTATCCCAATTTGGGAAGGATCACCCAGATGCACGGGTGATCCATGTGCGCGCGGGAAACGCCCGGTGATACGGGAAGCTTGCAATGCAAAGTCTGCCGTCATGGGCCGCATGGAAACCACTAATGGACCTTGGAAAACTCCAGCGCTTTTGCACGGAATATTAGTGCGATACATCGGAACATTTCTACCTTCATCTTCGTGCCTAACGGGGATACCATTTTCTCTCAGGGCCCTATCGAAAGTAAAGGAGCATCCCAGGAGGAAGGAAACGAGGTCGTCACGCCAGTATTTATAAATGTTGTTTGGTTCATCAATGATTTTATCTGATTCGTAGACTCTGTATTTTGGGAGGTCGGTGCGCAGATCTGCATCTGTTGCAATCAATCGGGTTTGTGGCGAACCTTTATCGAGCACTTCGAGGATGGGGCAGGGCTTGGGATTACGCTGGCAGAAAAGTAGAAAGTCAAATGCGAACTCTGAAGGAACGACCACGAGGTTTGCCTGAACAAAACCCGGAGTTTGCCCTGCAGTGGGTGCAGTGAAATCACCTTTTCTGCATTGTGCCCTTACTTCGGAACCAGTGTTGAGATTTAGGCTCATGCTGTTTCCTTAAGAGTTTTTGTAAGGTAATTGATAACGCTCGCATGAATAGACCAATCGATGCCGTCAACGGAAGCAATTCTTTGACCCAATCTGCCATCTACTAGACCACCTTGTTTTACCATGAGTTCGAGTATCTCTAATTCTGTTTCAGAGTCAAGCGAAGAGAGTGCAGGGCGATCCGCAATTAGTAAAAGACCAGAGGCAAGAGCATAGCCACCCCAATTGCTTACCCCTGCGACGATGAGATAATTTACTGTAGTGGCACAAGCTATTTTTGCGCCATTACGGATGTTTGCAGCAATTACTTTCCAAGGGATATTTCCCATGCCAATTTCGTTGCCCCCATCGCCAATGCCTATACGGGTGATATTGTTTGCGTTACAGAAATTTGCATCGAAGAGCATGTGTATTGGTGCGGTGTAAGTGGTGATATCCTTGCCACTCATGGTGAGTATTTTTCCACGTGATGATTCTTCGGTTGCATCAAGGAATGCGCTGATGTTTTGTTCGGGGATGGATGCTAAAAGGTGTGAGGGGCCACATTTTTCGATTGCGATAAAATGACTGATGTCGCCTATCTTTTCTTTAAGTTGTGATAAGAAATTTTGGGCGTAATCAGCACTGGTTTCGATAGGTGATTCTATCAAAGCAATTTTATCACCCAAGCCAAGGTGTTGCAGACTTACTTCAAAAGCGGGCATGCAGTTTTTTTCGCAAGTGATTGCAACTTTTCTGCCAAGGCTTAAAAGAGTCCGAGCGATAAAGAGTGCACCAAGCGGGCCATCTGTTTCCGGGGCAGGGGGTGTTGCTGAGGGAATATAAAAGCCTGTGAAAATTACCACCCCTGTACCTATTGCGAGTGACTCGCAAGCATTTTGAAAATCACCTTTGGAACGACTTATAAGATTATCTTCAAGCCTGGCTAGGCCCCGGTCTCCTGCATCTTGCTGTACTGCATGCAGTATATTTTCAAGCTGCGATTTCATGTGGGGACTTTGATCCATGGGCCAAAATGCTTTAGCCATATCTTCGGAAGATCCAACTTCATGTTTATCGTTTCATCTTTGACGGGGTGCTTGAAGGTGATGGCGTGTGCATGAAGAGAAATACCATGAACGAAGTTAAAACTTGAACCATATTTTTTATCACCCATCACCGGGTGCCCGCTTGCAGAAAGCTGAATGCGAAGCTGATGCTTTCTCCCCGTCTTCGGGTTGAGCATTAGAAATGCATGGCCATCGTAGGTTGCAAGGACGGTGTAATGAGTGATGGCTTCTTTGGCGAGCGGGTTGTTCTGATTGGATACCAGTGCAATTCGTTCTTCATCATCGTTGATCAGGAAATGATGCAGGGTACCACTGCGAGCATTGGGAATGCCTTCGACAACTGCAAGGTAGGTTTTTTCAACTTTTGTATCGCGGAATTGCTCTGAGAGTCTAGAAGCAGCTTTGCTTGTTTTTGCAAAAATCACAATTCCTGAAACAGGTTGATCAAGTCGATGAACCACGCCCAAAAAAACATTGCCCGGCTTGGCATAACGCTTCTTGATGTACTCCTTGGCATAATCGAAAAGCGAATCGCCTTTAATTTCGCCATGGGCGGTAGGCAGCCCGGTGGGCTTTGAAAGAACGAGAAGATGGTTGTCTTCCAGAAGAATGTCGAAAGCCCATTTATTCACTAGAGTCGCACTTTCAGAAAATTGAAATAATAAGAAAACAGGGAGCTTGTTGCTTGCCTGTGATAACAATTTTATGAGAAAATGAACGATTAATCACGCGCAAATCAACTTTTTTAGCTTGGAGAGCTGATGTTTAATCCACGCATATGCATAAAAACAGTTATCGGGTTGATTTTGATCGTTGGCGGAAGCCTTGTGGTTGCGGAAGAAACAAGTCTGAAGGGCTATAAAACCGTTGCAGAGGCACAAAAGTTCAAGCTGGAAAAATCGAGCATTGAGGGGTCAAGCAAGAACGCAGGAAAGCTCGGATTTCGATTTGATTGGAATAAAGAATTGGGCGCGGTGGTCGTGGAGGTTGAAAAGGATTCGCCTGCAGACAAGGCAGGGCTAATCAAAGGCGATGTCTTTTCAAAAGTGTTGGGTAACAAAATTCCAGACCTTGAAACCTTGCGCCTATACCTGATTGGAATTCGCGAGGGTGACAAAGTAAAAATTCTTGTAAAGAGAGAAAGCGACTTCAAGGAATTTGAATTGCATGCAACCTCTTGGAGCAACCCGTTGGTCAACCAGAGCAAGGTCAAGCTGGGAGTCTTTTTTGTACCCAATAAAAATCAAACCAAGCTCGAGATCAAAGGTGTTACCCCAAACGGGTCAGCAGAAAAGGCAGGCGTGAAAGTCGGTGATACATTGATCACAATTGATGGCAAAAAAGTAACCCCAGTTTCTGGTATTAGCCCAATTCTTGAAGGCAAGAAGCCTGATGAGGTGGTTCGTGTTGTTGTTTCAAGAAATGGAAAAGTTTTTAATCTTGATGCTAGGTTAGAATTGGATGCAGCAGATGAATCGGGGAAAAGCTGGAATGATCTTGATCGCAAGTTATTTAAAAAGCCTGTATATAAACTTGCAGTGATTCCGGTAGAGTTTTTCGATCAAAAACTTAATGAGAAAATCAAACCTTCCGATTGGGAGGATGCTCTCTTCAGTACCAAAAAATTTAACGATAAGAATGCGACCGGGCAAAAAGTGTATGGCAGCATGAATGATTTTTATACCGAGCAATCTGATGGTACTTGTAAAGTTGAGGGGAAGATTTTTGCGGTGGTGGCTGTAGAGAAAAAGCGCATGGAATATGCTGCTGGCTCTCCTAGAACAGCAATACTTGATCAAGCCTTAACTTTGGTTCTCGCCCGAGATGGTGAAAAAGCTTTAGAGGGATTTGATGGTGTGTTCTTTTTGTATGCGGGCTCAAGGGCCGCTATCACTAGAGGGAATATTCTCTGGCCTCATAAAGGTTTCTATACGTATAAGGGAAAAAGAATCACTTATTTCATCTGCCCCGAGGGTGGAGAAAAAATGTTTTCTATTAGTGTGATCGCCCATGAGTTCGGTCATATGCTGGGCTTACCCGATCTTTATGCCCGCCCTGAAGTTCCTGATATGGAAGGCTTGGGTCGGTGGTGCAGCATGTCAAATGGCGAGGGGTTTGACGGGAGGCCAGTGCATTTTAGTGCTTGGTGCAAAGAACAAATGGGATGGACTCTTCCGACCGTGATCGATCCAAGGGTGCAACAAAAGTTGATTCTTTCGCCCATAGAAGGAAAGAACTCGGAGTGTATTAAAATCCCTGTACGACCAGATGGAACCGAATACTTTCTTCTCGAAAATCGTATTAAAAAAAGGTTTGATCAAAACCTTCCCGGTGAAGGATTATTGATATGGCGTGTGGTGGATGGGAAACCAAACCTTGAAGAGTCGCATGGCATCGCTGGCCCTGCAGGCCCAGGCAGGTTTCCAGAATCTGTTCCTTATCCAAGTAAATCCAACCGAGATTTTACCCCTATGACTACGCCGACTAGTAGCCCAGTGAAACAAGGTGGATGGCCTTTGCATATCACGAATATTCAAAGGCTTCCCGATGGTGGGATAGCTTTTCTGATCGGGTACGAGTTTTATTGATCTTCTTCTGGATCTGCGGTCGCGCCCATATCTTCGCGTGCTGCGGGTCCACGATGCATTAGAACGGTGTAGCCCCTAGTTTCTGCACCTTCCACCACATATCCCGCTTGGGTCATCAGTTCGACCATTTCGTTTGGCTGTTTGGTCACCATGAAAAAGCTTCCGGACCGTTTTAGCAATTCGAAGGAACGCTGGATGAAAAGAAGTGCGATGGAATGGTTTGCAAAATAGGGCGGGTTGGCAAGGGCAATATCGAATGATTGCGGAATGAGATCTGGTCCAGAAACGGATGAGGTTGCAACTGTTTCAAAATTAGTCAAGCCATTGGAAATAGCGTTAAGTTTAGTTAAGTCCAATGCGCGAAGGTTACTGTCAACAAAAGTGATTTTGCCTTCTGGGCCAGTAATCTTGGAGGCGTAAATTCCATTGGTCCCACAACCACAACCAAGGTCTACCACATTCTGGCCGGGGCGCAGGCTCATGACTTCGCAAAGAGCTCGTGAACCCGCATCAAACTGGCCATAAGAGAAAGTTCCTGGGCGGGAAAGAAAACGGAACGATTCACGCTGATTGATTTTGCATTGAAAAGTGACTTCATGTCTTCTGCGTGGCCGCTCTCCCATTTTCTGGGACCAAAGGAAAGTGGTTCCTTGCTCCTGGTGAATATGTACCTTCTTGTAGATTTTTTTCATTGCTTCTGGAAAGAGGGAATCATTGGGTTGGGCAGACCAAACCAGAAACTGCCCTGAGGCATTGAGGATATGAAAACCCTGCTCAAGGAGATCGGTTTTAAGCTCGCGCTCGCCCGATCTTGCGGGCAGATAAACTGCAGTGGCAAAGTTTGGTCCAAGATTCCATAAGTCGGGCTCTACTCGAACCTGTGCAGGAATGTTGGCATCCTTCAGCATTTGTTCCAATCGCTCGGCTTGAAACAAATCCATCTGGTAGCAGACTGCCTCTTTATAAGGGCTTGAATGAAGCAGGTTCACTACATCCGAGGGGGAACCCATAATCACTGCGAAAGGGGGTCTTATCCTTTCGAGTAATGTCTTAGGAGGATAGATTTTACTTAACGATACGAGTTTCGGCTTTGCCATTTTGTTTCTCTTTTATCAAGAACCGCACGGTTCAATTCGTAATTCTACAAGGGATTGATGCTTACCTGAAGGAGGAAGTATTAGAAGACCTGAATCGATACCTTTTTGCTGCAAATTAATTGCATCAGTAACGCAGGTATAAGGTTCGATACAAACACTGGTTCTGGAACCCGGCGTAAATACAACCATGTCGCGCCATGAGTTATCGCAATACATGACCATGGCATGTTGTTTTGCACCTTGTACCCGGCCTCTTTCCATCATTCCAAATGCGTTGGCATTAAATGCAGGCAGATCGGTTAAAACATCATCTGCCTGAAAGCCTTTCATTTTCCGAAGCTTGTTGAGATCGCGCGCCGCATCAACGGGAATCTTTCTTCCATCAGGAAGGCATTCATCCAAATGCCAGAAAGAATTTGCACCACATTGCAGGGAACAATCATCGGAAGCCAAGCCCGGCGTAAAAGGTAAATTGAAGTAGGGATGATAACCCAAACCAAATGGTAAGGGATTGCTATCAGGATTAATCACAAGGGCTTCGATCCCAAGGGAGTTTTCTTTGAGCCTGTAGGTTAATTGCAAGATGGCATCGGCAGGCCAGCAAGCAACCGATGCAGGATCATCTTTTGAAATTTGGAACTCCCCAGTGACCCAGGCTGAATTGAGATCCGCACCTTGACTAATAACTCTCCAAGGGTTGCGCACTGCAAAGCCATGGATGTTGTGTTTTTGAATATTATCATTTCGGGGCAGGGAATAAGATTTGCCTTCCCAATTGAAGTGCGCATCTCGAACACGGTTGGGGTAGGGGAAAAGAACGGGAATACCACTTCGAGTGGGCCTGCCGTCGGGGAAAAGTTCGGGGTCTTGATAAAGGATGTCTAAGTTTCCTTCGGAAGTCGGCACAATCCATGAATAACAGTTAAATCCAAGTGCAGGATAAATGGTTGCACTAGCGCCTTTGGGGCTTTGCAAAGTGATTTGCGTACCATCATGGCTGGTAACATCTTGTCTAATTGCCGAGGTAATTTTAAAGGTCATGTTAGAATCCTGATTAAAGTAGATGGAATTATGTTAGAACCTTGCTATAGGATTCCATCAGAAATCGATAAGAATCAAGGAAAAATCATCATGCCAAGGTTAGATTGTGAGAATGCGCTTGATTTTGCAAGGGTGATGTTTATTGCAGCCGGAGTCCCTCCTGCCGAGGCCCAAAGGGTCGCAACCAGCCTTGTTGATGCGAATTTGTGTGGTCACGATTCGCATGGCATTATCCGAGTGGTGCAATATATCAAGGCGATTGAAGCCGGGATTTTGAAACCGGGGGCGCCATTTGTACTGCTTTCTGAAACCCCATCCGCAGTAGCTGCCGATGGAGGCTGGAATCTGGGCCAGGTTCAAGCCTACCGCTTATTGGAAAAGCTGATTGCCAAGGCTTCGGTAACCGGGGTGGCTGCGGGATCATTAAAACAATGCGGTCACATCGGAAGATTGGGCGAATATGCGGAAGAGGCAGCGCGACACAAGATGGCTTTCCTCGCAACCGTAAATAATCATGGATTTGGTCGAGCTGTTGCTCCACCGGGGGGTAAAGTTGGCAGGATATCCACCAACCCGATTTGCGTGGGCGCACCCACTAAGGATAACCCTGTTGTTTTAGACATAGGTACGAGTGTTTGTGCGGAAGGAAAAGTCCGCGTTAATTACAACAAGAAAATACCCACCCCCGAAGGTTGGCTCCTTGATTCCGAAGGAAGGCCCACAACCGATCCTGGAGTTTTGTACAACGACCCCAAGGGAACTATTCTTCCATTGGGCGGACAGCAATCATATAAGGGCTTTGGGCTAGGATTGCTTATGGATATGTTTGCAGGCGGACTTTCAGGCGCCCAGTGCAGCACTCCCGGGGTAGAAAGCAAATCTGCAAATGCTGTTTTCTTTTTGGTGATAGATCCTGCCAAGTTTGCAGGCGTGGATCACTTTTTAAATGAAACCACAAACCTTGCTGCTAATGTGCTTGCCTGCCCAAAAGCAGATGGTGCAACCGGTGATATAATATTGCCAGGCCAATTGGAAGTTGCTGAAAAAATTAAACGAACGAAATCAGGGCTGAGCCTTGATGAGGGGACTTGGTCGCAATTAAAAGAACTGGCGCAGAAGTATAAAGTGCCCTTGCCTGACTTTGTCGCTAACTGAATTTAAAAAGGCTGAATATGAAAAGATGGATTGCTGGTTTGTTACTGCTGTTGCCTATGCTTTCGCTTTATGCTCAAACCTCGGCTGAGAAGTTATTGCCTTTATTGGATGAGCAGAGTTTTTTTCTAGGCAGGATTCAGCCAGGGAAGATTGATATAGCTAAGATCATGATTCCGCTGGTGCAGAAAAAAACACTCCCGCCCGCGGAAGCTGCAGCCCTTGGGTTTCTCTTCAACTTGCAAAAAAGTAGCATCGAGAAGGTGATTGATGAAATTTGGTTTTCTGCGAGTGCGAAGGATGCAGCGACCTATTTCCTTCCTTCCATGATGATCAAAACAAAGCCCTCCGCGAAAACAGAAGATCTGCTAAACTTGCTGAAGAACCTACCTTTGCCCATTAATATTCAAACTCCAAGTGGCCAAGTGATCAGAAAAGGGCAAAACTCCATACTGCCTCTGTCCTATGTGATTCGTGAGGAAAAAGGGTTTTACTTTTTAGAGCAATTGGGCGCAGCTAAGGATACGAAAAAAACCAAGCGTACTGATATCGTTCAAGGTTTTGATGCCATGGGCAGCCTGCCTTTTGGTGCGATGCTTTTTCCCTCGAAAGATAACCCTTTGGATCTAGGGAAAATCTTTCCCTCGCTCAAGAAAACGAATGGAAAAGAGGGCGAAGTTCCCGGAATCTTAAATGGGCTGAAACTTGTAACGCTGGGAATATATCTCGACCCATGGCGAATCCAAATGGTTATTCAAACCGAGGATAGGGAACTTGCCAATGATGTGCATAAATCGATCCTAAAAGCTATTCAGGGTATTCCCGATTTGGTGCAGGCACAGGTGGAAGAAGTGGGGAAAGACCCTGTGTTTAAAGCTTTGGCTGCCATGGTGAAATCTGTTTCAATCATGGATGATAAAGTCACCATTGTGATTACAGATTTTGATCCTTATTTTGAAATTGCAGCAAGAATTAATGAACAAAACCAAGCCAAGGCCGCTGTAGCTTCATCCATGAATAAAGTGAAAAATATTGCAACCGCTTTATTGGCGTATCACAAAGAGAATGGAAAATTCCCTCCCGCAGCAACACTTTCAAAAGAAGGTAAACCATTACTAAGCTGGCGTGTCCAAATCCTGCCCTACCTTGGGCATAATTTTCTTTACAAACAGTTCAGGCAAAATGAGCCTTGGGATAGCGAGTATAATAAAAAATTCATTCGCAGAATCCCCCCAAGCTTTAGAGAGTCGCAAGAAAACTTGGATAAAGGCACAACGCCTTTTCAGGCCCCTGTTGGCATTGCAACACTTTTCACTCCTGGAGGTACTGGGACTAATTCAATTCAAATAATTAATGAACTTTCGAACACTATCATGCTTGTTAGAGTCCCCGAAGATAAAACAGCTATCTGGACCAAACCCGAGGATTGGGAAATTGATATCAACCTGCCTGCCAAGGATCTTTTAAAAGGCTTTACGAATGCAATCGTTTTTGCATGCGCAGATGGGGAAGTTAAATCCATTCCCCTTAAAGAAGCCGAGGAAAAAATTAAAAGCATGCTTGTGATTGATGGGAAACCTAAAACCCCCTGAGAAAATCCAAGTTTACCTCTAAGTTTCCGGATTTTTCAGCGAATGATTGAAATGGCACGAGTTTAGATGTAAAATAGTGGTATTACATTGTAATCCTGGCAGGGTTTGAGCATGTTTTGTCATCAAAAAAACCGTTTATTTTACTTGTTCCCACTTCTTTTGTCGCTTGCCCTAGGGTGCGCCAAAATGCCGGATCCTTGGCTTGAAGTGCCAGGAAAATTCAAGGTTCTAGTCAGCTTTCCACCACTTTATAGCATGGTTAAATCTATCGCAGGCGATAGGGCCGCTGTTATCTCTCTTTGCACCACTACTGGGCCCCACGATTATGCTTTTAATGCCAAAGATACTATCCTTTTGCGTAAGGCAGATCTGTTTTTTTATAACGGCTTAGATCTCGACGATCTTTTTGTAGGGCGACTCGCTAAGGATGCTTCGAATCCCAACCTCAAGTTTTCAAACTTAGGTAAAAAGGTTCCTAAGAATTTACGCATCGAATCCAAAGAAGCAAAGCCAGGCCATGAAGGCCATAACCATGGCAGTTTCGATCCGCATATCTGGCTCGGAATTCGCCAAAGTTTTCTTATGATCAATGCGATTCGTGATGAATTGAGTTTGCTCGATCCAGAGGCTGCAGAGGAATACAAAAATCGAGCAGCGAGCCTTACTGCAAGTCTTGAAGAAATCCAAAAAGAAGGAATTACTTTATTGGAGGGGAAGAAAAATAAGGTGATAGTTACTTTTCACGAGTCTCTTGGGTATTTTGCGTCTTCTTTTGGGATTGAAATTGCAGGGGTGATACAAAAGACCCCCGGTGATTCTCCTAATGCCCTAGAGTTGGCGAAAATTGTGCAGATGTGTGTTGAAAAGAAACCATCGTTAATCGCAGTAGAGCCACAATATCCAAGAACCACATCTGCTAAATTGTTGCAGGAAGAGCTTAAGAAAAAAGGGATTGAAATTCCCTTGGTCGAAATAGATCCGCTGGAAACTTGTACTCAAGCGGATCTTGCACCCAACTGGTACGATATAAAATACAAACAAAACCTTGAAGCACTCGCAAAGAACCTGCAATGATCAACCCCCTTTTAACTTTAAAAAATGTTGCTGTGAAGTTAGGCCATCTTGAAGTTTTAAAAGATGTTAATGTTTCGCTGCTTAAGGGAAAAATAACTTCCCTAATAGGGCTTAATGGTTCCGGGAAAAGCACCTTGCTGCGTGCAATTGTCAGAGAGATACCCTTTGCGGGAGAATTGCATTTTTATTGCGGACATGCCCACAAAACCCCAGATCCCCGGCATGTTGGTTATGTGCCTCAAAAATTGCGTTTAGAGGCAGGCTTGCCCCTTACAGTGCGGGATTTTTTGGCCCTTCCCATGCAGGATGCCCCCATTTTTATGGGCATAAAAAAATCGCTCGAAAGCAAAATGCTTGCGATGCTCGCAAAAGTCGGGTCTTCGCCAAATATGCTGGATAAACCTGTAGATAAGCTTTCTGGTGGGGAATTACAGCGCCTTCTTTTGGCCTTAGCCATGGAGCCTAATCCTGAACTGCTATTATTGGATGAGCCAGCTGCAGGCATCGACTTCCAAGATCAGGACAAGTTTTATGCGTTGTTAAAAGAGTTGAACAAAAAAACAGGTGTTACGATATTACTAGTTTCCCACGATTTGGGTCTGGTCCAGGATTATGCTGACCAAGTTTGGTGCTTACATAAAGGCGTAATTGCAGGTATTGGAGCCCCCAGCGAGGTTTTAGGGAAAGAAAACTTGCAATTGTTGTTTGGAAGTGGTTTGAAAATTGGGTAAAACCCAAAAAATTAGAATTCTAAAAGCTCATCTTGGGCTAAATTTAATTGAAATATTTTGCCATCCCCGATCCTTCCGGTGCGCGCAGCTTTAGAAATTTTTTCTGCTACTTCATTAACCCGTTCGTCTTCCACCGTTACGGTAATTTCCACTTTGGGAATAAAAGCCATATTGTATTCGCTGCCTTGATAGCGGTCTAAATAGCCTTTTTGCCTGCTAAAACCCTTCGCTTCTCGCACAATTACTGAATTTAAACCAAGATTTTGAATTGCCTCCAGCACGGTTTCTGCACAAAAAGGTCGCACGACTACGGTTAGCTGTTTCATGATTTGCTAAGCCTCTTTTTTCTGTCTATTAATTTTCATGTATGAAAGTTAAAATAACCTCTTGGTAGTTTAGTCTTCAAACGCTATTCTACCAATGGGTGGTTAAATCCATCCACTACCCGGTAGTGTAATGGTAGCACAAGAAATTTTGGTTTTCTTTGTCTAGGTTCGAGTCCTAGCCGGGTAAATTTCCTTTTGGTATCGGTGTATTAATGGATAAAAACACAATAGATTGGCGCTGGATTCCTCGGTATTATAAAAAAGTTGATGATAAAACCTCTCATGTCGATGTGGTGTATTGGTATTTTGGCTTAGAAACTTTTTTTATTGTGGTGATGGCTTTTGTTTTTTATTTTACCACCGTAAAAGATGGTTTCCTTAAAAAGAGCCAAATGGATAACCAAGTCGAATCTCTTCGTAAATCAATCGAATATCAAATTCAACAACCTGCAAAATAATTTGCAACTTCAGCCTTGATGATTCAGATCAATTTTCGGATATTTGCGCTTAGGCCAAAATATCTTTTCTCATTATTCAATGGAATGATTCCCATGATTAGTCCAATCAATCGCAATGCTGTAAAGCTTATGGGTATGGTTTTAGCTTTGTTGATGGGTGGGCAATTTTCGCAGGCCCAGTCCACTGCGAAAACAGGCAAAGATGCTGAAACTCTCAAAGCTGCCAATGCCATTTTTGATAATGTAAAGCACGAAAAACTTCCCAATGGTTTGAATGTTTATTTAAAACCCATCCCAGGTGCGCCAACTGTAACCACCATGGTTGCATATAAAGTTGGTTCTGCAGATGAAAACCTCGATCAAACTGGCCTTTCTCATTACCTCGAACATTTGATGTTTAAAGGTACTGAAAAACTGCTTCCTGGTGATATCGATCGCTTTACGCTTCGTAATGGTGGCGCAAATAATGCATACACTTCTGAAGATTGTACGGTCTATCATTTTGATTTTTCTGCAGATCGTTGGGAGCAAGCTCTTGCAATCGAAGCGGACAGGATGCGAAATCTACAGATTGATGATAAGCACGAATTTCAGCAGGAAAAAGGTGCTGTGATAGAAGAGTTGAAGCGTAACGAAGATGGCCCCTGGGATCTGGAATATAAGGCAATTATGCCAAAGATTTTTGGCGCAAACGCTCCGTATGGCCATCCTGTGATCGGGCAGGCTGAACATGTTAAAGCTTCCACAGCTTTGACAATCAAAGCGCATTACGACCTTTGGTACCATCCATCCAATGCTTCTTTGGTGATATGTGGAGGATTTGATCCGGCCCAAGCCATGGCTCGGGTTAAGGAATTATTTGGAAACATCCCTGCTGGAGAATTGCCTGCAAGAAAAGTTAATGTCCCAATAAAAAGAGAGGGCCAGACCCGCATTGAAATGAAGTCTAAGTTTGAAGTAGCTAGGCTTTTAATTGCGTTTAATACCGTTGAAATGGTGGATGAAGACGCGCCCGCACTTAGCGTTCTTGAAGCAGTGCTTTCTGATGGGAAAATAAGCAGATTTTATCGCAAATTTATCGAAGGTGAAGAATTAGCTTCGGTTGCTGGAGCCGAAAGTTCCACTGGGCGCTATCCCGGTTGGTTCGGAATTCAGATGGAACTCATGCAGGGAAAAGATGGAGCCAAGCTTGAAAAAATCATTTTTGACGAACTCGATAAACTCGCAAACGAACTTGTTTCAGAAGAAGAGCTTGGAAGAATTAGACAAAAGATTTTGGCAGGTGCAGTTTTTTCGCGTGAAAGTGTTCACGGGTTGGCGGATGTAATCTCGCGAACGGTTGTAGTTGCAGACCTTGAGTATTTGAAATCTTACCTATCAAAACTTTTGGCAGTATCACCTGCAGATATACAAAGGGTCGCCAAGAAATATCTGGTAAAGGATAAGTCTGTTGTGCTTTGGTCGATTCCTGAAAAGGGCGCTAAGACTTCTTCCATTCATAAACCAGAAAAAAACAGAAGGCTCTTCAGGCAGAAAGAGCAGGCAGCGGTCACCCCGTTTTCACTTACCAAAGCAAAAAGGATCGAACTTCCTAGCGGAACTATTCTTCTCTTGATGCCCGATTCCAAGGTTCCTGTTTTGGTTGCCAATATTGCCATTCGGGAAAGTAAAGGGTATGAAACCCCTGAAAAACAAGGGGTTGCAAGCATGACGGGTTCCCTGCTTGATGAAGGCATCCCAGGCCTTGATGGTCCGCAACTTGCCTTGAAAATTGAAGGAGTCGGTGGCGAATTGGAATTCGATGAATCTGGTGGCGCACTTAAAGTCCTGTCTCATCACGGAAAAATGGGCATAGATCTCCTTTTAAATTGCATGAGATCCCCGATATTTCCCAAAGAGGCTTTCGAACGCAATAAAGAACAGACTTTATCTTCGCTGCAAGATTTGGAATCGCAGGCCAATTTTCTTGCCAAGCGGGAGTTTCTTAAAGAAGTTTATGGGGATCATCCTCGGGGCAGATCTTCCATGGGGACTATTAAAAGTGTCAAAGCACTTACAAATGAAGATTGCATTGCATTTCACAAACTTTGTTATCATCCAGCAAATTTGATTATTTCGGTGGTAGGGGATTTTGATACTGTTGAAGTTGAAGCGCAGATTCGTGAGGGTTTAAAAGGCTGGCCTGTATCTGAAGCTGCGAAAATCAATTTTCCCAAAGTCACAATGCCCGAAAAGTTTACCCAAAAAATAATCTCTAACCCCGAAGCTGTGCAGATGCAGTTTTACATGGGGCATGTTGGTATTCGTAGAAACGATCCAGATTACTTCAAGCTTTTGGTGATGGATTATATTTTGGGAACCGGACCTGGGTTTACCGACAGGCTCTCTGCAAGGTTGCGTGATCGCGAAGGACTCGCATACACCGTGAATGCAAATATCACCAGCACCGCAGATATCGAACCGGGCGTTTTTACTTGTTACATTGGTACCGATGCTGGTAATTTTGACCGTGTAAAAAAAGAGTTTCTCGAAGAACTTGAGCGAATCCGTACTACCAAACCTACAGAAGATGAGCTTTCAGATGCCAAGAATTATCTACTTGGTAGTCTGGCTTTCCGCTTTACCACCAATGCTGCAATTGCAAGCCAGTTGTTGATGACCGAAAGGCTTGGGGTTGGCTTGGATTACCTCGATAAATTTCGCAAGGAAGTTAGTGCGGTAACGGGGGAGGATATCAAAACGGTTGCATTCAAGCACATACAAATAGATAAGCTACTTCTGCTTGCAGTCGGTGCAATTGATCAAACAGGGAAACTTTTACCAAAAAAATAAGTGTTAATCCAAGTCGGAAAATAAATCTCTTGCAGGTGGTAAAAGGCACTCTGGGGAATCGTTAGCAACTTTGTTTACCAAGGTTCTTACTTCTTTTAATTGTAGAAACCCTGAAGGGGCTGGTTGAAGTAGTTCTAGGATATCCGCTGAGTGCCCCTCTTCGTGATTGAGCCAGGTTTTCCAGCTTTCCCTTGGAAGTATCAAAGGCATGCGTTCGTGAAGTTCGCTCATATCTTGATTGGCAGCAGTTGTGATGATTGAAAAAGTCTCGATGGTTTCTTCGCCAAAATGGGTGTTGGATTCCCAAATACCGCCAAAACCAAGAAGGCTTTGATCTTTGGGGCTGATGAAAAAAGGTTTTTTGCTTTTGCCGGTAGTCTTCCACTCGTAGAACCCGTTTGCAGGAATAATTCCGCGTCTTTTGTTAAAGGCGGATTTGAAGGAAGGTTTTTCCGTAATCGTTTCGGCGCGGGCATTGATCATTTTTCCAGCCATGCTTTTATCCTTAGCCCATGCGGGAATCAATCCCCAGGAAAGATTAGAAGGGCTTAAATTTCCTCCCGTTCCTCCCTTGATAAACAGGCATGATTGGCTGGGCGCAAGGTTGTAGCGGGCTGAAAATGCCGGGAATAAGCTTATTCCAAGAAACAATTCCAGCATGGTTTTGTCAGCATATAATGCGAATCTGCCACACATCGTATACCCCGGGGATAAATCACCCCTTTTCAAATGTTATAATTGTTTCATATTAATCTATGTGGGCAGTTGTTTGATTGTAAATATCTGCCATTAAATATTATTAAGATAAGGGGTAAGCCAATGAGCGAATCTACAAAAAAAATGGAATTCAAAACAGAATTAAAACAGCTTCTCTACCTTATCACACATTCTCTCTACTCGAATAAAGAGATTTTTCTTCGAGAATTAATTAGTAACGCAGGCGACGCCATCAATAAGATGCGGTTTGATTCCTTAGATCAGCAAGATGATCTTGAAGGGAATAAAGATTGGAAGATAAAAATAATAATCAATAAGGAATTGGGAACTCTGACGCTTTCAGACAATGGGATTGGTATGTCGCGGGAAGCGGTGATTGAAAATTTAGGAACTATTGCCCGCTCCGGTACTAAAAACTTTCTCGACCGGATCAAAGGTCAGGAAGGGAAAACGAAACCCGAACTCATCGGGCAATTTGGCGTTGGGTTTTATTCCGCTTTCATGGTTGCAGATAAAGTTGAAGTTTTATCTCGCATGGCTGGCAAAGCAGAGGATGGTATTTGTTGGATTTCTGATGGTCAGGGCGAATTCACTATTGAATCTAAACCAAAAGCTGAACGCGGTACTGATGTTATTCTCTATTTGAAAGAAGCGGATAAAGATTTTCTCGAGAGTTTTAAAATTCGCTCCATCATCAGGAAGTTTTCTGACTTTATCGAGCACCCTATCGTTTTGGAAATTGTAGGGGAAACAAAAGATCCTGAAGAAAAAGACGAAGTCCTAAATTCTCAAAAAGCTTTATGGCTTCGCAGTAAGTCCGAAGTTACCCAGGAAGAATACGACACTTTTTACAAGCAAATCAGCAATGATTTTCAGGAACCTGCGAAAGTAATTCATTACACTGCAGAGGGTATGAATGAATTTCGAGTGCTGTTATTCATTCCACCAAGCCTGCCTATGGAATTTCAATTTGGGGATGTAAAGATCGGCCCTCGATTGTATGTGCAACGCGTTTTGATCATGGATAATTGCGAGCAACTTTTGCCCTCGTATTTAAGATTTGTCAAAGGTGTGGTGGATTGT
>CAXNFS010000024.1:0-20233 GCA_964201235.1 Gemmataceae bacterium | reverse complement strand
ATCTGGCTCATGGTTCCCGCTGGCGTGGTTGATCAGACCATCCATGAATTAGTTCCTCTATTATCGAGTGGCGATGTTCTTATTGATGGCGGAAACTCTTACTATGTCGACGATATTCGTCGAGCTAAAGAACTCGCTTTAAAAGGCATTCATTATGTCGATGTTGGTACAAGCGGCGGGGTTTGGGGCTTGGATCGCGGTTACTGCATGATGATCGGTGGCGAACCTGCTATCGTTAAGCATCTTGATCCTATCTTCGCGACCTTGGCTCCTGGTATTGGAAATATTGATCACACCCCAGGCAGGGCAGCGAAAACCGGAACCGCAGAAGAAGGATACCTTCATTGCGGCCCCAACGGTGCTGGCCACTTCGTTAAGATGGTTCATAACGGTATCGAATACGGTATGATGGCGGCATATGCTGAAGGCTTGGGCGTTCTTCACAGCGCTAACATTGGCAAAAAACACGCTGAAGTCGATGCCGAAACCACACCACTTCGAAATCCAGAACACTACCAATACGATCTCAATCTTGGCGACATCGCTGAGGTATGGAGACGCGGTAGCGTTATCGCTTCTTGGCTCCTTGATCTAACCGCAATTTCTTTGGTGGATGATCCAACCCTCAAGAAGTTTTCTGGCAGGGTATCTGACTCTGGTGAAGGCCGCTGGACGATCAAAGCAGCTATCGATGAAGGCGTGCCTGTTCCTGTTCTTACGACTGCCCTTTACGAACGATTTGCTTCCCGTGGAGAATCAGAGTTCCAAGATAAGCTTCTCTCTGCGATGCGCTTCCAGTTCGGTGGGCATCTTGAAAAGCCTACTGGGGGTTAATCAGCTTCTTTTGTAAAATGAAAGGCGTACTTCCAATCTTAATTGTGGACTTGCGCCTTTTATCTTTAACTTTCTGTTGTTTCAACTTTGTCTTTTATGGATTTAATTATGGCCCGAGAAATTCAAGTCCTTGATTCCGCCTCTTCTGTTGCTGAAGCTGGTGCTCTTCATTTCGTTCGCATTTGCAATTCTTCAGTTAAGGCCAACGGAAAATTCTCTGTCGTTCTTTCTGGGGGCAGCACCCCTAAGGGTATGCTTTCTCTGCTGGCTTCAGATGAATACAAAAAACAAGTGCCTTGGGATAAGTGCCATTTCTTCTGGGGTGATGAACGAAGCGTGCCACCAACGCATGCTGACTCAAATTTTAAAATGGCTACCGATGCGTTGCTTTCCCATATTCCAGCAAATCCAGCTCAGATCTTCAGGATGGAAGCTGAAAAGGCGGACATCAATGAAGCTGCTCAGGAATACCAAAACAAAATAGCAGCTTTCTTCAATGCTCCAAATTCTGGTAGTCCGCCACAATTTGATCTTCTTTATCTTGGCATGGGGCCTGATGGACATACAGCTTCCTTGTTCCCAGGCACTACCGCCCTAGGTGAAAAAAACAGATGGGTTGTTCCTAATTTTGTACCTAAGTTCAACACTAATCGCATGACCTTCACTTACCCAATGATCAATCAGGCTAAAAACATTATTTTTCTAGTTGCAGGGAAAGACAAAGTTTCAGCTTTAAAAGAAGTGCTGCAAGGAAAACCAGCGCTTGAAACTTACCCTTCCCAAGGGGTCAATCCGATTCATGGTTCTTTACTTTGGCTGCTTGATGCAGATTCTTCCGCCGAACTTTCTTAAATCAATTAATAATCGAGATTAAAATGGCGATCATTAAAGCTTTGCTGGCACCCTCAATTCTTGCTGCAGATTTCACCACCCTTGGCGATCAGATTTTCCAAGCTGAAGCTGCTGGCGCTAATCGCATTCATATTGATGTAATGGACGGGCAATTTGTCCCTAATATAAGTTTTGGTATCCCAGTGATTCAATCCATACGCAAAGCGACAAAGTTGTCCTTTGAAACACATTTGATGATCAACACACCAGACAATTTACTTGATGCCTTCGCTCATGCAGGATCTGACAGCCTTATCGTTCATGCCGAAAACACTCCACATCTTCATCGCACGATTCAGCACATCAAAGGGTTAGGTAAAAAAGCAGGTGTAGCACTGAACCCTGCAACGCCTTTGGTTGTTCTTGAAGAAATATTGCCCAAGTTAGATCTGGTTCTAATCATGACGGTAAACCCAGGGTTTGGCGGACAGAAATTCTTGCCTGAAACTCTTGATAAAATTCGCAGATTAAGCGCCATCATCAAACAGAAAAACCTTGCCATCGAAATTGAAGTAGACGGGGGCATTGATGCCCAAACTGCACCTTTGGTGGTAACTGCTGGAGCTGGCGTTTTAGTTGCAGGTTCTGCAATTTTTGGCGATAAGGGTGGCATTGATTATGCCTCCAAGAAAATCCTAAATTCCATAGTCTAATAGTATAAATGATTCTTCTTTCTGGAGTTATTCGAATGATTATTGCTGGTGATATCGGTGGTACCAAAACTGTTCTAGCACTTTACGCATTCGAAGCGGGAAAACTAAAACTTATTCGCCAAGCTGTTTTCCCTAGCAAGGGACCTAAAAGTCTCGAAGAAATCCTTGAAAAGTTTCTCGTTGATGAAAAAAATCTTACTATAGATGCAGGCTGCTTTGGTGTAGCTGGCGCTGTTCTTGACGGAAAATGCAAGACTACCAACCTACCTTGGGAACTTGATGAACATAAACTTGCAGACTTTTTAAAAGCTAAAAAAGTCAAGCTTTTAAACGACCTGGAAGCTGCAGCTTTTGGCATGCTTTTTCTAAACCCTACTGAAAAAGTCCACTTGAACCCAGAATGCAAAAATGGCACCAGCGGAAATATTGCTGTCATTGCTGCGGGTACTGGCCTTGGCGAAGCCATTCTTTTCTGGGACGGCGAAAAATATCACCCTTCTGCTTCCGAAGGGGGCCACTGCGATTTCGCTCCCACCAATAATCTCGAAATTGATTTGTTCCTTTGGCTCAGGCAGCATTACCCAGACCATGTCAGTTACGAACGAATCTTATCGGGGCCTGGACTCTTTAATATTTTCCGGTTCCTGACTGAAACTGGAGTTGAAAAGGCCACCGAGGCCCTGACTCTTCGACTTAAAGCCGAGCCTGATTCCAGTGCAGTTGTTTCCCAAATGGCTTTGGCCAATTCCGACCCTGCTGCCGTTGCTACCTTAAACCTTTTCGTTTCGATTTATGGCAAGGAAGCTTCGAATTTGTCATTAAAATGCTTGGGAACAGGCGGGGTATTTATTGGAGGCGGTATAGCCCCTAAAATCCTCCCATTCATGAATAACGGCAAATTCCTCGAAGGATTCTTTGCTAAAGGGCGATTTCTTGGCCTTATGAAATCCATTCCCATTCAAGTTGCACTAAACCCCGAGGCACCACTTATCGGTTCTTCCAATTATGCCACCAGATTAATTCATAGCTAACGACTTTTTTATTCATTCTTCTTGTTTTACCAACTCACAAGGTTGAACATACTTAATCGATTTTACTTAGGCTAAGGAATACTATGACTACGCAAGAACAACAACGGCTCAACGAAATACAAGATGATGTATCTGGCTGGAGGCGATGGGGGCCTTATGTTAGCGAACGATCTTGGGCATCGGTAAGGGAAGATTACAGTGCAGATGGCAATGCCTGGGGTTACCTACCCCACGATTTTGCCCGAAGCAAAGCATATCGCTGGGGTGAAGATGGTATCGCAGGAATTTGCGATCGATATCAACTTTTGTGCTTCGCTCCCGCTTTTTGGAACGGCAAAGATGCAATCCTTAAAGAACGCCTTTTTGGACTTACTTCCGAAGAAGGCAATCATGGAGAAGATGTAAAAGAATATTACTTCCACTTGGATAATACTCCAACCCATTCTTACATGAAATATGTTTACAAATATCCCCAGGGCGAATTTCCCTACGAAAATTTAGTTTCTGTTAATCGCGGTAGAGAAGGCAAAGGCGAGGAGTACGAACTTCTTGACACAGGCATATTCGATGAAAACCGCTACTTTGATATCAGCATTGAATACGCCAAGACCAATACCGAAGATTTCTGCATCCGCATCGAGGCTACTAATCGTGGCCCAGACCCTGCACCGCTTTATATTCTTCCCCACCTTTGGTATCGCAACACTTGGGCTTGGGATAAAAATGCTTGGACTCCTGAAGGTAACCCTGAGCCTTTAATTTCTCAAGGGCCTGAAGGTCCCGGGTTCATTAGCATCTTGGCTGATGATTCTCAGGTAGAAACCCTCAAAGATATTCCTGCCTACTATCGACTAGGCCAACGCATTCTTTATGGCCCAAGAAACGGCATGTCTCTTTTTACTTACAATGAAACCAACGGCCCTGTTATTTTTGGGAAAGATAATCTATCCAGAAAACCCTATACCAAGGATGCTTTCCATCGGCATATCGTTAATGGCGAAAACACCATTAACCCAAAACATCAAGGAACAAAATCTACATTTTGCTACCACTTCCCAGCCATTGCCCCAGGCGAAACACAAGTTTTACATTTGCGGCTTTCCGATAATGTCACCCTTAGCAGGCCTCTGGCAGATGTCGATTCCACGATCAAAACTCGAAAAGAGGAAGCCGACGAATTTTATCAATCCATTCACCCACCCGAAGCCACTGCTGATGAAAAAATGATCCAGCGACAGGCTTTTAGTGGACTACTATGGACCAAACAAAATTATATTTTCAATGTAAACACCTGGCTGGATGGCGATAACCCTGATGCGCCACCGCCTCAGTCCAGAAAAACCATTCGCAATCAACATTGGCGTCATCTTAATTCGCTTCGCGTGTTAATACCTTGCGAAAAATGGGAATACCCTTGGTTTGCTGCATGGGATCTTGCCTTCACATGCCCTGCTATCGCCAGGGTTGATCCTAAATTCGCCAAGGAACAACTTTATTTCCTTTTGTTTGAGCAATTCCAACACCCCAACGGGCAAATACCCGCTTACGAATGGGAATTCTCAGATCTTAATCCTCCTGTTCATGCTTGGTCGGTTTGGCGCGTCTACAACATGGAGCGAACCCAAACAGGAAAAGCTGACCGCGATTTCCTCGAACGATGTTTCCACAAACTTATCATCAACTTTGCTTGGTGGATCAACAAAGTTGACAGCCAAGGCAACAATGTATTTGAAGGCGGATTCTTGGGTATGGATAACATTACTGTTGTCGACCGCAGCATGAAAATGTCGGACGGATCTGTTCTAGAGCAATCCGATGCAGGCGGGTATATGGGTATGTTCTGCCTTAATCTGATGCGCATTGCTCTCGAACTTGCCAAGGAAAATCGAGTTTACGAAGGCCTTGCAATTAAGTTCTTTCAACATTACGCCTATGTTGCTGGCGCAATGAAACACATGGGCAATCGCGATTACCAACTGTGGGATGAAGAAGATGGTTTCTTTTATGATGTACTTCGTTTCCCAGATGGAAACTTTAAAAAATTCAGGCTTCGCTCTCTAGTTGGCCTTGTTCCTTTATTTGCTGTAGAACGCATTGAGATGGAATGGGTCAAACCATTCAAAGAATTTACCAACAACTTCCTTTGGTTCATTAAAAACAGACAAGATCTTGTTAAAAATGTTGTTCATAAAACCGAAGAAGATGGCAAGGTTTCTTATGCCCTTACCATTGTCGATGAAAACCAACTTTCCAGACTTATGCACAGGCTTTATAACGAATCTGAATTCCTTTCTGATTTTGGTATTCGAAGCCTTTCAAAAGCGCACGCTAAAAATCCTTTTGTTTACGATGGCATCTCGGTTGGCTACGAACCTGCGGAAAGTGATTCAAAACTTAAAGGGGGTAATTCTAACTGGCGTGGACCAATTTGGTTCCCGACTTCCTTCTTACTTATCGAATCCATCCGCAAATTAGGCAAAGCTTTTGGACCTAGGTTCGCTGTCAGCACCCCAGCTTCTCACGGCTCTTCCATCACCTTCCAAGTAATGGCTAAAGACCTTGCTGACAGGCTAATCAAAATTTTTGCTAGAAATAAAAATGGGACTCGACCTGTTCATGGTAGATACAAAAAATTCCAAGATGACCCCAATTGGAATGATTACATCCTGTTTTACGAATATTTTAATGGTGATACCGGCGAAGGACTTGGAGCACCTCACCAAACTGGGTGGACTGGGCTAGTAGCGTCCCTTATCGACGAATGGCGCAAATAGCCTTTCCTCTTGCCACTTTTTCCGCTTCCATGCTATTTAAGCCTTAGTGTTTAAATAACTTACATTGCTTTTACCAAGGCAATTCCATGGAAGCTAAAAAATACCCCGCTGATCATCTGAGCCCAGCTTCCTTTAAAATCGTCACAGAGGAGCAGCACTCTAACCACACCGACCCCGCCTACGACCAAATCCAATTCCTAAGCGCTTGCCTGGCACAAAAAGATAACGAGCTTCTTCAACTCCGTTTGCAATTACAAAATATCGACAACCATCCTGGTTGGAAAATACTCAAAAAGCTTGACCCTGCGTTTAAGGCTTGTTTTCCACCACGCTCTTTCCAATCAAAATTGTTTACAGGAACTTTTACTCTCCTAAAAAATTCATGGAACTTTATAACCTCAAGAAAATCTCAATTAGGAAATGTAGAACTACACACAAATTATGAAAAATGGATCCTGCTCAACGAACCTGATAATGCTGAACTTTTACAACAACGACAACATCAATTCTCGTATCAACCCAAAATAAGCATTGTGACCCCCACTTGGAATACCCCAACCCATTGCCTAAAAGAGATGATCGATTCCGTCTGCGCTCAAACCTATGGGAATTGGGAACTTTGTATCGCAGATGGGAATAGTTCTTCTCAGCAAACAAAAAAAATCTTGACGGATTACGCTCGATCAGACGCCCGCATTCGACTTGCATTTCTTGACAAAAATCTTGGTATCGCAGGAAACTCAAACGCTGCACTTCATCTTGCTTCTGGAGATTTTATCACGCTCCTTGATCATGATGACACCTTGGCCCCCTTTGCATTGCACGAAGTAGTAACCCGATTACAACAGCCTGAAACAAAAATCGATATTCTCTACTCCGATGAAGATTTTATAAATGCAAATGGCAAAAAAAGATTCAGTCCTACATTCAAACCATCCTTTGGATGGGATACATTACGAAGCCATAATTACATCTGTCATCTTTTGGTTTTCCGTAATGAAATCATTAATAGAACTGGTGGATTTCGCAAAGGATTCGATGGTTCGCAAGATTACGATCTTGTTTTAAGAGCATGCGAATTAGCACGCGAAATTGTGCATATTCCAAAGATACTTTACCATTGGCGTGTTCACCCTGCTTCCACTGCAGGTAACCCAAATGCTAAAAATTATGCCCACGATGCAGGCAGAAAAGCTCTTCAAGAACACCTTGATCGATGCAATCTTTCTGGCCAGGCTTCCAACGGTTTGGCTACTGGTCTCTATCAAGCAATTTATCACCCAACCGAATGGCCGTTGATCTCGATTATTATCCCTTCGAAAGATCAAGCGAGTACCCTACGCACCTGTTTGGATTCCATCCTTGCGGAGAACTATCCAAACCTAGAAATCTTAATCTTGGAAAATGGCAGCACTGATACCGAAACATTTCAGCTTTACGAAAAAATTAAGCAAAACCCCCGATTCAAAATCATCAATTGGACGCTACCCTTCAGCTATGCAGCAATCAACAATTATGGCGCCAAATTGGCGACCGGGGAATTACTCCTGTTTTTAAACAACGACATTGAATCCCTCAAAAAAGATAACCTATTCCGCTTAGCTGAACATGCCCTCCGGCCTGAAACAGGCGCAGTTGGGGCAGCTCTTTTTTATCCAGATAACACAATCCAACATGCAGGAGTTGTATTAGGTATGACTGGAATTGCGGGCCATACCCTACGACATACTCCAAAGGGAAAGTTAGGCTACGGATTCCGCATGGCAACCATTAGAAATGTAAGCTGTGTGACCGGGGCATGCTTGATGATAAAGCGAAAAACATTTGATGAAGTTAATGGCTTCGATGAAAATCTCGCAATTGCATTTAATGATATAGATTTGTGCCTAAAAGTTCGAGATAGGGGCTACTCAGTGGTTTGGACACCCCATGCAGAATACACCCATTTTGAATCTAAAACACGCGGCCCAGAAGACACCCCGGAAAAAATCTCCCGCTTTCAAAGAGAGATCAATTACTTTAAATCTAAATGGAACAATCAATTGATGGCTGGTGATGAATTTTACAGCCCCAATCTAAACCCAGAGTCAGAAACCCCCAGCATTCGCACAACAAAAAATTAAAACCATGACATCATCCAATAACAAACCTGAGCATGAAACCTCCCCTTTTATTTCTGTAATTATTGTGAATTACAATGGCTTACGATTTCTCCAAAACTGTTTAGCTTCCCTTAAAAATCAAAGTTACCCGTCATCAAGGTATGAAGTCATTCTTGTAGACAACGGATCAACAGATGGTTCAATTGAATTCATTCGAAATAATTGGCCGAAAATACAGATTATCGAGGCAAAAAAAAATCTGGGTTTTGCAGCAGGTAATAATCTTGGATTTGATCATGCAAATGGCGAGTTCTTTGCCCTACTCAACAATGACACAGAAGTTCCAGAGAATTGGCTTTCGACGCTCGTTACTACAATGCTAGAGTCCAAAGCAATCGGGCTAGTCACCTGCAAAATTCTTTTCCATGCAGATAGGCAAACTATTAACAGCACAGGGTTGCAATTATTAAGCGATGGTAGAGGAAACGATCGGGGGTTTCGAGAAAAAGATATAGGCCAATATAATCTGAAAGAGGATGTTTTCGGCGCCTGCGGGGCATCAGTGCTTCTAAGAAAAAAAATGTTACAAGACATAGGAAATTTCGATGAACGACTTTTTATGTATTACGAAGACTTAGACCTCGCATGGCGTGCTAAACTTGAAAATTGGCGCTGTGTTTACACTCCTGAAACAGTTGTCTACCATATACATTGTGGCAGTTCGGGTGAATGGTCAGACTTTTTTACTTTTCATGTAGAGCGAAATAGGGCATTGATCAGTCTTAAAAATGCCCCTATGGGAATGGCATTAAAATGTTTTACTATCGTTGCGATAAAATCATGCATACGGGTAACTCAAGGCCTACTTTTTGGAATTGTACAAAGAGAAAAATTAAAAATAGCTAAAACATATTTCCAAGTTCTTGCCTCTTTGCTTTTAAACATCCCCGCATTCATAAAAACACGATATACCATACAAAAGAACAGAAAAACATCGCGTAGTGAGCTTAGGAAATGGCTAATTACAGGAAACAAATCACCTGAAAATCCAACCCCAGAATTGCGTCGTTGCGCATAAACAATTGCTAAGTATCACCTAAGACCCTAACATAACTAGAAGCAATGTATTCGTATAACTCAGGGAGCTTTCATGGCTGGTGTAAATCCATATATCGAACAAGCAAAATTTGAAAAACCTCAGAAGAAATTCAATATCACTTTTCTGCCCGACAATAAAACTTTCGAGGTAGATCCTGCAAAAATCCCTTACAACCGAACAGGGTTGCCCGGTAGCATTTTAGATATAGCCTATGCTGCAGGCGTAGAAATCGATCATGCCTGCGGGGGCGTATGCGCCTGTTCAACCTGCCATGTTATTGTTAAAGAAGGCTTGAAAAGCTGCAATGAATCAACAGATGATGAACAAGACATGCTAGATGAAGCCCGGGGACTAACCATTGAATCGCGATTAGGCTGCCAATGTGTACCTAATGGAACCCAAGATTTAATAGTAGAAATACCCGCTTGGTCACGAAACATGGTCAAAGAAGGCCATTAAAAAACTGCTATTTTAAACTTGCGGTGTAACTTCTTCATGAGAGATGTCACACTCATCACCACAATGGCTTTTGCGGTGATGTTGTTCTTCTTGCTCTTTATCGATATGCCAGCCACAATCATCACAACTTGGTGCTATCTCGTAACAAGTGTTACAGTATAGCGGTCCCCCCAAAAGAAATTGTTCTAAACGAGACCGACTTTCTTTATCCATATCTTCAGCTTCAACAGGCACTTCTATCTTGTTGCCACAACTAACACACGACTGATGTTTAAATTCTTCAATTAACGGCACAAAATGATCATTAACCGCCCTTGTTACAACACCTGCGCCTTTACATAAAGGGCAAGAAACACCTAATTGGGCAGCTATTGCTTTACGAATAAAGGCACTTTTATTGGGAAGGCTGTTAAGGAGATCGGCAAGTTCTTGTTCAACTTTAAAAGCAACAACAGTTGTTTTTGCTGTCTTTTTCGACATTATAAACCTCATGAAAATATATCATCAAATAATACTTACCTAATTGATTTTACACTATAATATCTCAAATAATAGATCAGACAACAAAATGGCAAGTATTTTCAAGCGATTCAAAATGATGCCAATACAAATGATTAAGAACAAGTTCTTATTAGGCCGAAAATTACTGGCAATTGTAATTCTTTGTACATTATTTTCTCTTGCATCTTTATCTCAAGAAAAAAAACCAACAAAAGAAATCGAAGAAACTGAAAATATAACAATCAACAAAGATTACTGGAAAACATTCGAAACCCTCAATGATAAAAACAAAAAAACAGTTATCAATCCATCTTCAACTATCGCAATTACTTTTTTAAAAATCCCTGAAAACCCTTTTGATACTATTACGGTCACGCATCCTTTCAGGCCAATTACAACCTATAAAGTGGAACCGATTAGTAAATTTTTCAAATTGCCGGCATCGGATGAAGTTATTTTAAGATTAAGGGTAATCGATAAAAATTTCAGTTTTAAAGAATTAGTGACAACCGGTTCAACTGCAATAAAAGAAATCAAGTTTTTTGAAGAAACACTTGCAGAAACAGTACAAAAATTTATTGAAGGCCGTATCTCCTTAGACACCAATGAATACAGTTCAAGCATTGAGTTTTTTGACCGTTTATTACTTGCAGAAGAAGTACTGGAAAAAGGACTGCGCTTGCATGATTCCGCAATTGCTACAGAAAAAAGAACTGGAGAAGGCTGGAGCAATATGCGCAAAATTCTGGCCACCAAACTTCTTTCAATTCGAATCAGCAAAATTCAGGTATACACTGAAAAAAAAGACTGGGAGCAGGCACTTTTCGAAATCTCCAAATTGTCTTCAGGTTCACCTGATAAAGAAACTTTACAAAAACTTTCGTCCTATTTGGTTGATGTCATTGACGGTTCAAACCAATCTGGGCTAATAACTTCAAAAACAAAAGAGTTACTGTCTGTTTTTCTTTTTCTTGAATCAAAACTTTATTCAAATGACAGTGACAAGCCATTACTAAATTTATTAAGAAAAAAATCAGATATGTTTTATAAGCAAGCTGAAAGTTCACAAGGAAAAATACCCCCTGAAAAAACAAAGGAGTTTTTACTAAGGGCACTTGAACTGCAACCCGACCACATTAAAGCCCGACAATTACTTGAAAAAATAAGCCCTCAAAAAGAAACACTTAAAGTTGGATTACCAAAACTGCCTGAATTTAACAATTTGGGATTATTAAATGACTCTGAAATTCATGCTTCTGATTTGATTTATGAATCACTCTTCAGAAAAGAAACTGGAGTTGACGGGAATTCGCGCACAATTCAAGTGATTGCATCCTCAAAAATAACACCTACCCGAAATGGGGTTACTTTCAATCTTGTACCATCAAGTTTTTGGTCTGATGGAAAACCAGTGACAGCCCCAGAAATCCAAGCGAGCATGAAAAAAAATAAAAGCCTTTCCTGGTTGCACTCCGACGAAAGCATATTGTTTAATTGGAATAACAACGACACCAATAGTTTTGAGGTAAAGTTTAAGAGTGGAATTCTTGATCCTTTTGCATTTTTCGACTTTAAAATCATCCAAGAAAACAACTTTAAAAATGGTACCGGCCCCTACAGATTTTCGAGCAAAGGGACCGAACTTGGTAGAGAACATTTGGTTTTTAAAGCTCAGCCTTTTTATAGTTTCCGAAAAGAAAATATTGGCAAACCTACAATCCCAGAAATCCGATTTTACAAATCAATCAACCCAGTGGATGATCTCATCACAGGAAAAATTGACCTTGCAGTTGATCTGAACTTTCAAGACATCACAAAAATCAAAAAATTGAATAATAACCCACCTATCAATTTCGCCCAGACTGGTACTTCGCTTCCCAACAAACGAGTTTATTTTATTGCAGTAAACCCTGATAAAGGAGTATTAAAATCACCTGAGATCCGAAAAGCCATAGCCCACTCTTTGTTAAGATCAAAAATCCTCGCTGATGTTTGGATCGGTTCTGAAAAAGGAATTGCGCACCATGCATTAGAATCAATTTTTCCCAAAGATTATTCTTTTACAAATGGTTTAGAAAAAGCCGATAGCGCTTGGTCGCAAGACTTGGCAAAAATCCTCCAAACTCAAGCTGCTGAAAATATTCCTAGACAAATTATGATCCCCATTTCATTAAAATTCCCCTCCGGTGATCCAAAAACTATACAAGCAATTGATTTGTTAGCATCACAAATCAAATCCACGCTTAAAATCGATATCATCCCAGAACCTATCGATCCTAGCTTGTACTTTAAAAATATCATCGAAGACCGAGATTACGAACTTGCTTATGCATGGCATGATTATTCGGACGATAATTGCTCTTTATACCCATTGCTTTTCACTTATTTTCGCAGCCATAGCGCTGAAGCTCAGCCTAATCAAAAATTGCAAGCGTTACTTGATACTGCAAAAACAACCATGCTTGCTTCAACCATTCCAGAAATGCTTGCTTCCAAAAAAATCATGATCTCTCTTTTTGAGCAGGAACTTCCATTGATTCCTCTTTGGCAGTTAGATCGCTATTGGGCCTGGCGTAGGGAATTGCAATTGAATTTTACGGATAGTTTGCATCTATTTCAAAATGCATCTTCCTGGAAAAAAGAACCAAACAATTAGAATGGATTCAACATTGTTACTTAATATCAATTTGATTTTTTTCGGAACCGGATGGGCTGGCGATACCCAAGTTTCTTGGTTTTCCGCAATTCCTTTTGCCTGTGTATTACTTTTAATTGCAGTAGGCCCAATGTTTTTTCACCATTTTTGGGAGTCAGATAAAAACAAAAGCCTCGCAATTTTGATTTTGTCTTTACCCGTTATTATTTATCTTTGGACTATCAGGGAATCCACAAACTCCCAAAGCCTTTATGCTTTCCAGCATAGCCTTGTGGACTATTTGTGTTTCATGAGTTTAATTGGCTCACTTTATGTTGTTTCAAGCGGTATTGTTTTAAAGTTCAAATGGAAATCAACCCCTTTACTAAATGCTGCATTACTTGCGTGCGGAGCAATTCTTGCGAATTTTCTTGGCACCACAGGCGCAAGTATTCTTTTGTTTAAACCTTACATTTACGCCAACCGAAACAGAAACCATAAGGTTCACCTCGTATTATTTTTTATTTTCATCGTCGGAAACATGGGCGGACTTTTAACACCTTTAGGCGACCCTCCCTTGTTTTTAGGATTCCTTAATGGCATCGATTTCTTTTGGACGATATCTCTTTGGCCCCAATGGTTAGTTTCTAACACTTATCTTTTAATAACTTTTCTACTTGTTGATTTTTATTACTGGCGCAAAGATAATACTTCTTTGACATCTAGCCAAAATACCGATGAGGAAGCTTTTCATTTTTTCGGGAAGCGCAATTTTATATTTCTGGGACTGTTACTTTTTCTTGTATTACTTCAATCCCCATCTATTGGAAAACCATTGGGGGCATTGGCAGGAAAAATACTTCCAATTGATAATCTTACATTGCCTATTGTTCCTGCAGCGCTTGCACAGTTGCTTGTAGCTGCATTGGCATTCGCAACAACACCAAATTTAATTAGACGAACTAATGAATTTTCTTGGTTGCCTATTCGTGAAGTAGCCATCTTGTTTGTTGGGATTTTTATTACTATGATCCCGGCGTTGGAAATATTAAGGCAGCATAGTTCGAAATTAGCGCTTGATCACGCTTGGCAATATTTCTGGGTTACGGGTGGTCTATCCTCGATTCTCGACAATGCACCAACTTTTCTTGCTATTACAACACTTGCTGCTGGCGATGACGGAATTGCTTCCCTTTCTTTTTCAAAACCGGGTATTTTGGCTGCGATTTGTTGCGGGGCAGTATTTATGGGTGCTAACACTTACATTGGTAATGGACCGAATTTCCTTATTAAAGCCATGGCTGAAAAAAACCAGATTAAGATGCCTAGCTTCTTTACTTATGCCTTTTTGGCCTTTATTCTCTTTTTACCCTTATATTTATTCCTCTCTTTCGTGTTTTTTTGGTAATTTTTCCGGAATTTCACCGAGTTTCACTACATTGCCTTGCCTTTGTTACAGAAGGAATTAAGATTACCCTATATGGTGGGTGTAGCTCAGTTGGTTAGAGCGTCAGTCTGTGGCACTGAAGGTCGGGGGTTCAATTCCCCTCACTCACCCTTATCAAATCTTTTTGTTGATCATTTTTATTTCTAATTTGTCTTCTTTTGATTATCCTTGATTAATTATCAAAATCGAGGGTCATCATGTTTCAAACAAATCTGGGCAAAGTAATTCTTCTTTTACTGGTTGCGGTAGTAACAAGTGGAACCGTTTTTTCTGACACCAACTGGCCTTCTTGGCGTGGCCCTAATGGAAACTCTGTTTCCTCTTCGAAATTACTTCCCACAAAATGGTCCGACAAAGAAAATGTAGCTTGGAAAGTTCCCATAGTTGGGGATGGGGCTAGCTCACCTTGCATTTGGGGCGATTCTATTTTTCTTACTACGCAAGACGATGAAAAGTTAATGGCGCTAAAATTCGACTTCAAAACAGGGAAGAATTTATGGTCTAAAGAATTAAGCACAGGTGAAGCAATTCGTGATCCCCTTCGAGGGAAACCTGGCGATCAACGAAGGAGACAAAAATTCCACAAACTTCATAATCTCGCTAGTCCTTCTCCGGTAACGGATGGAAAATCTGTAGTCTTTCTTTTCGGTAATGGGGATTTAGCTTGCGCAAATTTCGAAGGGACTATCCTTTGGAAAAAGAATCTGCAAAAAGATCAGGGAGTTTTTACAATCTGGTGGGGTTATGCAAACAGCCCTTTAATCCATGATAATTTAGTCATTTGCACAGTCATGCAAGATTCTCTAGATGATCTCGAAGGAGAAAAAGCTCAAAGTTTTCTCATAGCTTACGACCTTAATAGCGGTAAAGAAGTTTGGAAAACTTCGCGTAAGACCATTGCGAAAGCGGAATCTTGCGATTCTTATACTACACCGATTTACCACAAGGCTGCAAAGCAGACTCAAATTATTCTTATGGGTGGAAATCAATTGGATGCCTACGACCCTAATACGGGTAAACAACTTTGGAAAAAAGAAGGCCTTAATGGGGGCAGAACAATAACTGGGCCTACCCTTGAACAAAACATAGTTTTTGCAACTCAAGGAATGCGAGGCCCATTGGTTGCTATCAATTTAGATAAATCTTCAGGGCTTCCGACCAGCGAAAAAGCAGCTTGGGAATACACTAAAAACACTCCAGATTCATGCTGCCCGGTAGGCACCAACGGTCTTATTTTTATCGTTAGTGACAATGGATTTGCTCAATGTTTGGACGCAAATGATGGCACTAGTTATTGGAATGAAAGAATAGGCGGCGATTATAAATCCAGCCCTATTGCGTGCAATGGAAAGATTTACTTCACCAATCTAGAGGGAGTTTGCACGGTCGTAGAAGCTACAAAAACATTCAATGTAGTAGCAAAAAATATCCTTGGGGAAGGAGTGATAGCATCGCCAGCGGTTTCCCGGGATCATTTACTAATACGAACTCGAAAAAGTTTAATATGTGTAGGAAATCCCTTTTCGAATTAGCAACAACTTGAGGAATGTCAAAGAGTATCAAACCTAACGATTAAAAGTTTTTTAACGCCTATTTTACTTGAAGACCTGATTAATAATTATAATTACCTAAAGTCAAACCACTACAAGTTCGCTTTGTATTGCATAATTCAGTGGGGTTTTATTCCACTTATCACAGATCACCAATCATGTGCAAAGAAACCAAACTTGGGCTCGCCTCTGGATTATTAATGATAATAATCATGGCAATTGGATTCCGCACAAATGATTCAATTAAGAATGATAAAGCTTTAGATGTAAAATCCGAAAAAATCGTTCGAGACCAGCAAAAGAACGATATTCAATTTCAAACCACTTCACGAAGCCCGAAAAGTGGCCCCACCTTGGATTAGTTTATAAACGCTGCAAGTTTTAAAGTTTCCGATATTTAAATCGTTTTGGTTTATCTGCATCTTCACCCATACGCTGACGCCTTTGGGTTTCATAATTTTGATAATTGCCTTCACACCAAACAACTTTTGAATCGCCCTCAAAAGCCAGAATATGTGTTGCAATCCTATCTAAGAACCAACGATCATGGCTGATGACAACAGCGCAACCACCAAAATTCAATAGAGCCTCTTCAAGTGCCCGCAAAGTATCAACATCCAAGTCATTAGTAGGTTCATCAAGCAGCAAAAGATTTCCGCCACTGCGTAAAAGTTTTGCCAAGTGAACCCTATTGCGCTCCCCGCCTGATAATTCTCCAACTCGCCTTTGTTGGTCCTGACCTTTAAAATTGAAGCGCGAAACATACCCACGGGAAGCGACCTTGGTTTTACCAAGCATAATATAATCTGTGCCGCCTGTAATTTCTTCGAACACAGTATTTGTATCTACCAAGGTATCGCGACCTTGCTGAACATAAGCAGGAACAACAGTTTCGCCAACGCGAAGCGTACCCGAGTCTGGTTTTTCTTGTCCAACAATCATACGGAAAAGCGTAGTTTTACCGGCACCGTTAGGCCCGATGATTCCAACAATCCCACCCTTGGGAAGATTAAAATTAAGATCTTCGACCAAGATATTGTCGCCATAGCCTTTTCGAACACCTTCAGCACGAACCACAAGGTCACCAAGGTGAGGCCCGGGTGGAATCTGCATGACAAGTTCATCTTCTCGTTCTTCATATTCCTGACTAGCAAGTTTTTCGTAAGCACTAAGGCGGGCTTTATTTTTAGCAATACGAGCTTTAGGAGCCATTCTTGCCCACTCGAGTTCTCTTGCAAGCGCCTTTTTCCTAGCGGTTTCTTGCTTCTCTTCTCTAGCAAGTCTCGCTTCTTTTTGTTCCAACCAAGAAGAATAATTCCCTTTCCATGGAATCCCCTGTCCGCGATCCAATTCCAAAATCCATTGCGCAACATTATCTAAAAAGTACCGATCATGGGTTACCGATACTACCGTTCCAGGGTAATTTTTAAGTGTTTTCTCAAGCCAAGCAACGGCTTCGGCATCAAGGTGATTAGTTGGCTCATCAAGCAGAAGAATATCTGGGCTTTCAAGCAATGTTTTACAAAGTGCAACTCTTCGCTTTTCGCCACCACTTAATTGCGAAATCTTAGCATCCGGGGGAGGCAGTCGCATGGCATCCATTGCCATTTCTAGTTTACGGTCAAGATCCCAAGCATCAGCAGCATTAATAGCATCTTGAACGCGATCAAATTGTGCCTGAACTTTCTCCATTTCTTCAGGGGAAAGATCTTCGCCAAATTTCATTCCAAGTTCTTCACTTCGGATTAATAATTTTCGTATTGGCTCTACCGCTTCTTCCAAGTTTCCAAGAACATCTTTGGACTCATTAAGGCGGGGTTCTTGGGGGACATGTCCAATCGTAATATTAGGAGCGGCTCGAACAGAGCCAATAAAATCTTTGTCTTGGAGGGCCATAATTCGAAGAAGCGAGCTTTTTCCTGCACCATTTGAACCAATGACCCCAATTTTGGCCCCAGGGTAAAAAGAAAGCCAGATGTTTTTTAGAACCTCTTTCTTACCGTAAGCCTTAATAAGATTTTCAATTGTAAAGATGTAATCTGACATATACGCGCCCTTGATTTGATTAAACAACTACTTCTAATAACTTATGGTATCTATCTTTAACTTATTAAAGAAAATACACACAAGCTATGCCAGAAATTAAAAACAACTTAACACAGACTATTTTTTATTTTTCGATTTTTCGGGTACTTTATTATCCCAAAAACGAACCCCTCCTAAAAATGCAAAACTGTTATCACCCTTTTTAACCCCCTCGGGCAAAGAATCCAGTTTTTTAATATTCCCGCCACCCAGCACCACATAATCAGCGACCATCGCATCTTTTAGCAATTTAATAACTTCAAACACATTATCTTGCCAATGTTTACGACTTGAGCGATTTAATGCTTTTACACCTACATAATACTCGAAACTTTTGTTTTTCTTGAACGGAAGGTGCCCTGCTTCAAGTGCAGCAACCACGCCATCAACAATCAAAGTTGTACCCAGTCCGGTGCCAAGACCAAGAAACAACATTCTTCCACCTTCATAACAACCTAATGCCTGCATCGCAGCATCATTGATAATTCGAACTGGTTTCCCAAAAGCTTTTTCAAAGTCAATATTCACCCAACCTGGCCCAAGATTAACAGGTTCATTTCTGATTTTCCCATTAACAACCGGGCCAGGAAAACCAATAGTTACACAATCATAAGCCCAATCTTTGGAGTTTTCCAAAACACCAGCAACCATTTGCTTCCCAGTAATATCTGTACCAGAAGGGAATTTTCGCACTTCATCTTTATTAGAAACTTTGATTTTTATATTAGTACCACCAACATCAATAACTAAAACCTTCATATTAATCTGCCTTTCCTTTAATAATCATTTACGAATTAAATCAGCCTAGCAATTGGGCGGTTGAAATACACTTTTATTTTAGCAATAATTTGATTAATTATTAAGCCCTGATTGATTATCAAACCAATACTTGTTAATGATAATGATTGAGTAAATTTTTCAGCTTACAAGGAAGCACTAAATGGCTCTTGATATCAAAATAAGTCCCGAAGAAATCACCGCACTTGCTCCGTGGAAAGCCTTATTCCCAAACATTGACTCAGCATTAGCGGAAGTTGCAAGACTCGAAGCGTTACTTACCCTGCCTAAGGGTACAATTCACATTATAAGCGATATCCATGGCGAATACACAAAACTTAGGCATGTAATCAATAATGCCTCAGGAAAACTTCGCCCATTAGTTGAAGGTTTATTCGGAAATATTATGCCGCCTATGGAATTAAGAGAATTCCTTACACTAATCTTTTACCCTAGAGAAATGCTTGACGCAATTAAACCAAGATTAGAAAACCCTGCGAATGAAAGAGAATTCTGCCACAAAAACCTTAAGCATTTGTTCTCAATATTGCGCGTCCTATCGAAACGATATGGGCTTGAGAAAATCTATAAAATATCTCCGATAGATTACCGCGACTTATTTATCGAACTACTCCATGAGCCTTCTGCAGACCGGGGCAATGAGTACTACTCCGCCCTTATTGATACTATTCTTGAAAACGGCAAAGGGCCAGAATTGGTGCACCTTACTGTTAGAGCAGTGCGCAACCTTGCTATCGACGAGTTAATTATCGCAGGCGATTGTTGGGATAGAGGCCAACGAGGCGACCAGGTGGTTGATTACATGATGGTTCAGCCCAATGTTGCATTCACTTGGGGAAATCATGATGCAGCTTGGCTAGGCGCTTGCATTGGCAACGAAGCGCTCATCGCCCATGTTGTTCGCATTTCCCTTAGATACAGAAATATTCTTCAGCTTGAAGAGGGGTATGGCGTACCCCTGCAGCCAATCGAATATCTGGTTCGCCATGTTTATAAAGATGACCCTGCCTTATGTTTCAAACCAAAAGCTGAGGGGCTGCGCGAACCGGTAATGCTTGCAAGAATGCAAAAAGCCATTGCAATCATACAGTTTAAACTTGAAGGTCAAATGCTTGCTAGAAGGCCTGAATGGAATCTTACCCATCGTAGATTGCTTCACACAATTAACACCAATGAAAAAACTATCATGATTGATGGCAAGGTATGCCATCTGAAAGACGCTTCATTTCCCACGATCAATCCAAATGATCCTTACACGCTTACCGAAGATGAACAAATCTGCCTTGAAAAACTTAAAACATCTTTCCTTTCAAGCGATAAGCTTTTCAATCACATGCGCTACCTCCGCGATAGAGGTTCAATGTACCTAGTGCG